>JBCBYZ010000053.1:0-21068 GCA_039815595.1 Pseudomonadota bacterium | reverse complement strand
GCTCAGACATCTTGTCTATCGGTCGCATTTTAAGGGCTGGTAAAGGCAAGCGTTAACCGTGGCACAAAACTCAGCCTGATTTGCGCAATGTCACGGGGTGGTTGAGCAGCTTCTTAACCGTTCTTCACCACCGAAAGGGCATCCTTGTAGGGCGCTCAAAGCATTCAACGCGGGATTGGCCATGACGGTCTTTACACAATCGATTGGTTCAAGGCCCGTTATGGCACCGGCTTCCGGTGATCGAGTGGCTAAGGATCGTGTGAACTGGGTCGATACGGCCAAAGGCATTTGCATCATTTTTGTTGTGATGATGCACACCACGCTCGGTCTTGAAAAGGCGGTCGGTGAGCAGGGCTGGATGCATGCTGTGGTTGCGTTCGCGCAACCGTTTCGGATGCCGGACTTCTTTTTGATCTCTGGCCTGTTTTTGGCAGCTACAATTGATCGACCTTGGCGTTTGTTTCTGGACCGAAAAGTCCTGCATTTCTTCTATTTCTATGTGCTTTGGCTCACCATCCAGTACGGCATGAAAGCGCCCAATATGATGGCAGAAGGACTGACGCTCGGTTGTGTTATCCGCACGTATTTTTTCTCCTTCATTCAGCCCTTTGGAACGCTGTGGTTCATCTACCTGTTGCCCGTGTTTTTCGTGGTCACAAAACTGCTGAAAAACCGCATCTGGTGGCTGTTTGGTGCATCGGTGCTGTTGCAGATCGCACCTATCAATACTGGGCCGTTGCTGGAGCAAGCCAAAGATTTGTTCGGCGTGGTGAGTTCAGAAAAGGGCTTCTTGCTCATTGACGAGTTTTGCAGTCGCTTGGTCTATTTTTTGGCGGGCTACATGTTTGCCAACCAACTCTTCGCTCTGGCGGACAAAGCCCGGCAGCATGTGCCCGCATGTTTGGCTCTTTTGCTGGTTTGGGCCATTACCAACGGCACTTTCGTGGCACTGGGTTGGTCCGGTTTGCCTTTGGTATCGCTTGTCTTGGGATTTGCTGGTGGCGGGGCAATCGTCCTGTGCGCATCTCTTCTGTCCAGCCAGCGGGTGATGGGGCTTGTCAATCGACCCCTCAACTGGTTTGGGGCCAATTCCATCGTGATTTACCTATCGTTCTTTTTCCCGATGATCGTGTCCCGCCTCTTGCTCATCAAGTTAGTGCCATGGCTCGACGTCGGCACGATGGCGCTCATCTCTTTGATCATCGGAATTGTCGCCCCTATGGTCTTTTACATGCTCGTGCGCTGGACAGGCTGGGGTATGTTCCTTTTCCACCGACCCGACTGGGCGGTCTTGAGCGATACACCTTGGAAAAAGTCCGATGGGCGAAAAGCGGCGCTGCAAGCGGCGGAATAAGGCCTACTCCGCAAGCGCCGCTAAAACACGGGCCCATGATCGGGCCCCTTTCTGGAAACTGCGCACTTCATATTTTTCATTGGGGGAATGGATGGCATCGCTGGAAAGCGCGAAGCCGATCAACAGTGAATCCATTCCCAACTGCCGCTTGAAATTGCCAACGATGGGAATGGAGCCACCACCCGCCGTAAGCGCCGCCTCTTTACCCCACTCGGCGGTTAACGCATCCGCCGCCTTATTAAGGGCAGGCAGCTTATAGTCCAATTGTGAGGCGGGTCCGCGTCCATGGGCGATGAATTCCGCCCGGCAATCCTCCGGCAGCCGCTCTTCGACATGTTTGCGAAAGGCTTTGGCTACGGCATCTGGATCCTGTTGCCCCACCAAGCGGAAAGAGACCTTCGCGGACGCTTGTGCGGCAATCACGGTCTTGAACCCGTCGCCCGTATAGCCACCGGTAATGCCGTTGACCTCTGCTGTGGGCCGAGACCATGTTTTTTCGAGCACGCTGCGATTGCTCTCACCCGCGGGCATGGAGAGACCGATTTCGCCCAAAAAGTCCTTCGGGCTGAAATTGAGTTTGTCCCAATTGGCCTTGATATCTTCTGGCACTTCTTCGACGCCGTCGTAAAACCCGTCCAACGTCACAGCGCCGTTCTCATCATGCAGGTCAGCCAAGATGCGCGATAGGATATGGATCGGATTTTGAGCCGCACCGCCATAATAGCCTGAATGCAGGTCCCGACTGGCTGCGTGAATGATCACTTCATCGCTGGCCATTCCACGCAGTGCAGTCGTGATGGCAGGGGTCTGCGCGTCCCACATGCTGGTGTCGCACACCAATGCCAAATCAGCTTTTAGTTCTCCAGCGGTGGCGGAAAGAAAATCGTCCAGACTCGGTGAACCGGATTCTTCTTCGCCTTCAAACAGGATCGTCACCTTGCAAGGAAGGGCACCTGTAGCTTCTTTCCAACCGCGGCAAGCTTCAACAAAGGTCATCAACTGCCCTTTGTCGTCCGATGAACCCCGCGCGTAGATGCGTTGTCCGTCCGGCCCGTCTTTCAATGTAGGCTCAAACGGGGCCGTATCCCAAAGGTCAATCGGGTCCACGGGTTGCACATCATAGTGTCCGTAAAACAAGACATGCGGGCTGCCTTGCGGCCCGTCATGATGCGCGACCACCATAGGATGACCGGGCGTATCCCGCACAGAGGCATCGAACCCCAACGCAGTCAGTTCCGCCACCAGCCATTCCGCCGCTTGTCGGCACGATGGAGCATAGGCCGGATCGGTGGACACGCTCTCAATGCGCAATAGATCAAAAAGCCGTGCCAAAGCTCCCTCTGCATTGGCATCTATTATGGAAAGCGTTTGATCGAGTTGGGACATGAGACACCTGGAACTGATTTTCTAAGTCCAAGATGGGGGAAAATTGTCACGCGACGCAATCGAAAAGACGCAAAAAAAGGCTCCGGAAACATTGCCAATGGCAATGAAACCGGAGCCAGACGCTCTGGTGCCACGGTCTCAGGAGAGGGGAAACGACCGGGTACCCTGCGCAACAGCTTACGGGGAGTTCACCGCTGCGAGTCGATGCGTCATCGACGTATACCGAAGATGGGAAGTACCATTTTGGACATCAAGCACCTGCTCAACACGGTGTGGTCAACCGTTCGTGAGGGCTTTCTTGGTCATGGGATTTGCAAAGCAAGTCGCCCTTTCAAGTCTTGCAATGCGGCCCTCGCTTGCCCATCGTCGCGCCAACGGACGCAAGCGGCTTGAGAGCACACTATGAACAAAGGCGACCACCTGTTTTTGGTCGATGGATCGGCCTACATTTTTCGGGCTTATCACGCGCTTCCCCCGCTGACCCGTAAGAGCGATGGCTTGCCCATCGGAGCCGTTTCCGGCTTTTGCAACATGCTTTGGAAACTATTGCAGGAGGCACGCGACACCTCCGTGGGCGTGGTGCCGACCCATTTTGCGGTGATTTTTGATCACTCATCCACCACGTTCCGAAATGAGATTTATCCCGAATACAAAGCCAATCGCGACGCTCCACCGGAGGACCTGCGGCCGCAATTTGCTGTCATTCGTGAAGCCACACGTGCTTTCGATGTGCCGTGTATTGAGAAGGAGGGGTACGAGGCTGATGATCTGATCGCCACCTACGCCCGCCTTGCAGTGGAAGCGGGGGGCGAGGTCACCATCATCTCCTCAGACAAAGATCTGATGCAGCTCGTGGGACCGCAGGTGACCATGTATGACACGATGAAAGACCGTCGCGTTGGTGTGGACGAGGTCGTGGAGAAGTTTGGTGTTCAGCCAGACAAGATGATTGATCTGCAGGCACTGGCCGGCGATTCCACCGACAACATTCCAGGTGTCCCTGGCATTGGGCCAAAGACAGCCGCCCAGTTGCTGGAGGAGTTTGGCACCCTTGAGACGCTGCTTGAGCGGGCAGGCGAGATAAAACAGAACAAGCGCCGTGAAAACCTGATTGAGTTTGCCGACCTCGCCCGCATCTCCAAACGTCTTGTGACGCTCGATCAACAGACCCCTCTGGACGTCGCTCTGAGCGAGTTGGAACTCACCAGTTTGGATGGGCCAAAATTGATCGCCTTCTTAAAGGGCCTTGAGCTCAACACGCTCACGCGCCGGGTGGCGACGCAAACCGAAGTGGACGCGGCCAACATCGATGCGGCGTCAGTCGGTCCCGCTGATAGTCAGCGTGGCCCGGATTTTGATGGCCCTGCTGATAAAGCAGGCGAAGCCGGGTCCGGCGATGGTTTAATTGAAACGAAAACTCCTGCCGGACTAGCCGCGCAGCGCTTGGCAGCTCATGCGGCTTTGCCAGTGTCTCACGACCGGTACGAGACAATCCGCACACTCGAAGACTTGGAGCGCTGGGTCGCGGACGGCATGGAGCTGGGCCTTGTCGCCGTGGACACGGAAACAACTTCTCTCGATGCCATGCAGGCCGATCTCGTTGGGGTCTCTCTGGCGATCAAACCCGGTCAGGCTTGTTACATCCCGCTGGCGCATGTGGACGGCGATGGTGATTTGTTGGGAGGTGGAGCGCTGCTTGATGGGCAAATTCCGATTGATGCCGCCTTGCAAGTGTTGAAGCCGTTGTTGGAAGCACCTTCGGTCTTAAAGATCGCTCAAAACATTAAATATGATTGGGTTGTTCTAAACCGTTACGGCATAAAAACAGCACCGTTCGATGACACCATGTTGCTGTCTTACGCACTCGATGCAGGGCGCGCGAAGCATGGCATGGACGGCTTATCCCAAGCCATTTTAGGTCACACACCCATCCCGTTCAAAGACGTTGCGGGCAGTGGCAAAAAACTGATCACGTTCGACAAAGTCCCGATTGAAAAAGCCACCGCATACGCTGCGGAGGATGCCGATGTGACCCTGCGCCTGTGGGAAGTGCTCAAGCCGCGTTTGGTGCCGGAGGGAATGACCACGGTTTATGAACGGCTGGAGCGACCTCTGGTAGAAGTCATCTGCCGCATGGAAGCCCGGGGTATTTCAGTGGATCGCCAAATCTTGTCGCGTCTTTCCGGGCACTTGGCGCAAAAAGCGGCCGGTCTCGAAGACGAGATCTACCAACTGGCGGGGCAGAAATTCAATGTTGGGTCTCCCAAGCAGTTGGGCGAGATTCTGTTTGACCAAATGGGTCTTACCGGCGGTAAAAAGACTAAAACGGGCCAATGGGCAACGGGTGCGCAACAATTGGAAGACTTGGCTGCGGAAGGTCATGAATTGCCGCGCAAAATCGTCGATTGGCGGCAGCTCACCAAATTGAAATCCACCTATACAGATGCCCTGCCGGGTTTCATCAATCCGATAACAAAGCGTGTTCACACGTCCTATGCGATGGCATCCACGACCACCGGTCGCCTGTCGTCTTCCGACCCGAATTTGCAAAACATTCCGGTGCGAACGGAAGAGGGTCGCAAAATTCGGACGGCCTTTGTGGCGGAATCGGGCAACAAACTGGTGTCGGCTGACTACAGCCAAATCGAGCTGAGGGTACTGGCCCACGTGGCTGACATTCCCCAGCTGCGGCAGGCTTTTGCAGACGGCATGGACATTCATGCCATCACGGCCAGCGAGATGTTTGGCGTGCCGGTGGAAGGCATGGACCCCATGGTGCGGCGTCAGGCCAAAGCGATCAATTTTGGGATCATCTACGGAATTTCGGCTTTTGGTCTGGCCAATAACCTGGGCATCGAGCGCAGCGAAGCCTCAGATTACATCAAGAAGTACTTTGAGCGGTTTCCAGGCATCCGTACCTACATGGATGCCACCAAAGAGTTTTGTCGCGAAAACGGTTACGTTGAAACGATTTTTGGACGGCGCGCGCACTACCCGGATATTCGCGCCAGCAATCCGCAGGTCCGCGCTTTCAACGAACGGGCCGCCATCAACGCCCCCATTCAGGGTGCAGCGGCAGACATCATCCGCAGGGCCATGGTCCGCATGGAAGGGGCCTTAGAGGCCGAGGGTTTGACGGCGCAGATGTTGCTTCAGGTCCACGATGAATTGATTTTTGAAGTGCCGGAAGACGAGGTTGATAAGACCATACCTCTGGTTTGCGACGTCATGAAAAAAGCTCCGGAACCGGCTCTCGTTCTCAACGTGCCGCTACAGGTTGATGCCCGCGCCGCCGACAATTGGGACGAGGCTCACTAATTTTACGCCCGCCGGGAAGTGCGTTTACTGGCAAACACGCCCCGTCACGGCGGAGCGTGCGGAGTTGTCAAAGTCTCCCGCCGCTTTGGTGATCATGCCTCCTGGACCGCGCAAGATGTAACTCAAAGAGGCTCCGGTAATCTCGCTGCCCGCCACGCGTATCTGACCAAGCTCGGATACTTTGACGGTATCATCCACATCAATGGAAAACGTATAGGATTGGTCAGCCTCAAACGTATGGAAGTCCAGCGTCAAAACCGGGCCGCCATCACGCAATTTAGAGATGGACCGCAAATCCGCATTGCCTCCCGCTTCGCGAAACGGTTGGAAGACTTCGACACCGTCTCCACCGTCCTTGGTGTCGAAAATCAGTTTTCCGGCCGATGGTTCAAGGTTCAGTGTGATGGATCGGATCGACCAGTCCGGGGTGGAGCGATTGGTGATGGTGAACCGGTCCACCGGAGCGCCTTCACGAAACTCTGCTCGCAAGTCGAGACCACATGAGGTCATGCCCTTGGGTAATGTTGTAGCGGCATCGCTGTGTCCAAATGGTCCGAAGATCGTCATCCCAACGGTTGCAAGGCACACCATTGGAAGCAGATTTGCGGTTCTCACGATGCCTGATCGTTTGCGGTGAAGGGCAGAGTTGCTTGCTTTCGACATCATCATATTTCCATTGAGAAGATGTGTGCAGGGTTGATTCCGGTAAAGTGTACCCGCCTTCCAAAATTTAGATAGCTGGAAAACGTCTGTGCTTCGCTTGTTAGCTCAGGTGGTGTGCTGCGATCCGGTAAACTTGGTCCTTGCCGCACATGAGAGCGTGAAAATCCCGATCTTCAAACAGCCCCTCAAAAGCGTGATGAAAGACGTTCAGCCCGCCCGTATAGGCCCCGAATGATGGCAGGATCATGCGCGAACGCGAGGCAGCAAAGCACGCTCGTCGTACCATCCGCCCCCGCCTCAAAAGCGCAGCCTTGGGGTGCAGGTGGCCTGCCAATTCACCCTCGCAATCCTTAAGCGCCGGTTCATGGCGTAAGATAAGCCCGCCCTCGCGCACTTCATGGCAACTTGTTCCGCCAAGACCCTGTGGGGGTTTGGGATCATGATTGCCGGAAATCCAGACCCATGTGCGCTGGTGCATCAGGTTGGACAATGCAGCGAACGCCTCCTCGCTTAAGCGACTGGCCGCGTCTTGGTCATGAAACGAATCCCCCAGCGCAATCACCCGGGCGGGTTGCCAGCGTTCAACGACAGCGCCCAGACGCTTCAGTGTTGCCATCGTATCGTGCGGCGGCAGCAGCTGGCCCCGCCGCGCGAAGGATGATCCTTTTTCCAAGTGCAGATCGGCAACGACCAGTGTTTCTGTGGTGGGCCAATACAGAGTGCCGGATGGATCAGCCACCAGTTCCACGCCGTTGATCGCGTGGATACACGTTCCAAAATCCGTGCGTGGCGCGTTGTCGTGGTGCTTTAGTGGGTCGGCAAGAGCCATCAAGAATACGTCTTCTTTGTCTTTGGTCTGTATCGATTTTGGCGCGCTATCATCCGGCTTTGGGGTTCTGTTTCCGGCGCGCTGTAACGCTCGTCCAGCCTTTGGCCAGCGCACTTTCAAAGGGGGTGATACTGGCGAATCAGCCATGGGAACCCACGATACGCGCTGTAGCCTCAAACTTGCATGGCCTCATCGATGATATTTTCAGCAGCTTCCGCAAGCAGCGTTTCATTCGCTTCGCCGGGAACAGGCTCCTTGCCGATTTCCAGCATGATTGGGACTGCCATGGGAGACACGCGGTCCAGATTTTGGTGCACGATCTCACCCTTGATGCGTGCCAGCATGTCCCCCACACGGCGGATATCCAGCAGGCCGGTGGCCGCGTCTTCCCGCGTGGACTGCATGAGAATGTGGTCCGGCTCGTGTTCCCGCAGCACATCGTAAATAAGGTCTGACGACACGGTGACTTGTCGTCCGCTTTTCTCTTGCCCCGGGTGATTTTTCTCGATCAATCCTGCGATCAAGGCGCAGTGGCGGAAAGTGCGTTTGAGCATGAAACTGTCTTCCATCCACGCTTCCAAATCATCCCCCAGCATGTCCTCGTCAAACAGCGCATCCAGCGATAAGCGACCATCGCTAATCATCGCCCCCATGTCGTCAAGGCTCCAGATGCATACGCAATAGTCTGTGGCAACGAACCCCACCGGCTTGGCCCTCGCCCGTTCCAGCCGTTTGGTCAGCAACATGCCAAAAGTCTGGTGGGCCAAACGCCCCTCAAACGGATAAACAACGAGATAGTGTCTGTCGCCGCGCGGAAAGGTCTCCACCAGCATCTGGTCCATGCGCGGCAGGATCGAGCGTTGCTTTTGAATGCGCAGCCATTCGGCCACTTGCGCCGGAAATTTTGACCACTGTTCAGGGTCTGCCAGCATGGCGCGAATGTGGTCGGCCAAATAAGTGGTGAGCGGAAATTTTGATCCCGCATACATGGGCACCATGGGCTGTTTTGAGACGGCAGGCGTTACGATGGCTTCGTTTTCGCGAATGCCCTCGAAGCGCAAAATCTGGCCCGAAAACATGAATGTGTCCCCGGCCACCATTTGCTCCAAAAAATACTCTTCCAGTTTACCAAGCACACGCCCGCCCCGCGTTGCGGTCAGGCCCTTTCGGTCCCGTTTTGCAAACCGCAGCAGACGCACGGTGAGGGAGGGCGCCTCATAGATGGTACCGCTGTTCAAGCGGTATTGCTGCGCAAATCGCGGGTGGGTCAGCCGCCATGTGCCGTCTTCCGTGCGTTTGATTTTCGCATAGCGCTCATAGCTTGCCAGCGCATATCCGCCCGTGGCCACAAAATGCACGCAGCGCTCAAACGTGTCCCAGTCGAGATCACTATAGGGCGTTGCGCTGATCACCTCGGCATAGAGATCATCTTCTTGAAACGGTTCGGCGACAGCCATGCCCAATATGTGTTGGCACAACACATCGAGGGCGCCTTGCCGCATCGGCGGCGTGTCTTGATGGCCCAGATAATTTGCGTCGAGAGCGGCTTGGCACTCCATCACCTCAAACCGGTTGGCGGGCACCAGCACAGCGCGTGATGGTTCGTCCATCCGGTGGTTGGACCGGCCAATGCGTTGGGCGAGACGGCTGGCCCCTTTCGGCGCACCCATGTGCAGCACCATGTCCACGTCGCCCCAGTCGATACCAAGATCAAGTGTGGATGTAGCGACAACCGCCTTGAGCGCATTGCGTCCCATAGCCGCCTCCACCTTGCGGCGTTGACCCACATCCAGTGAGCCATGGTGTAAGGCGATGGGCAGATTGTCTTCGTTCACCCGCCACAGGTTTTGGAACAAGAACTCTGCTTGGCTGCGGGTGTTCACAAAAATAAGGCTGGTGCGGTTGGCTTTGATGATATCGTATACTTCTTCCACCGCATGCCGTGCCGAATGTCCGGCCCACGGAAGCCGCTCCTTCGTGTCCAGAATTTCAATTTCCGGTTTGGCGCCGCCTTCAACAGTGATCAGCCCTGCCTCATCATGCGCGCCGATGATGCCGTCTTTATTCTGGGGCACCAGCCAACGGCACAAATCCGAGGGATTGGAAACTGTGGCGGAGAGGCCGATCGCCTGAAGTTTGGGCCGCAGTCTCCGCAGCCGAGCAAGACCAAGCGATAGCAAATGCCCGCGCTTGGATGTGACCAGCGAATGCAGTTCGTCGAAAATAACGTATCGCAGATTGCCGAAAAAATGCCCTGCATCTTTGTTGGCGATCAAAAGCGCCAATTGCTCTGGAGTTGTCAGCAAAATGTCCGGAGGGTTGGTCTTCTGGCGTTGCCGGCGGTGGGATGGAGTGTCCCCCGTCCGGGTTTCCAGCCACACGGGCAGGCCCATCTCTTCTATGGGTGTTTCAAGGTTCCGCTTAATGTCCACCGCCAGCGCTTTCAGCGGCGAAATGTAGAGTGTGTGAATGCCTGCTTTTGCGCCCGCGCTGCCGGGTGCTGGTTTTTCCCGCCGGTGCAGATCAACGAGTGTCGGCAAAAACCCGGCCAGTGTTTTGCCCGCTCCCGTTGGCGCGATTAGCAGCGTCGATTCTCCCGCCAGTGACCGAACCAGCAGGCTTATCTGGTGGGGGCGGGGTGACCAGCCTTTGCTATTGAACCAATCGGTAAATAAGGCGGGCACTGTTTCGGGCTCTGGAACGGAACCGTGAGCTCCCATCAGCTGAGCTCGATTGACCGTGTCTTTGTCGCGTATGCTTTCCAATGCCATGGCGCTAACGTAAGGTCGTCGGGCAATGGCGTCGACAGGAACTGCACGTAAGAATGCGAGATAGTGTCACAAACGCTGGTGCGGAAATGACGAAACCAGCAATTCGTTCTGCAAAGCGAAGCAGAACTCCTGGATGGATTACTGCGACGTTGATCGGTATTGCGTCTGTCGCTCTAGCAGCTTGTCAACCGGACACTGCAACATCTCTAACCGACGGTCCTTACGAGGGAGCGATGGTATTGGCCATTTCTTGGCAACCGGCTTTTTGTGAAACTGCTCCCCGAAAAAGAGAGTGCCGTACGCAGACCGCTGAGCGATATGATGCAACCCACTTCGCGCTTCACGGTCTATGGCCCCAGCCCGGCAGCAATATCTATTGCGGCGTAAGCGCAGAACAACAACAGCTCGATAAATCCGGCAAATGGCGACGTCTGGAGATCGCGCGTTTACCCCAAGACCTTTGGGACCGCTTGAGACGCACGATGCCGGGAACACAGTCCAGTCTGCACCGCCACGAGTGGGTTAAACACGGCACATGTTATTCTCGCGATGCACAGACCTATTATACCCATTCTCTTGCGCTGATGGACGTCATCAATGCGTCTTCGTTGCGCGATCTTTTTGCCTCTTCTATCGGAAAACGCCTTTCAAACGGGCAAATCCGGTCCGCCTTCGACGCAGCCTTTGGTGGCGGAGCGGGAGACCGCGTGCGCGTGGCCTGCCGTCGCGATGGCAACCGGCAATTGATCGTGGAACTTACCTTGGGCCTGAAAGGTCGCGTTACAAATGCCCCGGACATGGCGACGTTGATCCAAAACGCGCCAAAAACATCCCCCGGTTGTCCTGGTGGGATCATAGACAGGGCGGGTTTTCAGTGATGCGCCCAGTGATGCTTCAAGTGATGCGGTGGCAAATTCTTCTTGTACTGGAGTGTGTAGTCCTGGTGGGCTCGTGGTCTCCGACGGCAGTCTTCGCTCAAGCCGGTGATGCGCAAACTGTTGGTGCGCAGCCGCTCAATCCGCTCTCACGCGACCCCGCCAATCGCTTTAACACGGCGATGGAAAACGCACCCCACCGAACAAAGGCTATTTACCTTCCAAAGGGAGCTTCAATCGACCTGAAACGGCCGCAGCGCAACCAGCCGTCCAGTCTGCCCCTTGGTTGGGGCTTTGACCGTTGGGCGGCCGTGCTGACCTTGTTGGCCATTGCAGGTCTTTTATTGGTTTGGCTGTGGCGCAGTGGGATCTTGGCGGCCTTACTGAAATCCCGCAAAGAAAAACTGGTCGACGAACCAACTGCCGGTGAGCCGTCAGCGCGCAGGGGCAAAGAGAGCGAGCACACGCCCTATACGATCCTACAATATGAAGACCCGCGAGAAGGATTACAGGCCTTTGTCAGCTACGCACTGGTGCGCTCGGCGCAGGCTGCATCGATCCCTTTACGTCGATCTTTGACGGGCCGAGAGATTTTGCGGCGCTTGCCCAAAAGCTTTGTCCATCGTGAGGCAGTGTCCACGCTTTTGCGGCGCTCCGAACCCGTCCTGTTCGGCGAGGATGTCATTACCCATGATGGCTTGTCGACCCTCTTGGACGATTACAAAGTTCTGTTTGAGGTCAAATCATATCGCTCCCGAAAGATTAGTGTGCTCAAAACTGACTTAAGCAAACCAGTGTCAGCCACATGAGCGATGTCAGCACCGTTCCCAGTGGCGCGGGCGCCCAGCCCTCGCAGGCTTTTGGCAATCAACTCGCCCGTGCCTTGCCCTATATTCTCATTGTGGTGGTTGTTTTGTTGGGCATCCTCTATCTGCTAACCCGCAACCCGTCCTTGGACCGGTCCATAATTGGGTTTGAAGGTTTTACGCTGGCAGCACGACAGGCTGAGCTTCCCATCGTCAATCACACTGGTGGCGCGCCTCTGGAGACGGACAATTACGGCCTTCGTATTCTACCGCTCTATGATCGCGAACTGCGTTTCTTTCGCCGCGCTAGAGCGGACAATGATCTGGATAGCGTTTTACGCGAAATGCCCCTGCGGCTTGCGGAACAAAAGCTACAGGCAATTCCTACTTTGCTCGTGTTGCCCAAGTGGCGTCGGGGCGCGGTACGGCTTGAGACCTTGCACGAGGATTTGCTGATCAATCCGCAAGGCATGTCTCTTATGGGACGATCATTCGATCTCTATCGTCCTTTTGGGATAGTGCAGGGTCCACCAGAGTTTGCGTCACATCCCACGCGTTTGGCTTTCACCCCGTGGTTAGACACGGCCCGCGCAGGCGCCAAACTGTCCGACACGGACGGCTTCAACGTCAGCCTCTACGCTGCTCAAACGCTGCTCGGCACCTATGGTGGAGCCAACAATCCTCAGGCGTGCCGGACAGTGGTGAGTTGGAACCGCAACACGCTTTTGGCCCAATGTCGCTACGAAATGAGGAGCGTTAGAAACTCCGGTTCCAGGGTCTCACAGTCTTTCTTCGTTCTGACTGATCCCGATGTTTTGAACAATCACGGCGCGGGCCATGGCGATAACTTCAATTTTGGGCTGGCGCTTGTGAAAGGCCTGTCCACGAGCAAACCGATCGTCATGGATCTGAGCAACACGCCGGATCGTCCGCGTCAGCGCCAACGGGACAGCGGGGGGCGTGCGTTCAGCGATCTGCTGCAGTTTTTCCAGCCACCCTTCACTTTGTTCTGGTTGGTCTTTGGCCTTCTGGCCCTTGCGACCCTGTGGCGGGCTTCTGTCCGCCTCTCGCCCATTCGGGACCGTGAAGATGTTCGTACGCTTGGCGCATCACGCGCGTCCATGGTCGCGGCGGAGGCCGCCATTTTCCGCGCCGGGGGTTCTGCAAAACACGATCGCCGACTGGCCAAGCTGTACACGGTAAATCGGATTTCTGATTTGGAAAACGAGTTGCTGGGTGCTGCAGCGTTTGGCCAAAAGGGAAAAGCTCTGGTGAGCGCGCTTGAGCGCCGCAATTCCAACTTGAGTGAGCGCCTGCAAACGCTTCGCGAGACACAGCCAACCGATAATCCGGCTAACATTGCCGAACACCTTAAAACCTTAGAACAAACACTGATCGAGATTAGACATGAATTTGGAAAACCTGCGCCAACTCGCTGACACGATCGGACATGAGATCAGCAAAGCGGTCTACGGCCAATCGCACATCGTTGATTTGCTTTTGGTGAGCCTGTTCGCACGTGGCCACTGTTTGTTGGAAGGCCCTCCAGGAACGGCAAAAACCCTGCTAGCGCAGAGCCTCGCCACCGCTTTGGATATGGATTTCAAACGCATCCAGTTCACTCCGGACCTCATGCCCGGTGATGTGATCGGCACCAATTTGTTTGATTTCAAAACCTCGACGTTCAACCTGATCAAAGGCCCTGTCTTTACCGATATCTTGCTGGCGGATGAGATCAATCGTGCGCCACCCAAAACCCAGTCAGCGCTTCTTCAGGTGATGAATGAGCGCAAAATCACAATTGATGGTGCGGACTATTCCGCAGGCGAACTGTTTTTTGTGATTGCAACCCAGAACCCGATTGAGAGCCAAGGCACGTATCCATTGCCGGAGGCGCAGCTGGACCGTTTCCTGTTCAAATTGCCGCTCGAATTTCCAGCCCGTGACGATGAGTTCACAATCCTACAGCGCCACGCTCGCCAGGCTTTGGACCATGATGCGCGCAGAGCGCCCATCGAGCAGGTGGCCGCTCTGAAAGACATAGCCGCCGGACAAGACTTGGTGGACGGGATCTTGCTGGATGACAAAATTCTCAACTACGTGCTCGATCTGGTGCGGGCGACGCGGGAGGACATTGGTTTGACCCATGGCGCATCCACCCGCGCAGCAGATGCACTGTGCGGGGCTGTACGGGCTGCTGCTGCCTTGGACGGGCGCGATTATGCCATACCAGACGACGTGAAGCGCCTGTTTGTTCCAGCCATTGCTCACCGGCTCGTAGTCAGTTCAACTGCTGAAATTGAAGGCCGCACGGCGGTCGATATTCTCGACGCGATCCAAAATCAGGTGGCCGCCCCGAGATGATGGTTCCCTCAACCCGTTTTTTGAAATTGGCCCTGGTCGCCACGCCGGTGGCCTTTGGTGCGGTGTTTGCCCCTGCTTGGCCGGTATGGCTGTTTGCATTGCCTTGGATTGTTCTGGCAGCGGGTTTTGTCTTGGACATGATTTTGGCCATGCGGGCCCAAAAGCCGGTTGTGAGCGGTACCATCGATCCTGAAGTCTTCGTTGGTGAGGGCTGTGAACTCGAAGTGCGGCTTGAAAACCCCAGTGCTTCGACCAACGATGTCACTGGCTTCGTCCCGGAAAATGGTACGCCCGCCATCGTCAGATGTGTAGTTCCCGAGGGCTTTCGCGGCGCAGACTCAGCCGTGGTCCAAAACGGCCTCGCCCTGCTCAATTTGCATGCTGTGAAGCGCGGCGTATGGTCGATTGATCGGGTCTGGATTAATTGGACCAGCCGACTGGGGCTGCTGGATGTGTCCCTTCAACGGCCCTTAAACCTCAAGACATCGGTGGTGCCCAACATCCGCACCATTCAATCTGGTGAAGTGAGCTTGAAGGTCCGCGATGCGCTGTTTGGATCCAAGAACTTGGCAACCCGCGGTGGCGGAACAGAGTTTCACCAGTTGAGCGAGTTTTCTTACGGGATGGACGCCCGTTCCATCGATTGGAAACAGTCCGCCAAGCATCGCAGTCTTTACGTCAAAGAGCGGCAAGCCGAAACCAATCACCAGATCATCGTGGCCATCGATCACGGCCACCTTGCCCGTGAGGAACTCGATGGCATTTCGAGATTGGATCACTCGATACATTCCGGTCTGGCGCTGACATGGGCCGCACTGATGGCAGAAGATCAGGTTGGATTGTTCCTGTTTGGCGAGCGCCCTTCGTTGTTCCTGCCGCCCAAGTCCGGCCGCCCGACATTTGCGAGGATCCGGTCGCATCTGGCGACGGTGGACGTGGACCATGCACAAACCAACCACGCGCTCTGCCTGTCGACACTTCAGGCCCGACTGGCACGCCGCAGCCTGATCGTTATCCTGTCCGATTTTACCGATCCATTGAGCGCGGAAATTTTGATCGACTATCTGGCTGGCCTGCAGCGGCGGCATCTCGTGGTATTTGTCAGCCTCGTTCCGGTCGATCTTCAACGGCAAGCGCGACAACAAGCGCTCACTATGGACAGTTTGGCGGAATCTGTATCTGCCGAGCACTTGCTCACCGAACGCCGTGACGTGCTGGCCAGAATGCGTGGTTTGGGCATCGATGTGCTGGAATGCGCCCCCGGTGATGCTCTCTCAAAGGTCGTGGCGGCATATCTGGACATCAAACAAAGGGCGCGGCTGTGACCGATCAATCCAATCAGTCCGAAACATCGCCCCGGCCTGAAAAGGAGACACGGTCCGTGCGGTTTCGCCGCGAGCGTGAGGCGGAGTGGGAGGAACTGGCAGGTCTTTTGAAACGGGTGGAACGCAAGGGCGCGGGCAAACTTTCCTTTTTGGAAGCGCAACGGTTCAGCCAGCTTTACCGCCGCACGATTAATTCGCTCTCCTTAGCCCGCTCCATCTCCATGGATGCGAGCCTTCTGACCTACCTCGAGAATTTGAGCACGAGGGCTTATCTGGCGGTCTATGCCCCGCGCGAGCGGTTGGACCGAGCCATCATTCGTTTTTTTACGGCTTCTGCGCCGCAAGCTGTCCGGCGCAACGCTTGGTTTGTGGTCTTGGCCGCAGCGCTTTTCGCACTGGGTGGTGGTGTTGCATTCGTATTGGTTACCGCTGATCCCACATGGTTTGAAGCCTTTGTGGGAGAGAGACTGGCCGGTGGTCGCGGCCCATCGGCCTCAGCAGCCGATTTGCGCGCATCAATCTATCCCGACAATCCGGGAAGCTTTGGCAATCTGAGTTTCTTCTCTTTCTACCTGTTCACGCACAACACCAGCGTCGCGTTCTTTTCATTCACACTCGGCGTTTTGGCTGCGGTGCCCACGGGCTTTTTGACTTTTTACAACGGCACCATTTTGGGTGCTTTTTTCGCTGTTCACGAGGCCGAAGATCTCAGCCTTGATCTTCTGGGTTGGTTGTCCATCCACGGCGTTACCGAAATTGCCGCGCTTCTGTTTGCCAGCGCTGGTGGCCTTAAACTGGGTACAGCCATTCTGTTTCCGGGCGACAACACCCGCACCCGCGCCTTGCGTTTGGCAGGTCCCGACGCAGTTAAACTCGCGCTTTTGGCTGCCGTTATGCTGGTCATGGCAGCGATACTGGAAGGTTATGGCCGTCAACTGGTAACCGACTTGACCATACGACTGGTTGTAGGCTGGGGCATAGGTGTTCTGTGGTTGCTGTGGTTTTTGCTTGCTGGTCGCACACGCAAAGACGCGACCGTCACTTCCTATCCTGAGTTTGAAACGCGCCCCATTAACGCCGGTCGGCAGCCAAACTGATGGCGTGGTTTCGTAAGAGCAATTCTGCTGATGCTGGGGGCAAGCCCAAATTAAGCGACAAGCAGATGGCGCGCTTGGCGAAGAAGGCTGCCAAGCGCGAAAAACGAAAACTCATCATCATGCCGCCAGAGGGCGTGCCGCTCACTCTCGTGCCAGCAGGTCTAGGCGGGCGTTTGGGCGCGCAGCTGTTGGATCTGTTTTTCACGTTTCTAATCGCGACAGCGCTCATATTCGCAGCTTTTTACGCGTTTCAAGGCTTGCGCGCGTCATCCGCGATTATCATCGTCCTCACTTTTTTCCTTCTACGAATTCCATATTATATCGTTTCCGAAATTATTTGGAACGGTCAAACTCCTGCCAAACGTATCCTGGGTTTGCGGACGGTTTCGGTGAACGGACAGGGCCTTACCATCTACCAAATCGTGGTGCGCAACCTGCTGCGTGAGATCGAGTTCTTCTCGCCCGTTACCTATCTGCTGGCCGGTGCGTCAGGTCCCGGAATCCTCACTGTCATCGCAGCGCTTTGGACCGTTGTTGTCATCCTCGTACCCCTATTGAATCGTTGGAACCAGCGCATCGGTGATATTTTGGCCGACACAGCGGTCATCAACACACCCAAACCGGCCTTGTTGCCCGATGTGGCCATCGCCAAGCCCGGTGGTACTTTGAACGCGAGCAGCCGGTCTGTGGAGAACCCGTTAGACCGTTGGCGAGACCGCGCGTCTGATGGCAGCCCTCAAGAGCCGGTTTATACGTTTAGCCGTGAACAGTTGGATCACTACGGTCGTCATGAACTGCAAGTCTTGGAAACGGTTTTGAGGACCGACCCTGGAAAAACGGACAGATTGCAGCAGGAGCGTAGAGCCAATTTGGGACGCATTGCCCGCCAGATTGGTAAGAAAATTGGCTATAGCAATCTGATTAGCGACCGCGAAGCGTATGATTTCCTATCAGCATTTTACCGTGCAGAGCGGGCCTATCTCGAAGAACGCAATCTCATGGGCGACCGACGAGACGACAAAAACTATCGATGAGTCCCCATTCAAGTCGAAGGAATTCGGTTGTGATATGAGACGCTCATTGCGGCAGTAAAATTTCAAAGGTCGCGCCGGGTGGCGGGGTGTCGGTCAGCTGTATTGTTCCCTTGTGGGCCATCACCAGTTCGGCGGCGATGGCCAGACCCAAGCCCGTACCACCCTTACGGCCATTGGTTTTGAACGCCGCAAACAGGTTATCGCGCGCAGACGATTCCACACCCGGTCCGGTGTCGGAGATCAAAATGCAGATCGTCCCGGTTTGCCGCTTGGCTTGAACCGTAAGCCGTCGCACCACATCGTCTCCTTGTAGAAGCTCCATCGCTTGCACGGCATTGCGCGACAAATTCATCAAAATACGAAACAGCTGCTCCGGATCGGCGGATATCTCAAGATCGGGATCGACACCGTTGACCCACTCCACATCGCCATCGCCCCCAACGGTCAGATCAAGTGCCAATGCCTCCGCCACATCCTCGCAAAGGCGGTGTAATCGCACGACGGCACGCTTGGGTTCGGCTTCGCCCGCGCTGCCATAAGCTAAAACCGAGCGGGTATAGTCTGCAGCCCGGTCGATGGTGCGCACGAGACGGGGCGCCAAACGTTGTACCGTGGGGTCGGGCAAGCTGGTCAGACGGTCAGAAAACAGCGACGCCGAGGACAGTATGTTCCGCAAATCGTGGTTGATCTTGGAAACCGCGAGACCAAGGTCCGCCAAGTGGCGTCGCTGCTTGAGCGTATCGCGCACTTGCCGCTGCATGGCGTGCAACTGTTCTTCCGCCACACCGATTTCATCGTCCCGTCCTGACGGAGCGACCATACTCTCTTCACGTTCCGGATCTTGCGCAAACGCCACCATCGCCCCGGACATGCGCTGCATGGGGCGAATAAGAAACCAGCGCAGGGCGATGAAAACTAACACCGCTGTCACAAGGGAAATCAGCAGGGAGATCAGCAACACATTGCCAGCATATTGCAGCATGGCGGTGCGCAGGGGTTTTTCCTCCATCACCAGTTCCAGCGTGCCGCTGCGCTGTTCCATGGGTCCGAACACGCGGATGATTCGGTCACCGCCAAAGATCAGCGTGTCCATCGCATCGAAAATGGAACGGGTCGCAGCCCTTCGGCCCGGTTGGGTAAGCTCTACGTGCTGTGCAATTTCCCGCGGCATCTGGCGCGATAAGAGCACCCGACTGGCGCCATCACGCCGAACAACGATCATGTCGGTGCGGGTCAGATCGAGGAGTTGCTGTCTGATTTCCGGTGTGATTGCACTGTTTTGCATCCCTTCAAGGGTTAAACTGGCGGCTTCCGCAGTGTTGAAATGCCGCGCGAGCCACGTCAGGCGAAAATTTGCGACCGATGGAATGAACACAAAAATTTCGATCAGCATGATGAAGATCGAGGTAAGAACGAGCAATTTGCCGGAGAGGCCCCTTGGTAAGAACCGGGCCAAGCCCTGTGGCTTCCTCAAGACCTTTGGGGCTGCCTGAGAGTTTGATGTCGGTTCGGGAACGTTCATCTTGGGGGATGTGGTCAACGCGGCAGCCTGGACGGTGGTTTACAACCCGCTTTTAGCCGAAATTTTGCAAAAAGCGTACCACGCTGCGGATGAACGGTTTTTTCGGCACCGGCGCATAAAATGATGTCGCGGCCCGCTTCCCGATTTCACTCACGGTTGGGTAGGGTGGTACGTATCCAGCGATGTCCCGCACCTTCAGTTTTTGGCTCACCGCAAGCGCCCACATATTCATCATTTCGCCCGCCATGGCACCTGCGATGGATACACCAACAATGAGCCCGTTTTTGCGTGCCATGATTTTTATGAGACCATCGGTTTTTCCATCGGCCTGTGAGCGGTCGTTTTCCGCATAGGGCCAACGCAGTATGGTGAGGTCTTTGTATTTTTCTCTTGCGCTCGCTTCCGTCTCGCCAACATGGGCCAGTTCGGGATCGGTATAGGTGCACCAAGGGATGATGTGGGTGTTTTCCTTTGCGGGAAGGCGGAACAAGAGCGCGCGCACCACAAGCCCGGCGTGATAACCTGCAACATGGGTGAACTGAAGGCTGCCGGCCACATCTCCAACCGCATAGACCCGTCGATTGGTGGACCGCATTTTCTTGGTCACTTTGATGCCGCGGCGTGTGTATTCGATCCCGGCTTTTTCTAGATCAAGACCGTCCACTGTGGCGGCACGGCCTGTTGCGACCAAGAGCGTGTCACCGTCAATTGAGTCGGAGCCGTTTGCGTGCTCCACGTTTACGCGCACCCGGTCGCGGTCGAGGCCGGCAACGCTGGTAACCTTTGTGCCCTCAAGAATGCTGATGTCTTCATCCCGCAAACGGTCCAGCACTATCTGAGCCAGTTCAGGATCGTCTTTGCCCAAGGCTTTGTCGCCCTCAACGACGGTTACTTTTGCACCCAAACGTTTGTGAGCCTGCGCCATCTCAAGGCCAATGGGTCCGCCGCCGATGACGATCAGATGGCCGGGGCTGCGTGTGCGTTCAAACAAGCTCTCATTGGTTTCATAAGGAACGCTGTCCAGACCGGGGATAGGCGGTACAAATGCACTGGATCCGGTGGCAACAACATAGCGACGGGCTTTGATAACCGTGTCACCGGCTTGCACGGTGGACTTGTCTACGAAGCGTGCGTGCTCCCGCAGAACCGTGACGCCAAGCGATTCAAACCGTTCTTGGCTGTCCATCGGTGCAATCGTGTCGATAACCGAATGGATGTGCTGGTTGACTTTGGGAAACGAAATTTTTGCCTCCCCAGCGCTCACCCCGAATTTGGGAGCGTCGGCAATGGCTTTGGCGTGTTTGCCAGCAGCGATAATGGCCTTGGATGGAACGCACCCGTAATTGAGGCAATCGCCTCCCATTTTTCCCTTTTCAACCAGCACCACCGAGACACCAAAAGCGGCTGCGGCAGACGCGACAACAAGACCGCCTGATCCTCCGCCAATGACACAAATATCGGGCTTGAGCGTGGTGGTCATTTGAAATCGCAATTCTGTGGTTTTTGGGTCCACTGTACCTGCGGCGTGCTGTCACAAATTTCAACTGGAGACCCCCGTCACTGTTTTATGACGCTCGTTGACGAAGACGAGAGCATGGCTTGATCGAATGCAGTGCGGATTAATTGACTCTTGACCTTTCCAGCGCTATTGCCCCCACTGATTTTCGGTTCTTGATCGGGCCGAACCCTCCCGTTTGTCGTTTTGCAGCCTGTCTGTCGCGGTT
>JBCBYZ010000023.1:0-31309 GCA_039815595.1 Pseudomonadota bacterium | reverse complement strand
TCGGTTGGTGGATGGTGAAATCCGGTCTCGTGGATCGGGTGGACGTCAGCCAGATACGCCTTGCTGTGCACCTCACACTGGCTTGCATCATTTTTGCGTACACAGTTTGGTTGGCCCGCAGCTTGGGCACCCACACGAGCGCAGGTCTGCCGACACAGTCTTGGCAGGGCGGTGCATTGGTTGTTCTCGTCTTGTCGCAGACGTTTCTTGGCGGTCTAGTTGCCGGCCTCGACGCTGGCATGGCGTATAATACATGGCCCACGATGAACGGGGATTGGATGCCGCAGGCGGTCTGGGCAATTACACCGGTTTGGAAGAACTTCGTCGATAACGCGGTGATGGTGCAGTTTGTCCACCGAACCATTGCCTACTTTGTATTGGCAGCGTTCGTTCTCCATGCCGTCTGGCTGATGCGCATCGATGCAGACAGTCTGCACGCCCGTCGAGCTGTTCTTCTTGTTGGCTTGGTTGTGGCGCAGGCATGCGTGGGTATCATCACGTTGGTGTTGCAGGTGCCGATCTCTTGGGCACTGGTGCATCAGTTTGGTGGGGTCGTCATCTTGGCCTTTGCCACGGCCCATTGGCGCGCCCTTGCCTTGTCGTCCGGCACAGCCTCGGCGCGGTCGGCGCAGATCACAAACACCGTTCGTGCCTAAGTTCTGGCTTGAAAGGGCTTGAGCATTGCGAAAATCTGTCAGGCCTCACTGAGTCACTTTCTTTATCGCTTGCCGCACCGTAGAGCGGGGGGCCATGCAAAGCGCCGCGCCTCATCAAAAGCTGTTTCTCGATGTCAGCACGTCCGCTTCTGGTCATCGTTGGCTAGAGCGTCCCGACCGGCGGCAGTTGGGCGTCGCCGAAGCCATGGTGCAAACCCATGGTCTACCCGAAGTGCTTGCTCGAATCTTGGCGGCACGCGGTGTTAGTAGCGAAGAGGCGGATGCGTTCCTAAATCCGACTTTGCGTGATCTGATGGTCGATCCGTCCACACTCACGGACATGAACCGCGCCTGCGAGCGCCTGTGCGGTGCGATGGAGCGGGGCGAGCGCGTCGCCATTTTCGGAGATTACGATGTGGACGGCGCTGCGTCCTCCGCGCTTTTGGGGCGTTTCTTCCGTCACCACGGCATACCACATGAAATCTATATTCCAGACCGCATTTTCGAGGGCTACGGACCCAATAAGGCAGCCATAGAAGAGTTGGCGGATCGCGGTGCAAAGCTTCTTGTGACGGTGGATTGCGGCTCCACCAGTCAAGAGGCGCTGGCCCATGCCGATGGCTTGGGCTTGGACTCCCTGGTTCTCGACCATCACCAAGTCGGCACGGAACTACCGGACGTGACGGCGCTGGTGAACCCAAACCGTCAGGACGATTTATCCGACCAAGGCCACTTATGTGCTGCCGGGGTGGTGTTTCTCACGCTGGTTGCGCTCAATCGCATGCTGCGCGACCGCCCGCTGGCAAATGCCAGGACTGCGCCTTTTGATCTCATGGCTGTTTTGGATTTGGTGGCGCTGGCGACGGTTTGCGACGTTGTGCCGCTCAAAGGGGTCAATCGAGCTTTTGTCTTGCGCGGAATGGAAGCGCTGCAGGCCAGCCGCAGTCCCGGCCTTGCGGCTCTTGCCCGTGCCGCCCGTTTGGACGGCCCGATGCGGCCTTGGCATTTTGGTTTTCTGCTTGGTCCTCGCATCAACGCCGGTGGCCGCATCGGTGAAGCCGCACTGGGCGCACGGCTTTTGATGAGTGAAGACACTGGGGAAGCAGAAGAAATCGCGGCTCAATTGGACGGCCTCAACCGCGAACGTCAGGCCATGGAAACTCAGATGTTGAAAGAGGCCATAGACGAGGCCGATGCCGAAATTGGTCTTGGCGATGGCCCCGCTGTATTGGTCACCCAACGCGAAACTTGGCACGCCGGTGTGGTGGGGCTGTTGGCATCGCGCTTGAAAGACCGCTTTAACCGCCCGGCCTTTTCGATTGCATTTGACGACCGGGGCATTGGGACGGGGTCCGGTCGTTCGGTCGCGTCCATCGATCTCGGGGCAGCGGTTCGCAAGGCGGTGGAACAGGGCATTTTGGTCAAGGGCGGCGGGCACGCCATGGCCGCAGGCCTGACAATCAAGCACGATCAACTGGGTCGGTTTCGCGCGTTTCTCGAACAGGAATGCGCGGGCAAGGCGCAGCATCTGTTGCAGCGCGATGTGCTCATCGATGCCGCTCTATCCGCGTCAGGTGCAACGTTGGATCTGGTCACGGACGTTGCCCGCTGCGGGCCATTTGGAGCCGGTCAACCCGCCCCCGTCTTTGCCTTCCCCAACCATGTTTTGAGCCACGCCCAAACCGTGGGAACCAGCCATATTCGCGTCACGCTCACGTCCAGCACGGGCGGAAGCCTGCAAGGCATCGCCTTCCGCGCTGTTGACACGCCGTTGGGGGACTTTTTGTTGGCATCAAGAGGAGAACGCATTCACGCCGCCGGCACTTTGGAGGCTGACTTCTACCGAGGCAGCCACCGAGTCCAACTCCGCCTCCAAGACGCCGCCCAGCCGGAAGTGTGAGCTGCGGAGCAATTTTGCTCAACGCTTGAAAAAGCGGCCAAAACGCAGTGATGCGTAGCGACAACAAACACCGTTGTAACCCAATGACGGCGTTTTGCGGTTCTAGGAAAACTGGTAGTCCCTAGGGGAATCGAACCCCTCTTTCCAGGTTGAAAACCTGGCGTCCTAACCGATAGACGAAGGGACCGCAGTTGTGCGTGGGTATAATTTGGAGTTTCAAAACTCGCAAGAGGCTTTGTGACAATCTGGTGAAAAAGTCGCGCTGTTTTTCCCGCTTGTTAGCTAGCCATTGTCAAGCGCCTTGCGAAGGGTCATCCACTGGCCATCGCTACGTCATGAACGCCGTTTTTTGCCCCGGCGGCGGGAGCAGTAATTCCAAGAGCGCTTCTTGGCGATATCGATGTGAACGGACTTTGTATGGCAATACGTGCCCACACCCCCGCGCCCGGGCAGTGACCGCAGATAGCGCGCCATTTGCCATTTGCTAACACCCTTGACCTGAATATCGGCAGCCAAACATCTGGTGTGTGTTGAGTTGCGCGCCCCGCGAATGCGCCGGTTATGTGCTTTACTACGGAACCCGGATGTGACAATCACTTTGCGTCCAAAGCGGCGCTCCACCTTGCGCAGGATCGATAGCAGACGCCTTGGAAAACAACCGACCTTCACGTTGGGCCTTTGCAGCAAGAGACCGTGATTGCCTCTCACAGCCCGGCTGGCGGCGGACGCAACAATGATGTTCTTGTCTTTCACGTCTTTCTTGGGACGTCTGACATTCTTGGCAGGTGTGACACCAAATAGGTTTTTTGAACGAACACCCGGTAGACTGCCATTGTTTGCACGCTGGCTCGTCCGTGCCGCAGATTGCGATTGGGAAGATGGTTTTGCCCTTGCGCCGCCGTTCGAACTGTCCGCCTTCTGTTGATTTGCACGAAACAAGCCAAGCAGGGAGTTATCTTTTTTCGCTGGCCGTTGCAGTTGCTCAGTCTCGGCGCGGGCGATCGCCACGGGCTTTTTAACGGCCGGTGTTGCGGGTTTTTTCGGCTCTTGCTGGGTGGCTGAAGCGACAGCTGCTTCGCTCGGCTTTTTCTCTTCTGCGGGTGACAGCGCAGCGATAACACTGGCCGTATCGTTGCCCGGTTTCGCGGATTCGGTCTGCTTCGGTGCAAGGCTGGTTTCGCTTGCCTGTTCCAACTGTGATTCTACGGTCGGTGCATTGGCTTCATCTTGTGCGGTCGGAGTGAATATGGCTGCCAGATCGCGCGGCGGGCTGGGGGATGTCGATGTGCAACCAGCCAAAAGAAGCGCAACCGCCACGGTCCCAAATGCGGTTCCGTACCGTGGCCGGTTCCCATTCCACTTCAGTGCAGACCCGCTCATAGAGGGGATTCCCAATTGGAACGTTCGCTCAACACCCGAATAGAAATCCTGTTAATCGGCGCGCAGTCGCGTCCGTGTCATCGCCCCCGGAATGTCTATTGCCAAAAAATCAGCAAAAGTCACCCCACTTCAAGAAACTGTTGCCCCACACAGTTGTTGCGGTGCTGAACGTTAAATCGGGCATTTTTGTGGGAAGGAAACCGGAACGCCAATCCGCGTATTTTCCAGCCACAATTCGGTTAAATCGCGGATATTTTCAGCGGCTTACCATTCGCCGGTATTGGGCATGGAGGCCCATGGTTCGGCCGGTGCCAGCGCGTCACCCTGTTGCAGAAGCTCGAAGGAGATATTGTCGGGAGACCGCACAAAAGCCATGTGACCGTCGCGGGGTGGGCGGTTAATGACAACGCCCGCATCCATCAGTTTCTGGCAGGTCGCGTAAATGTCTTTGACGGTATAGGCAAGGTGGCCAAAATTGCGCCCACCATCATAGTCCTCGGGATCCCAATTGTATGTCAGTTCCAGCTCCGGTGCGCGTTCTTTACTGGATTGATCGGTGTCCTCATCGGCAGCCAAAAACACCAGTGTGAAACGACCTTGTTCGAAATCTCTGCGTCGCACCTCAACAAGGCCGAGCTGATTGCAATAAAAATCCAATGAAGCATCCAGGTCTTTGACCCGAACCATGGTGTGAAGATATTTCATGACGCGCGCGCTCTCCCGTTTAAATATACACATGGTGGCTGTGAACCAGGGGTTCGCGGCAACCAGTGTTGGATTCGCACCGTAAAGTATATTGGTCCGTCACGCGACAGCGGTGCCGCAACATGTCACCGGGAGACACAGATGATGCCTGCCACTGCACAAACTGCTGCTGAAAAGTTGACCGAACGCATTGGCGAAGCCCAGCGCGTGGTGGTGTTCACTGGCGCTGGTATCTCGACAGATTCGGGCATCGATGATTTCCGGAGCCCGGGCGGCATCTGGTCCAAAATCAAGCCGATTGAGTTTTCACAGTTTCAAACTGACGAACAAGCGCGGCGCGAAGACTGGCGTCGACGCTTCCATTTTCAGGCAAGCTTCGATGCTGCGCAGCCCAATTCTGGCCACTTGGGCATCGCCACACTCTTGGCGCGGGATAATGGCGGGGTGTTGATCACGCAAAACATTGACGGGCTGCATCAACGGGCTGGCGTGCCGGACGAGCAAATGATTGAAATTCACGGCAACGGCACGCGCGCGTCGTGCCTAGAGTGCTCTAGCCCCATGTCGCTGACCGAGGCGAGGGCATATATCGAACGGGAAGATCAAGCGCCCCGCTGCCGCCGCTGCGATGGATTGGTGAAGGCCGATATAATTTCATTTGGTCAGCCCATGCCATCCCAAAAGCTGGCGTCTGCGGAGCAGCACGCTCTGGGCTGCGATGTGATGTTGGTCGCAGGTTCTTCATTAGTGGTGCAGCCGGCGGCTACCCTGCCTTTGATCGCAAAAAATAATGGGGCCTACCTCGCGATCATCAACCGGGACACGACGCCGCTGGACAGTTTGGCCGATCTTCGCTTCGGCGGATCGATCAGCGACACACTTCGACTGACCTGTGAATATCTTGAAGCTTAGACCGTTCCAAGTCTCCGAACGGGCACAGACACTGGAGGCAGCATATGTGCCCAAGCCGGGCCGTGCCGGACCTTAAAACACTCTAAGTGGTTTTCAAATCTTGTAATATCTCAACAGCCTCTTGAAATGCAGGTTGGTTGAGGAACGTCTTGATCCATCGAAAGCAAACAGAAACGGCATTTTTTGTGCCCAAGCCTTGCGGGTTTTCGCGCGCCAAGTGCTACAATAGGGGACGAATCAAGCTGCTCCCAAGTATTGCATGGGCCGCTTCATGGGATACCGCGCTTCAAATTGAGGAGGCGAGGGGCCGGGGAAAGTTGAGGCGTTTTTGGCAGGTGCGTGCGGCAGGCGCATCATATGTCACACGAGGAGTAGGCATGTCTTCTAAGCGATCAGGGGAATTGAGCGCTGGCTCTCCCGGTGAGGCGGCACCGGAAAGCGTAACGGGCCTTTCAAATGCCCCCGTTGGCTTCAAAGACGCTCCCACCGTCGTTGCCGGTGAAGATGGGCTGCCGGTTGACGTGTTTGTCGTGTCCGGTGCGATCAAGTGGTTCGATGTCTCCAAGGGCTTTGGTTTCGTTGTGCCGGATGACGATATGCCCGACGTTCTGTTGCATGTCTCTTGCTTGCGAGACGATGGCTACCAGACCGCCCATGAGGGCGCGCGGATCGTCTGCGAAGTGGTGAAAAAATCGCGCGGCCTTCAAGCGTTTCGCATCCTTTCGATGGACAATTCCACCGCCACCCATCCATCTGAACTGCCCCCGGCGCGGACCCATGTTGAGGTTGAGCCCACCAGCGATCTGGTGCGGGCGGAAGTCAAATGGTTCAACCGCACAAAGGGCTTTGGATTTTTGACGCGGGGCGAGGGGACAGAAGATATTTTCGTCCACATGGAGACCCTGCGCCGGTTTGGCCTGACCGAGTTGCGCCCCGGCCAGTTGGTGATGGTGCGCTTTGGTGATGGCGAAAAGGGTCTGATGGCTGCCGAAATCATGCCCTTCACCAACACGGCCAACCGTCACAGTCACTAGGCGCGCGGCTGAGCCAACGTTGGTGCGCCCCGTACCCCTGCATGTATGAACCATTTGTTGCGACGCTTTAATCGCGTTTGTGGGCAGTCTAACGCCCAATAGCCTTATCGTGGCCTATTGTCCGTTTGCTTGGATAAGACGCTGGGCTAAATTGGGTGAACGCTTTTCATGCAAAGAACTGGCTCTCTGATGCACACAATACCGCTCCCACATGCACACCCGATTAGCAGGTTATCGAAGCTCGTTAGCATAGTCGTGCTGGCGCTCTTTCTGGTCGCGCAAACCGGTGCGGAGACTTTCGCGCAATCCAGTTCAAAACAGGCCGATGGCGAGCCCGGCGCGCTGACCACGCTTTCCATCAATACTGATACCGGCTCTGTTACATGGTCCATCGAATTGGCGGTGACACCGGAGGAGACAGCCCGCGGCTTGATGTTTCGCAAGACGATGGAAAAGCAACACGGGATGCTGTTTCAGTTCGGTCAGCCTCGCATTGTCGAGATGTGGATGAAGAACACGTTCATACCGCTCGACATGATCTTTTTTGATAATACGGGCCGCATATCCCACATTCACAAGGGCGCCGTGCCCCAGTCTCTCGACATCATCTCATCACAAGTGCCCGCGTCCTATGTGCTGGAGGTCAACGCGGGGGAGGCCGATGAATTTGGCTTACAGGTCGGACAATCCGCCAAGCACCCGTGGTTTGTAGGCGGTTAATTGAAATCCACGCCACTTTGTCAGCGGCGGTGGTGTCACTGGTCGCACCTGTTTCGAACCCTCCCGCAAAAACGATCCTTCACCAGTCTCTGCGGCTCTACCACCAGCAAAATAAGCGTTTGGGTGACGGCGAAACATGCTCATGATCGAGTGACGAACAGCGCCACTGCGACCTTGTTGGCGACTTACAGAACCAGCGGCGTTGCAGCCTCCGCGCTCCCCACATATACGGCCATGACATGGCGTCCTCCATTAGAGTGCGCACACGGTATCCAAAATCAACATCCACGACACGAGCAATGACACGTTGATCGTACAGCGGCGATCTGACGGCTTTGAGCTTTCCTATGTGTACTTCTAGGCAGATCGTCAGGGTCGGTTGCACCGGGCGTATTCAGTCGGAATGAGTGCAAATGTGCAGTTCGGCACTGTTTGTTTGACTGTTCCGTGAAACAGTTGTTTTGTAGATCTAGGGCAACCGCTTGGTCACAATTGAGGGAATTACAATGCTTAACATGCGCCAAACAATAGCAGCGTTTTTGACGATCGGAGTTATGAGTACCCCAGCATATGGCTTTGGACGATTGGATGTCGGCGTTAGTGTTTCTGCTCCGTCCCAAGTCATTTTGGTGAATAAAATAACCTCGTCCAAATGTCAAAAAGCAGCGAGGAATTATTGGGACCTTTGGGGCAACAAATTTGCCAGTTTAGGTCAGCACAATAAGGCGGCTTTTAAAGCCGCCCGCGGCATAAAGAAACATTGTTTTAATGCTACACGAGTTTCTCAAGCAACGGCAAATTGTAAGAGATGGGGAAAAAGCAAAGGTTTTATTTTTAGAAGAAAAACATTCACGCTCTTCGAGAAGTCGACGCGTAAGCACTACCCATGCATCTACGCTGGGCCGTAACGTTCAAAAACTTGATGGGCTATCGCCTGTGATAGACGACCATGGTTGGCGTTAGCACCTAACCGCCCGCATGATTTATAGCACAGGGCAGATTGACCCATACTGAGGCCATTGGGATTGCGCAGGCTTGTGCGAGGGCTTTGGAGGATTAGGACCGCCTTCACACGGCCGGGTTAGGTACTCAGTTGAACACAAGGGTTTGACGTATAGTACCAAACCGCAGACGATGTGTTTTCAGGATCAATACCGTTCATTTTTTGTCGTCTGAGAAATCCGTCCTCCCCTAGCGGGAAGCGTGTCGCGTCTCCTGAAAATTCAGTATCTCTGAATTCCTTTTTTGGTCGGCACTGTAAGCGGATCTGGCAGCCTCACTCACACGCTCCCAAAACATGCGGGGCACAAGGGGGGGCTAAGTCTATTCAAGGGGCTTGGGAGTGCCCCGCGAGGGCGTTGACCTCATCAGCCAATTTGCAAGCAACTAACTGAAAATAAATGTTTTTCTTGGTAACGGAAGCTGTGTTTTGGCGAACCCGGCAGGATTCGAACCTGCGACCGTCGGCTTAGAAGGCCGGTGCTCTATCCAGCTGAGCTACGGGTCCACGCGTTCCTCTTAGACCATCACGCTGTGGGAGAAAACCGTGAACGGGCAGCGAAAATGAAGGTGCCTTTGTTTTGCTTCGTGAGTGCCAGAGCGAGCAAAAAGCATCTCATCGTTGGCCACCAAAGCATGACCGAGGCTCAAAACAGCGATGCCTGATCGTTCGCCTTCGCATGGTCCTTAAACCGTACGGATGCGGGGCGCTTTCGGCTGCCGTGTTTTTGATAGACCGCCCGCGCCTCGGCTTGCGCCGCCTTGCTTTTGCGGATCGCAAAGATCGCTTCCTTGGAACGCGCGACCGCCTCGGCGTGATCGACAATTCTGTCGGGGTAGTCGGGTTTCATCAGGGTCAGTCGCCACGGTTCATGCACGTCTTTTCCGGTCAGCTGCGCAAGCTCCGGCACCCACTGTTTGATGAACACGCCGTCCGGATCCTGATCATATCCTTGCTTGATGGGCGAATAGACCCGCACAGTATTGATGCCTGTTTCGCCTGACTGCATCTGGCATTGCGGCCAGTGAATGCCCGGTTCGTAATCCGTGAAGTAGCGGGCCAAGACCAAGCCGCTTTGTTGCCACGGCAGCCACAAATCGTGGGAGGCAAACGACATCAACATGGCTCGCATCCGAAAATTGATCCAGCCGGTCGCCCGCAGGGAGCGCATACAAGCATCCACAAATGGATAACCTGTTTGCCCGTTTTCAAACGCATCCATCTTGCGCGCGTCATACGCGCCCGTCCGCAGATCCTTGTAGGCGCGGGCGGCTGGCAGATATTCCAGTTCCGGTTCGGACTCCAGCTTTTGGATAAAATGGCAGTGCCAATGCAGCCGCGCGAGGAACGACTTAAGCGCTTTGGGCCAATTGCCCCGTTGCGGGGCGGGCCAAGACGCGACCTCTTTTTGACGCTCTAAGGCGGCCTGGTAGGTTTCCCGCATGGAAAGCGTGCCCACCGAAAGGTGGGTCGAAAGGCGGGAGCAGGCCTGCGTGCCTGCAATCGGTGAAGACATAGCCCTTTGATAAGGCTCACCCCGCTCGCTCAAAAAAGAGTGCAGCGTCTCCCACGCTTCATCCCGACCGCTTGGCTGTATCCATTGCTCGCCATTCGATTGCAGACCGAGATCATCTGCGCACGGCAAGGGCTGCGATTCGACCTCAATCCACGTGATGCCATCCGGAACCGGCTGGATCGGTTCAGCCATCATCCGATCCCACATTTTGGCCCAGCGGTCGCGGTTGGCCTCGCTGCCGCGCCAAACTCCGAATTGGGCATGCTCGAAAAATGCGATCCCCTGCGTGCGGCACCACGCCCGCACAGCCTTGTCCCGTTGGAACGTCCAGTCATTGCCCGTCTCCATATGCGCGTGGAGGTCAAACGGACCGATGGTATTGCGAAGGGTGGTGAGTGCGCTGCAGATGTCGCCAACCTGAACGCATAGCTTTCCGCCATGTTGCTTGATTTGATCGTCAAGATCGGTCAGCGCGGCGCTTAGAAACTGCCAATGCCGCCGGCTGGTGTCGGGCAGAGCCCAGTAATCAGGTTCAACACAATATAACGGAAGGACGGGGCCACGCTCAGCCGCCGATACGAGCGCGGCATGGTCGTCCAAACGCAGATCGCGTTTGAACCAAACCACCTGTGGCTGATGATTTAGTGGAGCGCTCATGTCATGGGGATGGTTTGACACTGTTTCTACCGCGATATTCTAACTGCCTGCGCGGCGCGGCTAAAATGAAAACGGAGGCAGTGTCGAGAGCGTCAACGAGCTTTGTAAAATGCGATCAACAAAGACGGTATTCCAAGCGCCACACCCAAACCGACCCCGGCCAAACGAGCGCCCCATTCGCCGCCCAGTGCGGGCGACAGAACTTCATAGCCGAACCACGCAATTGCGGCCGAGGCAAACAGCATTGTAACGAGAGCTATGCCAAACAGTCGGTAGGGCCGCGTTTCAATCTCCAAACCCAACCGGTTTAGCCAGTGTTCCGTCCGTCTAATTGGCTGCGGCTCATCTGCAGACACCACAGCGGTCGAGTTGGCGAGAAAATGTGCGTAAGAATGGTGGATCGACATGCGGCGAGGACCTTGGCGGGAGAGGACACACGAATCTCTAGACTTGCCAAAATAGTGATATCGCCCTCTACACCAATGCGAGCACCTGTCGCGGGCGCGTCAATTCGCCTGTAAGTCTATTTATATGTGAGGGACTTCGCCGGACGGCGGCACCGTCTTGAAGGCTCACGAAACGTCAGCACGCCATCGTGTGGGCGTTTAATGCGTCCAAGGCACCTTGCGGTCGTAGCGGAAGTTTTCCGAATAACTGGCGGCGCGGCGCTTCGCTTCTTTGGGTTCGATCACACGATGGGCAATGTTGTTGCGCTCAGCGTAGGCCACGGCATCTTCGCGCGTTTCAAACGTCATGCGAACCTGCGTAAGCATATCGCCGGAGGATGTGTAACCCATCAGTGGGTCCGATTGCTTGGGAGTGCTGGGTTCATATTGCAGCACCCACTGGCGCGATTTTCCTTTGCCGGACTGCATGGCGGTTTTGGCGGGTCGGAAAATACGGGCAATCATGGAGCTTCCTCTTCAGGCGTGTGCCTCTGTGAGGTCGGAACGCTTGCCGGAAGCGAGTTCTCACACACCCACAAACCGCGCACCAAAACGCCGTTTCGTTCAAACTGGTCGGGGCGGCAAGATTCGAACTTGCGACCCCCTGGTCCCAAACCAGGTGCGCTACCAGACTGCGCCACGCCCCGAACGGTGTTTGAACGCTGAAACTCCTAAGATTTCCGCCCGAGTGGCGCAAGAGGAAAAATGGTGGCTGAGCAAACAAAAGAGAACGAAACCGAATAAGAGTGGAGCGCAAATCCGCACACACCTCCTACATATGTTTGTGGTCTGTGCTTGGCGGTGATCGCCGCTCGGATTTCAGGGCTGTTTCCGTTCAAGCGGAAGCGTTTGAGGGAAGGAAACCGCTTTGAAACAACCAGCTGGAGACAATAAGCGCTTAAAGCAGTGGTGATTGGCTTTAGGGCAGAGAGCTCTCTCCAAGCACACCCCCTTTGAAAACATCTGTTTGCAGGATGTTGCCCCACACAACCGACTGCCAAGGCGTCTCAGAATGGGCGCCCAGAAAAACGGTCATCCCATAACCACCGATCTCCAAGTGGAGTTCTTTAGTGAGTTCCTTGTCACCATACGCAATGCCAAACATCCCGTTGGCGCTGGTATATTCATCCGTTTCGAGGCGTCGATTCCAGCGCCCCGTTTTTTTGTCCAGGTAATCGACCTGCACCAAGTCCAGGTACCAGTTGACCTCGTCATATCGGAAACCCGAGACAATCCCGCGCGTAACGGTGTTGCCTTGCTCTGAAAGAAATGGGCGTCCTACCAAGTCGAGTTTTGAAAAGGTCTCCGCACTCATGCCTACAAATTCTGTGAATGGTTCGGACACCGCCAGTCCTCTCAAAATCTCATGAAGTTTAGCAGGGGACCTCTCAAATCGGTTGTGTTCTTGGATTGCCGATCAGAAGCGGTCCGCTCGTATAACTTGAGCATCGGAAACGCTCACAACGCCGATATGTTTGTCGACCACTTCGAAGGCTGCGGTGAGAAGAACGTCCATCTTCTCCGGTCGCACCAAGCACAAAACCTGCACTAAGCCTGCTCCGCGGGTGATTTGATCGTCACGGTGCCAAGTGCCGGAGCGGCCTGAACCGCCGAGGACCGGAAGCACAGTCCAGCCTGACACGTCGGCACTTTCCAGAGCGGCTGTCAGGCGTCGCAACATAACTTGCTCAATGACGATCGAGACACGCTTTGCGTCATGTGTTTGCATATCAAGATCCTGCCGTAAGTTGAGCAACTGTCAGATAAAGGGGTAGCCCGATAATGAGGTTAAACGGGAACGTCACAGCGAGCGAGAGCGTCAGGTAGATCGATGGATTGGCTTGCGGCACGGCAACGCGCATCGCCGCGGGAACGGCGATGTAGGACGCGGAGGCTGCAAGTGTCATCATCAAGAAAGTTCCACCCAACGACAGTCCAACCCCGATGGCCGCGGCTAGCCCCATACTTGCTCCGACAAACGGCATGAGAATGCCGAATGCAACCGCACCTTTGTCCAACACTCTGGCTTGTCGGAGGCCTCGCCCTGCAATGAGACCCATATCCAAGAGAAATAGACACAGGACGCCCTGAAAAGGCGAAACGATAAAGGACTCAATTTTGGCCAAACCATCGGCTCCGGTCAGGATACCGATGACAAACGAACCCAGAAGTAAAACGATCGAGCCGTTGAGCAAAATCTCGCGCCAGACATCAGTGTCCATATTATTGGTGTCGGAACCGCGCGAGATGAGCCAAAGCGCGGAGAGTATGGCCGGCGCTTCCATGGCGGCAGCGACAGCAACCATGTAGCCCTCGGACGCGATCCCCGCATCTGTCAAAACCGACGTGCCGGCCACAAAGGTCACAATCGAGATTGATCCGTAGTGTCCGGCCACCGCTGCGGCATCAACACGCGACATTCCGGAGATTGCCCTCAGGATGGCAAACCCTACGAGTGGCAATCCGAAGGACAAGATGACACCTGCGGTCAGACTTAAAACCAGAGTGCTGTCGATGCCATGATCAGAAAGGCTCGCACCTCCTTTGAAGCCAATCGCAAACAGAAGGTAGATCGATATCCCTTTGGCAACAGCTTCGGGAACAGACAGGTCAGACCTTACCAACGCCGCGCCCAAACCAAGGATAAAGGACAAAACGATTGGCGACAGGAGGTTTGTCAGAGCAAGGTCAAACATGCGGCGGATCTATCCTGCATTTTCTCTCGCAAGGTCGCTAGAACAGCGGGGTCTAAACTGCAATGGGGCTTTAGGCAGGAGCCAATCTGACTCTTATGCCTCAGTAGTGCCCGACAGTGACGTTAGTTCAGACTAAGCTGGGCCAAAATCGATGGGATTTTCTTTTTCACCTTGAAGAACCCGGCGGTCGCATGGGGCCAGATGGCTTTGTCCCATTCCCGCGCAACAGACGTTATCATGGCTCCATCGCGTTGCAGTGCGGCGAGGGCCGGTGCGAGGGCGCTCTTGGTTTTTCCTACAGGGATGTGAGCGTGAACCAATTGCTCCGCGCCGGTGCCGCCAAACCAGTCGGCTATGTGAGACACTTCCGTTAGGCGACTGACAGTTTTGCCGTGGGTCTGTTCAAAACGCTGCGCTGCGTCGTCCAGACATGCGGCTTTGAAACCGTCGACGGCTTCGCTTGCGCCCACGTCTGTTGGATTGGCCGGAACCGCAACTGTGCACACGCCAGTGAGGGATTTCAAAACACTGCTCGAAAGTAAACCTTGTTCCGCAAAACAGTCTTCAACCGTGATCACCAAGGCGGATGGGATGCCACTTTGTGGGGCCATAAAAAAGGGCAGGGGCTCCCGCTCCAACGGTGCGGTTTCAAGTGCGTCGAGGTCAAACCATTTTGGTTGCGGCGCGAGGCTGTGTGGCTGCGGGCTGAAACGTTTGCCCGTAAACTTTTCAATGTTGTCAGCCCGCGCCAGATAAGACTTGCCTTTCGTGTGCAACCCGCAGACCCAGCGCCAAGACAATGTGTTGGTGGCCGGATCGCCGTCCAAAAGGTGTTTGAGAAAAAACGCAGCACCGAGCGACCAAGGTAAGTCCAGCGTGTGCACCCATATGGACGCAAACCACATGCGGGCGTGGTTGTGCAGATAACCGGTTGCCACGAGTTCCTGCGCCCAAAAGTCAAAGCATTCGAGCCCGGTCTGCCCATTGATGGCCTCTTCGTGCCTGATCCGCAGATCGCGGTGTTTTTCCAGCGCGCTTTGATCGGCCTGCAGATCGATAAGCCATTCGGTCCACACGTCGGGGCGTTGTTCCAACCACCCTTTCCAATAGGACCGCCAGATCACCTCTTGAACAAATTTTTCACTGCTGCTGGCGCTGTGCTGTTTGAGGGCGCTGGCGACTAACTCTTCCTCCAACACCAGCCGATGGCGCGTGTAAGGGGAGAGGACCGAAACGTTGGTACGATTGTTCGGCCCAAAGTCGAAGTTGCGACTGCGGGCGTATGCGCTTCCCATGCCTGATTGAAATGCTTCCATCCGCGCCAAGCCTGCTTCCCGCGTGGCGACGGTCGCAGTTGGATGACCAGCGGTGCTGTCGTTCGCAGCATCATCAAACACTTCTAACTTGGTTTGGGGTAAGGGCATGGGTGCTGCGCTTATTTGTGCCTCAAGAGGTATTGACGGTAATTCGGCGCGATACACAAAAACATGTGGCAAGCGGAAGCGTGCGACATGATCGACGCATTTCAACACATGATCACGAACTTCGCGGATTTGAGCGATTGAACGCGGGGGCGATTTGACGATTCCCACCGCACACGCCTAAAGGCAGCCACAATAGGAAGCACCACCGAAGCAACGCAGGATAGTCGCGCGATATGGAAAACGTGAGCAGCGCCGACCAGCGCGCCGGCGAGGGGCTTTTGGGCCGTATTGGAAGCGTCACCAGGATTGTTATGGCACGGCTGGCCAGACCTGTCGTGGTGCCAGCTCATATTGATCGCACCCTCCCGCAAAACCCGTTTTTTTGCGGGATCGTCTTTCTTTGGTGCCTGATTATTCTACAAGTCATGCTGCATCTTGATCCGGGCCTGGTGCATTGGGCACGGGCTGCACCGCATGGAGTGCGTCAGTTTTTTCGGATGATCACCGATTTGGGCACAAGCGGATGGATACTGGTGACAACCGGTGTTGCCGCCATTTTTCTAGCCTGTTCAAACTTGTCCACACGCGACCGCGCAACCAGAGTGCGCCGGGCCAATTGGCATGGCGATTTGTTGTTTGTTTTTTCCACAGTGGCCGTAACCGGAATTCTGGCCAGCTTGATTAAGAACACGATTGGCCGCGCGCGGCCCCGACACCTGGACACACTGGGCGCCTATGAGTTTGACTTTGCGGCCTTCACATCGGGTTTCGCGTCCTTCCCTTCGGGACATTCTACAACGTTTGGCGCGTTCTGCGCCTGCCTGTGTCTGTTATTCCCGCGAGCCACCCCTTTGTGGGTCGCATTTGGGATTACCGGTGGCATCAGCCGCATGATGGTGGGTGCACATTACGCGTCTGACGTGATCGCGGGTCTGCTGTTCGGATCGGTATTAACGGTCCTGTTTGCGCGCTGGCTGTCACGGCGCAATGTGCTGTTTGTGCCCGTGGAAGCGGGGCGGGCTTTTGTGCCCCATCGCAAGCGTTTGCCCTTCCGTTGGGCATAGTGATGAATTGCACGCCATTTGAGCAAGTTGCTCACATTTTGATGTTTCGAAGGGGAAGTCGGGGTGTCGAACGTCACCCATCCCATTGATTCAAAATCATCAAAAACATGGCAAAGTGGCTGAATTCGTTGAACAATCAAATGGACGTTAGAAACGTGTTTCCGGCCTTGACCCAAAGGCGAGAATATCATGTTATCCGATAGTCAAAGGGGCTAGCGCCCCAGTTGCGCTGGAAACCATGAGGTTTGTCGAAAAATCGGCACAGCGTAACTGGCAATCAGGGGGAGGATCGTCTTGGGTGTAACTCGAGGCCGTCCTTATTTTGTTGCAGTGCGCGTACGGTTTTTTTGACAGGAATTCGTTCTTATCATGGAAATCCAGAAAGGCTGCTTACCCATGAAAACCAAACTTCTGACACTTGCCCTCGGTGCTGCTGCGCTCACAACCGCATCCACCGCTGCGTCAGCTGCCACGCTCGACGACGTGAAAGCAAAAGGCTTCATGCAGTGCGGCGTCTCCACAGGCGTCCCCGGCTTTGCATTCACGGACGACAATGGCGATTGGCAGGGTTTTGACCCGGCTCTTTGTCGCGCTGTCGCAGCCGCCATCTTCGGCGATCCAACAGCCGTCAAGTTCACACCAACCACCGGTAAAACACGATTCACAGCGCTGGCTTCCGGCGAAGTGGACATGCTGGCCCGCAACACAACAGAAACTTTCAGCCGTGACGTGGACCTCAAGTTCACCTTTGGCCCTGTCAACTATTATGACGGTCAAGGCTTCATGGTCCGCAAGTCTTTGGGTGTTACATCCGCGCTGAACCTGTCCGGTGCAACCATCTGCATCCAGACCGGCACAACAACCGAGCTCAACTTGGCCGACTACTTCCGCGCCAACAACATGACTTATGAGCCCGTGCCGATCGAAACCAACGCTGAAGCGCAGGAAAAATACCTCGCCAACGCTTGCGACGTCTACACAACAGATGCTTCCGGTCTTGCTGCTACACGTGCAGCTTTCGAAACACCGGGTGATCATGTTCTGTTGCCAGAGATCGTGTCCAAAGAGCCACTCGCTCCATTGGTGCGTCATGGTGATGACCAGTGGGCCGACATCATGAAATGGACCCTGAACGCTCTGATCAACGCAGAAGAGCTGGGTGTCACGGCTGCAAACGCAGACGAAATGAAAGCGTCTTCCAACCTGCCAGCAGTTCAGCGTTTGCTGGGCGGTGAAGGTGAGTTCGGAACAGCTTTGGGTCTCAGCAACGACTGGGCGATCAACGCGATCAAAGCCGGCGGTAACTACGGCGAGATCTTCGAGAAGTACATTGGTCCAAACACCGCAATCGGTCTCGAGCGCGGTCTGAACCAATTGTGGAACAAAGGCGGCATTCTTTACGCCGCTCCAATCCGCTAAGCACTCTTCGGAAAGGCGGTGTCCATCGGGCACCGCCTTTTTTTTATCTTTTTATCTTTTTTCCCGCTGGCTAATTGCCAAACTGGCATGATCCTTGATTGTTTTGCGGGAGACAAATGATCTACAGCAGGCGTGGTCCTCAATGACAGTTGCATCTGATTTTGCACACGAGACGGAACCGTTTCGTTTCAGCCAGCTCATCTACGATAAGCGTTACCGCTCCTACACGATCCAAGTCATCACAATGTTCCTCGTTATGCTCGCTGTCGCATGGCTGGTGAATAACGTGATCGACAACTTCCGGGATCTGGGCAAAGAGTTTTCGTTCTCCTTCCTGTGGAACCCGGCCTCCTACGACATCAACCAGCGTTTGATCGAGTACACGTCGCGGTCACCCCATTGGCGGGCCGCTCTGGTCGGTATTCTCAACACGCTCTTAATTGCATTTTTGGGCTGCATCCTCGCCACGATTCTGGGTGTCATAATTGGTGTGGCCCGCCTCTCCAAAAACTGGCTCGTGAGCCGGTTTATGACTGTCTACATCGAAGGCTTCCGCAACGTGCCGGTCCTGCTTTGGATCCTGCTGGCCAGCACAGTACTGGCAGCCGCTTTGCCAAGCCCGCGTCAGGCACCGACACTGCTGGGCGGTGCTCTCGTCCCAACCAACCGGGGGTTCTACATTGGCTGGCCGGTATGGGAGGAAGGCGCAGGCATCTTGGTCGGCGTGCTTATCCTATCTATCTTGGCCATTTGGGCATTCCGCCGCTGGGCCAGAGCGAAACAACAGGCAACTGGCGAGATTTTACCCGTCTTCTGGATCAGCCTCGCGATCTTCATTTTGCCAACACTCATCATGTTCTTCGTGCTGGGCCGCCCCATGACGATCAGCTACCCAACCTTGCAGGGCTTCAACTTTCAAGACGGTCTGTTCATCCGCAACAGCTTCTTGGCCCTTTGGTTGGCACTGTCGCTCTATACAGCCGCTTTCATCGCTGAAAACGTGCGTGCGGGCATTCAGGCCATCAGCAAAGGCCAGACAGAGGCTGCCTATGCGGTGGGTCTTCCGCCTAACCGCACCATGAACCTTGTGATCTTGCCGCAAGCTCTGCGCATTATTATCCCTCCGTTGATTTCGCAATACCTCAACCTGACGAAGAACTCGTCGCTCGCCATTGCGGTTGGCTACATGGACGTTACGGGAACTTTGGGCGGCATCACGCTGAACCAGACGGGGAGGGAGATGGAGTGCATCATCCTTCTGATGGCATTTTACCTCGCTATTTCCCTGCTCATTTCAGGGGCAATGAACGTCTACAATGCCTCTGTTAGCTTGAAGGAGCGTTGATCCGATGGCTAATAATACCAAATCTTCCATCGCCTATGTTGCCCGTGAGGAACTCCCGGCGCTTCCCGCTCCAATCAGCGTATCCGGCCCAGCAGGGTGGATCAGACAAAACTTGTTCCCGACATGGAAAGACGGGATCCTCACAATCGTATTCGGCATCATTATTCTATGGGGTCTTGCAGCGCTTGTGCCGTGGCTCTTCATAAATTCGGTCTGGGTCGCGGACAGCCTTCGCGAGTGTCGCGAAATCAACTCTGAAGGCGCTTGTTTTGCCGTTGTAACGAGCCGTATTGATCAGTTGATCTACGGCTTCTATCCGCAAGAGCTTCAGTGGCGTCCGATTTTGACGTTCTTTTTGATGTTCTTGGCGTTTGCGCCGGTGCTCCATGATAACCTGCCGCGCAAACTGCTTTGGTTCACCGGAATTTTCCCACTGCTCGCCTATTGGCTGCTTTGGGGCGGGGCAATCTGGGGTATTCTGCTTGTCATCGCTGCGATTGTCGCCAGCGTTGTTGTTTTCAACATCATAGCCAAGACCGTAAACCCGACGATCGGTTTAATTGCAGCGTTTCTGTTCCTTTGTGTTTGGTTCATTTTTGGTCAGGCTGCGACTTCTGAATATCTCACGGGCACGCTGGGTTTCGTCGGTTTAGAGCCGGTTGAAACATCACGCTTCGGCGGCTTTCTTCTTACCTTTATCATCGGTGTGACAGGCATCGTAGCCTCGCTGCCCTTGGGTATTATACTGGCCTTGGGCCGTAAGTCCGACCTGCCTGTTCTCAAGCTGCTGTGCACCACCTTCATTGAGTTCATTCGCGGCGTGCCGTTGATCACCTTGTTGTTCGTCGCCTCCACCTTGTTGAATTACTTCCTGCCGCCAGGCACGACGTTCGACATCGTGTTGCGGGTGATCATCATGGTTACCTTGTTTGCGTCTGCCTACATGGCGGAGGTGATCAGGGGCGGTCTTGCTGCCTTGCCGCGCGGCCAGTACGAAGCGGCTGATGCGCTGGGTTTGAACTATAGCCAGGCAACGCAGCTTATTATCCTGCCGCAGGCACTCAAAATTTCGATCCCCGGTATCGTGAACACGTTCATCGGGCTGTTCAAAGATACGGTGCTCGTCTCAATCGTGGGTTTGCTCGATCCAGTCGGCATGATGCAGCCCATTCGTTCAACATCAGAATGGAACGGTATTATTTGGGAACTCCCGATCTTTATCGGTCTTGTGTTCTTCATCTTCTGTTTCTTGATGTCTCGTTACTCCATGTATTTCGAGCGTAAGCTCGACACCGGCCACAGGAATTAAGCTCATGTCCACAGCAGAAGCACTCGACACCACACCCTCCGGCATGTCCGTTTCGGACACCGATGTGGCGATTGAAATCACCGACATGAACAAGTGGTACGGCGATTTCCACGTTCTCAAGGACATCAACCTCAAGGTTATGCGCGGTGAACGCATCGTGGTTGCAGGGCCCTCAGGGTCCGGCAAGTCCACGATGATCCGCTGCGTTAACCGCTTGGAAGAGCACCAGCGCGGCAAGATCGTGGTTGATGGCATCGAATTGACCGGCGACATCAAGAAGATCGATGAAGTGCGGCGCGAAGTTGGCATGGTGTTCCAGCACTTCAACCTTTTCCCGCATCTCACCATTTTGGAAAACTGCACGCTGGCACCAATTTGGGTGCGCAAGATGCCTCAAAAAGAGGCTGAAGATATTGCCATGCACTTCCTGGAGCGGGTGAAAATTCCCGAGCAAGCGCTCAAATATCCTGGTCAGCTGTCGGGCGGCCAGCAGCAACGCGTGGCGATTGCCCGCTCTCTATGCATGAACCCCCGCATCATGTTGTTTGATGAGCCCACCTCAGCTCTTGACCCGGAAATGATCAAGGAGGTTCTGGAAACCATGGTGGGTCTTGCGGAAGAGGGCATGACCATGATCTGCGTGACCCACGAAATGGGTTTTGCCCGCCAGGTGGCCAACCGCGTGATCTTTATGGATGCGGGCCAGATTGTGGAACAAAACGAACCCGAAGAATTCTTCGACAACCCGCAACACGAGCGCCTCAAAGAGTTCCTTAGTCAAATTCTTCACTAAGGGTTCGAAGCCTTCAAAGACGGACTTCAGGAAGGTTCGGCGTTATGCGCCGGACCTTTTTGCTTCGGAAAGGTAAACCTCAACCGAGCTGCATTCCAACAACAGTCCCCAGCAGCGGCGGGCCTCGGTCACGCGTCCACGCGCCAGCGGTACAGCCAGTCCATACGACGTTCCAGCAGCGCCGGTGGGGTCAGCTTCATCACGGTGTTGCGTGCGAACCGCATGGGACCGGAGAGATGATAAATTTTCCGGTTTGATTGGCTCAGTGCCATCACGCGGGACACGCGGGGTCGCCGTTGTTTCGCATAGGCGGCCAAAGCTTCTGGTGCATCGTCCGGCGTCTGCGAAAAGCACTTGGCCAAGACGGCTGCATCTTCGATGGCCGAAACGCCCCCCTGGGCGGCATAGGGCACCATGGCGTGGGCAGCGTCCCCAATGAGGCCGATGGAACCGTACTGCACGGTTCCCAGTCTTCGGTGGGCATATAGAGGCCAACCGCCCCACGTACCTTCACTGTCCAAAAGTGAAATCAGGGGCGCAGTCAGCGACTTTTGTGCCAGTACCGCTCTCACCTCGGTTGGAATTTTCGTCTCTTTGCGCGACAACCAGCCGGCTTTGGCAACCGTTGCATCGTCTTTTAAATCGGCAAGCCCGCCATCACGCCCCTCCCAAGGCGTCACGATAATCACGTTGGCTGTACGTCCCTGATAGACCGGATAATGGACGATGTGCGCGCCGGGCATTTGCCACAGCCCTGTTGCGTCGCGTGGCAGGGCGGCGGGGAAGTCTTCCATCGCCACCAGCCCGCGCCATGCGATGTGCCCGGTAAATGTGGCAGGCTGCGCACCGGGCACGAGATTGGCAACGCGAGACCGCACGCCGTCCGCGCCGATCAACGCAAAAAAAGGGCTTTCCTCGACCCGGATGGTGCCCCCCGCATCCCGGCGTTCCACCATCGCAGTCACCCCACGGCTATGCTGGGCGGCTTCCACCACGCTTGCGCCAAATTGAATGTCGATTCCGCCCCGGGCTTCGCAGGCGTTCATCAGCAGACTTGCCAGATCACTGCGCCCCAAAACCAGATAAGGCGCGCCGTAGCGCTCCCGAAACGTGTCACCCAAAGTAAACTGGGTCAGCGGCGTAGCCGATGCCCCGTCATGCAGGTCTATACGGTCTGGTGCGAAACCAACCGATTGCAGCAGAGAACCGAGGCTGGCGGGAGACTTGATCTTATCGTCGGCGAGGTTTGCCAAAACATGAAATGCATTGGGCGATATTTGAATGCCCGCGCCTTCCATTGGCAGGGCATGTCGCGCTTCCATAACACGGACTTTGTATCCGATTGCGTTGAGGGCGAGGGCAGCGGTGAGCCCGCCTATACCAGCACCGGCAATTCCAATTTGACGACGATCATGTCTCAAAGCGCAGGCGCGCGCGGGTTAAGCCGCGTCTGCTTTAATCAAACAGTTGGGCGGTACGCTCGCGTCAGCCGTCAGCATAGGATCGAACCGGTAAAGCGTGGAGCAGTATGGACACACCTTCTCGTTGTCGTCTCCCATGTCCAAAAACACGTGCGGGTGGTCATAGGGTGCTGTTGCGCCCACGCACATGAACTCTTTCACGCCGATGGAGATGACGCTGACGCCATCATTGTTGTGAAAATGGGGAACAAGACTTTTGGCCACGCTCAGGACTTTCCAAACACGAGATTTCTTCCTGTTTCTAGCTTTGATCGGACCATTTGCAAAGGCTGCGTCATGTCTGTTGGCGGGAAAATCCCTGTCCATTCGCCCATGGGCGACTTGCGCATTCTTACGTTTGCGTCAAAAAAGCAGATGAGACGTGAGCTGCGGAAACACAGTATGGACGATGAAGGTTTGATCGACCTGCCACAGGCGCGTATCGCTTGGATGTCGAAGGGCGCGCGTGAAAACCCGACCGTGCTTCTCATTCACGGCTTTGCGTCCACTGCGCAGGTGAACTGGTTCAACACCGGTTGGGCAGATGCCTTGGTTGATGCGGGCTATCATGTTCTGGCCATTGACAATCGCGGCCACGGCAAAAGCCAGAAATTCTACGATCCTGCGGACTATGGCCCGGACATTTTTGCTGAGGATGCAGTGGGTGTGTTGGATCACTTCGGCCTGACACGAGTGGATGTGATCGGATATTCGATGGGCGCCCGGATCACGGCATGGTTGTGCTGGCAATATCCGGACCGCGTGCGCCGCGCCGTTTTCGGCGGAATGGGTGAACACATTTACGGCGGTCGCGGCGGATATGAGGCCATCGCGCAGGCGCTGGAAACCGACGATATAGATGGCATCACTGACAAAGGCGCGCGCGCTTTTCGCTTGTTCGCTGACCGCACGGGGAGCGACCGTTTGGCATTGGCCGCATGTATTCGCCCGTCTCAAAATCAAATCACGCCGGACAAGATGGCCAACTTAAAAACACCGGTTCTTGTAGTTGTTGGGGGCGACGATGACGTATCGGGTCGCGCAGAGCCGTTGGCGGAGATTCTACCCAACGGCGAAGCTTTCACCATGCCTGGCTTAGACCACATGAAGGCCACTGGAGCGTCTGCTTTTAAGGCGAAGACCTTTGAATTTTTGAGCCAATAGTTTGGCGTCCACTCTTATGAGGGCAGCATGACCGACACCCTGAACCAAGCGGAGGAATCGTATGGCGGGATTACAGAAACCTTGGTCGATTTCGCAGGCTGCGAGGAGAACCGGCTCGTCGGTACGTTGTATCGGCTGGAGAATTCGGATGAGGCACCGCGCGAACCACAGGCTGTTGCGCTGTTCATGCATGGCGGTGGGCAAACAAGGCATTCATGGCAAGGTGCAGCACAAAAACTGGCTGCTTTGGGCATTGATGCGGTGTCCTTGGACGCACGGGGGCACGGCGACAGTGCTTGGTCTGAAACGCAATCCTACCGGCTAGACGACTTTGCAAAAGATCTCGGCGAGGTCGCTCGCAAGATCGCCACTGAATACGGTCGGCGGCCCATTTTAATTGGCGCATCGATGGGTGGGCTGGCCACAATGCGGGCGCAGCAGATCGTGGGAACAGACTTGTTTGAGGCGATCATTTTCGTGGACATAACCCCCAATATGCAACGTTCCGGTGTGGACCGGATTTTGGGTTTCATGGGGGACCGTGTGGCGGAAGGGTTCGCATCGCCGGAGGAGGCCGCGGACGCCATAGCAGCTTATCTTCCCGGGCGCAGCCGCCCCAAAAGCTTGGATGGCTTATCCAAGAACCTGCGCCAACGGGCTGATGGACGATACTATTGGCATTGGGATCCCGCTTTTGTAACCGGCGCGCGCAGCATCACGCATGAGGGCGAAGACAGTTACGGCAGACTGAAGGAGGCGGTCACTCTGATTTCTGTGCCCACACTTTTGGTGCGCGGCAGTAAATCAGAACTGGTGTCCGCAGAAGCGGTGGCAGAGTTTCGCGCACTCGCTCCGCACGCAAAGACGATCGATATTTCCGAAGCCGGTCACATGGTAGCCGGCGACAAAAACGATGTATTTGCCCAAGCGGTGATCGACTTCGTCCACACGGACGTTCTGCGCAAGGCCGCTTGAGTGGGCTTGACTGGGCTTGACTGGCGAACCGCCATTACCTTCCGTTGAAGCTAGGGTTGCGCTTCTCGCGAAATGCGGCGCGCCCCTCCGCATAGTCTGCACTGTCAAAGGTCGCGTCCCCAAGGGCGCGCGCACCCTCCAAGTCACCGTTGGACAACGCCGCTATGGTGGCCTTGGTTGCGCGGTGGGTGAGGGGCGCTAGACTCGCAATCGTTGCCGCCATCTCATTCGCTGCATTCAACAAGGCCTCCTCTGCGACCAATTCGCCAACAAACCCAATCGTGATGGCCTCGTCTGCCGTGATGCGGTTGGCGGTGAACAGAAGGCGCTTTGCGGCCTGTGTGCCAACCGCTGATACGATGTCACCCATCGCGTCCACCGGATAGGCCAGCCCCAAGCGGGCTGCTGGTACACCAAACACCGCGCGAGGGGTGGCCAAGCGCAGGTCAGAGGCTGCCGCTAAGCCAAACCCACCGCCAAGACAGTAACCGTCTACCGCCGCCAAAACCGGGATTGGTGCTTCCCGCACAGCTCGAAATGCCTCGGAATTGGCAGTCTCATAAACACGAGCAGTGGCTGGGTCTTTGCGCACGACATCAAATTCACTGATATCTGCGCCCGCGCAAAAGCTGCGCCCTTCACCGTATAGGATGATCACCCGGGCTTCCGCTTCTGTGATTTTCACCACCGCCTTGGGGATCGCCAGCCAGTCCGCCTGAGACAGCGCGTTGTGGCGGTCGGGGTTTGTCAGACGGATCGTGCCCACCGAGTTGGCGACGGAAACAGATATAGAAGCGGACAGTTGCAGCGAAAAATCGGCCATCAAAAACCCTTGGTCATTTTCAACCTTTAAGCTGCGCGACGGTTGCCCTATGTTGAAAGGGCTGACAAGGGGAGCGCAAACGGTCGATGATCGCGATTTCAATGCGATTGTTGTGATTTGAACAGTTTGGAGATCCAGATGTCTGTAAGACAAACAGCCGATCAAACGCTCGACAGCGTTCATCACCTTGATCCCGTTTGGGCCAAGCTGCGCACGGAAGCAGAAGAGATCGTGCGCGCAGATGCGGCTATGAGCGGCTTCATCTACGGCACCATTCTCAACCAGCGGACACTGGAAGACGCGGTTGTTCATCGCATCAGTGAGCGGCTGCACACGGCAGAGTTTTCTGCTGATCTCATCCGCAACGCCTTCCGCGACATGCGCGATGATTGGCCCGAATGGGCTGAAATCATGCGCGTGGACGTGGCGGCGGTTTATGACCGCGATCCGGCGTGCACCCGGTTTGTCGAACCGATTCTGTATTTCAAAGGTTTTCACGCCATCCAGACACACCGTCTGGCCCATTGGGCGTGGAACGCGGGCCGTCGCGATTTCGCGCTTTATCTGCAGAGCCGGTCCAGCGATGTTTTCCAGACCGATATCAACCCCCAAGCCAAGTTTGGTCGCGGCATCTTTATTGACCACGCAACCGGTATTGTTGTGGGTGCCACGGCGGTGATTGGTGACGACGTATCGATCCTTCAGGGCGTCACACTGGGCGGCACAGGTAAGGAAAGCGGTGACCGGCATCCCAAAGTCAAAAATGGCGTTTTGCTGGGGGCCGGTGCTATCGTTTTGGGCAATATCGAAGTGGGCGATTGCTCCCGCGTCGCGGCCGGTGCTCTTGTGGTAAAGGCCGTTCCACCCAAAACCACGGTGGCCGGCGTGCCGGCGCGTGTGGTCGGTGTGGCCGGTTGCTCTCAGCCGTCGCGGACCATGGATCAAATCCTGCAGGATGGCCCCATCGCCAGCGCGGAATAGAGACGCCGTCATTTTTGCACTTTTGCGGACGGTGCCGAGTCGCTAAACACGCGCTTCAAACGGCGTTTGGGCGGTGTGTCGCGCGGGGCCATTTTGCATCCGGGAGCCTATAGAATGCAGCAATCAGAACTCGACAGCCTCACCGCCTATCTTGGTGGCGTGTTCTCCAACCGTGAACTGATGGTCATCCAACACCCGGAAGATGATGATCAGGCACTGGTGGCGATTGGACAAAGCTTTTTTGCCCGTATCGAACGCGACGAAGACGAAGGCGAGTTGAGTTACAGCTTGACCAAGGAAATACCCGATCAACCTTTCGATGAGCTGAAAGAGCACATGAAGGACGTGTTCAACAGCCCCACGATCGATGTTCGCAAACGCGGTAACAAGACTGACTCGACCGAGATCTACAAAGGCGAAGAGTTTCTCGGCGTCCTGTACGACGATGACGGCACCGAAGAGGGCATGCAGGTCTTCAACATGGCCATCTTGGACATCGATCTGGAACCGGACGAAGACTAAGGGCCATTTGCGAAACGGGTTTACTGAGCAAACTCAACCGTCCGCCCAAGCACCATAGCGTCAATCGCTTGCCACTGCGCGAGCATGGTGCGGGGAAACCGATACGTCAGCGCGGCACCGCCTGCGATGTGCACGTCCCGCAGACACGTTGGCACTGTTTGCCCATCGTCGATCTGGCACCGGGCAATCCACGCCCGACCATCGGCTTGCGGCGCGGAGATTGCCAACTCTTCTCCCTCATATCCGCGTCCGGTTTCCAGGCTTTGCAAAACAAGGTTGGCCGGACCCGTACGCGCCGCACCTTCGAAGAGCGTTCGGTAGAGCGGTTCCAAGCGTCCGCTCATATCATGCGGCATGCTGCGGGGTTCTAGATGGGCGAAGATCACTTTGCGCGTTCCGCTGGTCTCCAGAAACGCCCCTCGTTGGTCTGCGCTGTATCCGTTGCCTTGGGGAAAAAGCAGGGCGATATCCACCCGTTGCGCATTGCCATTACGCCGTTGTCCCGCAAAGCGGATAGCGTTTGCGGGAATGGAAAAGACATCATTCCCGATCACGATTTCAACCGGCTGTGTGCTCGTGGTCCAAACCGGGCGATGCATTTGCCCGCGCAACCACCACACCGTCACAACGGCGAGTGCGATCATCAACAGGGCAATGGCCCCCATAATCAGCAACACGCGCTTGGACAGCAGACCGTTCAATCCTCTAGCCTTTCCTGTGTACTCTCATCGACCGGACCGGTTGCCGACAACGGCAATGTCCGGTGCAGTTAGGTGATTCCATCCAAGGCTTAAAAAGCTTATGCAAGGCGCAACTGTAAAGCTTAGGAGCCCCACCATGCCCATTTATCAACTGGACCAGGATCGCCCGGACCTTGCGGGTTCACCCGAGGTGAACGACCAATGCTGGGTGGCGCCGGACGCTGTTCTGGTGGGCAAAGTGCGTCTTGGGTTGGAAGCCAACGTATGGTTTGGTGCGGTGCTGCGCGGGGACAATGAGTGGATCGAAATCGGCGATGGCAGCAATGTGCAGGAGTCCTGCACGCTCCACACCGATATCGGGTTCCCTCTAACCGTCGGCAAACACTGCACTATCGGCCACAACGCCATCCTTCATGGCTGTGCTATCGGTAATAACTCGCTCGTGGGCATGGGAGCGATCGTCCTGAACGGCGCGTTGATTGGCGAAAACTGCCTCATCGGGGCAGGGGCTTTGGTGCCGGAGGGGCGTCAGATACCGGATAATTCTCTCGTGGTTGGCGCGCCTGGCAAAGTGGTGCGGGAACTGGATGAAAACTCCGCGAAGCAGTTGCACATGAGTGCGCTGCATTATGCCCAAAACGCCAAGCGGTTTCGTGACGGCATGGTGCGCATCGACGTCTAGCCGTCTGATAATCCACCGCGCTCAAAGCCAAAAAAGCGAAGCCGGTCCGCGCGTTGCGCGAACCGGCTTCTGTTGATCTGGCCTCGGTGGGGACGGGAAGTGGGGACGGGACCAGATCAATCTCGTCAAAACCGTATGCGTGTCAGTCTTCCCCGTCCGATTGGTTGGTTCAGTAGCGGGCTACCTGATGGCGACCGTCGCGAATTTTTGTCCACTGGCCTGTGTGGCGCACCGATTGACGCTTGAGATAGCGGTAACCGGTTTTGTTCCAGGCCTTCACCTTGCCCTCTAGATTGTCGAGCACGTAGTCGCCCCGGTCTGTGCGCACGGTTAGCACTGCGTGGCCTTCACCATTGCTCTGCTTCACCACGGTGATGAGCAGGGCGGAGGCTGGCCATCCCCGTTGCATCAGCATGTAGCGCTTCAACAACACGTAGTCCTCGCAGTCGCCGTAGGACTTGGGGTAGGTCCAGTGCTCTTCGACACCGTAATATTCCATGTCCGTCACAGGCTTCACCGCCGTGTTGGCGTAATTGTTCACTGCGATCAGATCGGCCCAACGCTTGCGCGTCAGTGTCGGCGCTTTTGTTACTGTGTTGCGAACCGCGCATTCTTCCGGCAATTGCTGGCAAAAGACCGCGTGGCCAATCGGCTGCGATGTGCGTGAACCGGTCTGCATCTGCGCAGACGCCGCTTCCGCGCTTGAAAACTGTGCGCTTGAAAAAAGCACGCCCGCCAACATGGAGAGCCCGAGCAGCGCTTTGCCCGGTGTGTTTGAGGTGTGTTGCATGTTTGAGGTCTCCCGTCCGTCGGAAGACAATCGCACAGCCGCTTTTCTGGCAGGTGAGATTCGCAGCCCACCTTTGAGTAAAATAAAGTACGTATTTTCAGATATTTAGAGACAGATTTGAACTGTATTTTTCTCAAATCAGAAGGGTTCGCGAAGCACTTTTTTAACGCTGATTTTCGCCGCCCCTTGGACCACAGCTGTAAGGGCAGATCGCCCACCATAAAAAAAGCCCGCGTAAACCGCAGGCTTTGGCAATTTCCCAAAACGTCTAAAACTGAGCATCAGTCGGCCAGTCTTGCACCCAGTCCCGCGCGGGTTTGTACGGCGGTAAACTCCAGCGCGATGCCTTCGTCAAAGTGGCGTACGACTACAGCTTTCATGCCGCTCAACCAAACCCGTGCACCGATCGCAGGGCGAACGTCTAGAGCAACGGCTGCGCCTGATAGAGAAATGTCAATGATGTTAATGGGATAGCTGCGCCCATCTTCAAGTTCAAGAACCGAATTGTTGTTCTGGGGTTCCAAGCGTTCATGGCGACGCAGATCACTAGGGTCGAACGGGTCGGTGTTGCGCAACCATTCCAAAGTGGTGGCAATTTTCTCGCGCTTGCGGGGTGTGCCTTCGATGCGGATGGCAAACCCACCGTCAAACAAACGCGTCACGGGACCTTCGATGCGGCCAACATGATCGAGGTAGATGATGACGGTCTCATCAATTCGCGGCGCGTGACCCGCCACGACGGCTGCGTCTCCTGGCGAGATATTGATCGCCTGACAGGGAATTTCCAGTTTGTTGGGCAGCAAACAACGGCCAAACAACGCCACCGGCATGCGCTCATAGCCACGCCGGTCGGTTTCAGATCCCAGCCATGTAACGTCTTCAGCGGCCATGGACTTTGGCAGTCACGGTTAACAATGCCCCAATATGGCGGCCGTATCGTTAAAAAACCGTCAGCTTTCGGGCCGTTTTGGCAGCCTTATGCGCTGCGTCCGCCATCGATTACCTTGAGATGGGCGATCTGACGAGCATCGTCCAGGTTGGGCGCTATGGTAGGCGTACCTTGGTATTTGTTCAAAGACACAGTGTCCAACGATCGGCCATCCAATCGGCGTCGTCCCCCGTCGCGCAGGCCGTCTGGCACTTCAAACGGCCAGTTAGCGCGAAACGCATCGCTTTCCCAAGGACGGATCACACGGATGCTGCGCACGCTTTGTGACGTGATGGGCGTGATACCCAGCCAATGCGGGGTGGAGCAGGGGACTGTGAGGCCCAAAATGCGCTGATCGTTTTGTCCATTGTGCTCCAGCGGCATGAGCAGCGTTTCCAAGGTCACAGCGTCGCCGCCGTCTGTCTCTGCACGGCTGCAAATCAGGATCAGGTAATCGTCTACCCCCATGCGGGCGATCCAGTTGTGCACAGCCCGACGGTCCCAGCCCTCAAATGCCAAATCGAAGGTCTCCCTGCGCATCTCACGTCCATAGAGTGCGCAAAGTGCCGTTCCAGCCAACCGGTAGACCGGTTGCGACCCTTCGGAATCTAAAATGAACATGTCCGGCAAGAGCTCGCGGCACGCCGCAGGTTGAATGTCTGCCCGGTCCGGCCAACGACGGGTGAGCGTGGGCACAGCCACGGGAGAGGAGGCGGGCGTTGGCCCATCTTCAATTTTCACACTGGCAATGGGTGCTGCTTGGTCAAGCAACTCCATCCAATAGCCCAGCACCTTCTTTGTCTTATTATGGCGCATGACTGCGGCTCCATATGGAAACGGTCCCGGCTTGACGTTGATCTGTCCCATTGTGGGACGAACAGATGTCGTATCGGGTTTGATAGGGCTGGTGCTGCACAGGTCGTGCCACCCAAGTCTGTGGCCTACGAGTCGCACGGGTGGCTGACGCATAGAAGGGTGGGAGGCCCAGGTTCTGTGGACGGCTAAGTGTTAACCGATATTAAGGTTAACAGGGTGTAACGCTTGCCAGTTCGGGCGCTTCGTGGGTATCTGAGCGGGAACTCCACTGAGAGCCGCGACAGCCTGCTTGGGCCCTTACCGTCGGCACTCCAGCGACTGCGAAGCGGGTTACAGCACGAAGCTTCGCCAAACTATAGCTTGGCACCGCAAACCGTCAGGGGACGGGATTGGGGACAGACCAACAGCCCGGTGCTTTCCGCACCGGGCTTTTTTTTGCCTTACGTCGAGAGGTGGCACCTTGAAGGTACGGCTGATGGCGTGTGTGATTT
>JBCBYZ010000076.1:0-16218 GCA_039815595.1 Pseudomonadota bacterium | reverse complement strand
TCTTTGATCAGCCGGATATTGTCCGCCGCCAAGCGCGCCTGCATGGCCTTGCCCACGCCCCAGATCAGAGAAACTGGTTTTTGGGCCAAAAACTCATACGCTTCCGCCGCGCCGATGACGGAGAAGCCACGGGGTTTTTCGAGGTCCGAGGCCACTTTGGCCAAAAATTTGTTGGGTGCTAGCCCGACGGAAACGCTGATGCCGACTTCGTCTTCGATCCGCTTTGCCATGCGGGCGAGGGTTAACGCAGGCGGTGCGCCGTGGAGGCGTTGCGTGCCGGAGAGATCCAAGAAGGCCTCATCGATTGACAGCGGTTCCACCAAGGGGGTGAGGCTGCGCATGAGTTCGCGCACTTGTTTTCCCACGCTGGAATAATGTGCCATGCGCGGGCGCACGACCACAGCTTCCGGGCAGGCTTCCAACGCTTTGAACATAGGCATAGCCGAGCGCACGCCTCTTATCCGGGCGATGTAGCAGCAGGTTGTGACCACGCCGCGTGTGCCACCGCCAACGATCAGAGGTTTATCGGCTAGATCAGGATTGTCGCGCTTCTCTACGGAAGCGTAAAACGCGTCGCAATCAATGTGAGCCAGTGATAGACCGAACAGTTCAGGGTGTCTTAGGACGCGGGGACTGCCACAATGGACGCAGCGCGCATTTGGGCGGTCGTTCTGTGGCTGCAACTGCAAACAGTCGCGGCAAAAGCTATGGTTCGCTGCAGGTTGTGCATCGGCGGAGTTGGAGGTTGGGTCCATGGAACATCTCTATCATGTTCTTCATGTGTTCTCCACCATGTGAGCCACCATTAAGGGCGCGGCGTGGGCCCAATCACCGCTTGAAAAATGTGCGCCTTCGATCTCGCCGGCCAGTTTGCGAAAATCATCATTGGCCATGAAATGAAATAATTGGATGCGGTCATTGCCGTTGGCGACGTCGCGCAAATTGCGCGGCGTATCATCGACAAACGCTACCTTGGCGTTGCGCTGCGCCTCGATCAGGTTAATCGCTGGCAGTTTGGACCCCATATTGGTTATCAGCGGATAGTGCAGGCCTTCCGCCGTGAGATGGCGGCGGCGTATATCGGCAAACGGGTGGGGCATGTTGGTCAAAAACACGATGTCGGCGTGTTCCGCCACATGGGCCAGCCCATCCACCACGCCATCAACCAAGCCTTGGCGGCTTTCTTGTTCTTCGAACAGCTGGGTTAGCCCTTCCCAGACCTGCGCTTGAGTGGCTTCCTCACCGGTTTCGCGGTGGAACACGTTGCCAGTGAGCTTGAAGGCGCGTGTGCGCAGTTCATAGCCGCGCTCTTCGATGACTTCGACAAACGGGTCAACCAGATGCAGTACCACCTCATCGACGTCGCAGATCAGGATCGGGCGGTCGGTATCCCGCTTGGGGCCGTTTGGTTCATAACCATGCTGGGCCAATTGTTTGAGCGTCTCGTCGTCCGGTAGGACCACTGGTGTTTCGGTGCTCATGAAAACTCTCCAGTGTCGGTAGGGGAAAGCGCGTGGCGCGCTTTGACAATCGCTTCGGGGTCCAAGCCCTCCGCTTCTGCAAACTCGAGCAAGTCAGGCTCATGGGCGAGGTAAAAATCGAGCACGCCCACCAAAAAGTTCGGCTCTTGGGCGGCGGAGCGTATTTCATTGGCAAGCACGCCGGTGAGTGCGCAAAACCGCATCATCAAATCATCGTCTGATGCCAGGCGGGCGAGGCCCGCAATAGCAATGGCCTGCGCCGACGTGGCTTTGTGTTCGCCCATCTTCATGAGTCCTAAAGAAACTGAGTGGTAAATTTCGATGCTCGGATTGAACATACCTGCGGCGTTGATTCATGCCACGGACATAGTTCAGGACCAACAGGCTTTTTGCAGAGTGCAGCATGACGAAACGCGTGATGATCGTGGAAGACAACGAGTTGAACATGAAACTGTTCAACGACCTTCTCGAAGCGCAACAGTATGAGACGATCCAGACGCGCAACGGTCTCCACGCATTGGACCTTGCGCGACAGCACAAGCCTGATCTCATTCTCATGGACATCCAATTACCGGAGGTTTCCGGTTTGGAGGTCACCAAATGGCTGAAAGAGGATGAAGAGCTGGCTCGCATTCCGGTCATCGCTGTGACTGCCTTTGCCATGAAGGGCGATGAAGAGCGCATCCGCCAGGGCGGTTGTGAAGCTTATGTTTCCAAGCCGATTTCGGTGATGAAGTTCATTGAGACCGTACGTTCCTATCTGGGCGACTCGTAAACATGGCGCGTTCCGAGGCTGGATTGACGGCCGGATACGTCCGGCAGTGTGTATTTGAGGTGGTGATATGACCGCGCGTGTTCTCGTCGTTGACGATATCGTGGCCAATGTAAAACTCATGCAGGCCCGCTTAATGGCCGAATATTTTGAGGTTTTGACCGCCTCCAACGGCCCCGAAGCGCTGGCACTATGTGCCCAAGGCAAATGCGATATCGTTTTGCTGGACGTGATGATGCCGGGCATGGATGGCTATGAAGTGTGCCGTCGTCTGAAAGCGGACGCGAAGACAGCTCATATTCCGGTTATTATGGTGACGGCTTTGGATCAGCCGTCCGACAAGCTTGCCGGACTTGAAGCCGGTGCTGATGATTTTTTGACAAAGCCGGTCAACGACATCGCGCTGACAACGCGGGTTAAAAGCCTTGCAAGGCTCAAAATGGTGACGGACGAGCTGCAGTTACGCGTGTCTACCAATGAAGGTCTTGGGATCGGCGGAAATGCGAATGCAAACTCGCAATTGCATGACGGCCGTCATGGCAAAATTCTGATCGTTGACGATAAGCCTTCCAGCTTTGATCGCATGTCGCGTATTTTGACGGCGGAACAGAGCGTCAGCGTCGTGTCCAATCCGCAGGAAGCGCTGTTTAAGGCAGCTGAAGACGACTTTGATCTCGTCATAGTATCGCTGGCCATCGAAGACTTTGACGCTCTGCGTCTTTGCTCTCAACTGCGCTCGCTCGACCGCACACGGATGATCCCGCTTCTGCTGGTCACGCGGGAAGGGGAAGACAGCCAGCTTATCCGCGCCATCGATTTGGGCGTGAATGACTACATTCAGCGTCCTGTTGAAGCCAACGAATTGCTGGCACGCTGCCGCACGCAAGTGCGCCGCAAGCGGGCCAATGACCAGTTGCGCGACAATGTTCAGCAGACCATGGAGATGGCCATCAAGGACCCGCTTACGGGGCTTTACAACAGACGTTATTTTGACACCCATATGGAAGCGTTGTTGGACAAGGCCTGCGCCAGCGGCCAAGCCCTGTCGCTGATGGTGTTGGACATTGATCACTTCAAAATGGTCAACGACACATATGGTCACCAAGCGGGAGATGAAGTGCTGAAAACCTTCGCCGAGCGTATTCAGCGCAATATGCGGTCGAAAAACCTGGTGTGCCGGTTCGGCGGCGAGGAGTTCGTGATCGTTTTGCCGGAGACTGACAGTGATCTGGCGTTTGTGATTGCTGACCGGATGCGTAAGGAAATCGCCGATAGCCCGTTTCTGGTTTTGAACGGTTCCGTGCAGATTGCTGTGACCGTGAGTGCGGGTATTGCCTCGCTCACCGGGCCGCAGGATCACACCGTTGATATGGTAAAGCGGGCTGATGCTGCGCTCTATGATGCCAAGCGCAACGGGCGCAATCAGGTGGTGCAGGCGGCTGCCTAACCGGCTGAGAATTAACCATAGCTGGTTAGGTTAACTGTTGACTAACACTGGATAATCCAGCTTTCGCACAATTGAAACCACGATGGGTTTGGGCCAATTTGGCAGCACGGCAAAGCTTGCTTTTGTCGCTTCGTCTCCCGGGCCCGCCGCATCACCTGGGAGATGGATCGGTCGACCGGTCGCGCAAAATTGCCTCCTCGTAGTTTTCGCACCGGTCGGCTACCGGTCCCCCCAAGCTCCCTCCTGTTCGAGCAGACTCTGGCTAACGATAAGTTGGCTCTTCTTCCCTGTGTTAGTGACAGGAATGACGACATTTTGGGGCAAGGGTAAGCATGGCATCAATCAAGAACTGGCGAACCAAACAAAAAAGGCCGCTCTCTGGAGAGCGGCCTTTTTGGTGGTCTTGTCAAACAAACATAAGCTTATTTGATTTTGCCTTCTTTGAACTCGACGTGCTTGCGCGCGACGGGATCGTATTTTTTCTTGACCAGTTTTTCGGTCATCGTGCGGGAATTCTTTTTGGTGACGTAGTAGAACCCGGTATCAGCGGTCGAGTTCAGCCGCACCTTGATGGTGGTTGCTTTGGCCATGGTCAATCCTTGGAAAGTTAATGGGACAGAGCCGATGCCCAATCCGTTGATGCGGTGTCTAAGGCACAGGCGGTAAAAGTCAAGTTTGATGCTGCCCGTTTGGTCGGCATCAAATCAGTTCGCGCAAAAATGTCTTTCCGCGCAAATGGAAGAACGGCAGGTCGGTGGAGGGTTCTAATGTCGGGTCCGTCTCCAAACGTTTGCGTAACTCTTCCAGCACCGTCACCGTGATGACTGGTAGTTCGAGCTTCATCGCTTCGTCTATCGTTAGCCAATGCAGGTCTTGCAGTTCTCCGGATGGCCATTGTCCCTCTGGCAGGCGCTCAGCAATGTGGCTGATTTGGGTGGCGAAAAACCACGCATCGAAGCGACGTGTTCTGCCGGGCGGAGTGATGGCACGGGCAACCAGCCGCAACCGGTCTAAAGTGGGCACCACATCGTGTTTGGCAAAGGCCGCCCAGTCCGGGTGGTTTGACTTTGTGTCCAGGCGACCCGGCTCACCCAGTAAAAGGCCAGCTTCCTCGTAGGTCTCGCGCAGGCTGGCCAGTGCCAATGCCCGGGCACGGCGCTTTGTGGGCCGCTGACGCAGGTGTTTTACGATCTTGCCTTCAATGGTGGGGTGCAGCTCCGATCCCGCCTCCATTGAGCCGTCAGCCGGGTCAACACGTCCGCCGGGAAACACAAAAAGGCCCGGCATGAACTTGTGGTCTTCGTGGCGGCGGCCCATCAACATGCGGGCGTTTGGGCCTTCACCATCCAGGATGATGAGCGTGGCGGCATCGCGCGGCGGCATATTGGGGCTGCGCTTGGAACCATTCATCGCCGCCGCTTCGTCCATGGCGTCACGGCTCATGCCCGGTTTGAGCGCCGTTTTCGATTGAGATCGAACAGTCGTCATGTGTAGTCCTCGTCTCCACCAAAGCCGAACATGCGCAGCGCCCATTGCAGGCCCACAACACTGCCTTTTAGCGGCTGCATGAGCATCAAAGATAGCACCAGCGACAATGGTACCCAGATAAACAGATGCGCAGTCAGCGAAAGATCCACCGTCGCTTCCACAACCATCAACAGGGCGACAATGATGTGCCCGACGATGAATATGTTGAGATAGGGCGGCAGATCGTGAGCGCGTTCGTGGTGCAGTTCTTCTCCGCAGCTTTTGCAGGTCGGCTCGACCTTCAACCATTTTCCAAACAGTTTGCCCTCGCCGCAATTGGGGCAGGTGTTGCGAAATCCGCGCAGCATAGCGCGCAACTTGGCACGATTCTCCACGGGCTCCTGCGTTTCTGTGGTGATGGTGTACGGCATGATTTCCTCTTTGATCCCTACCTTTTTCCACGGTTTGAGCGGCGGGCGCGCCCCGGGCCTGCTTTTACGCCAGCCTTGGTTGATGCGCCCGGTCCGCCGCGGCTTTTGTGCTTGCCTTTGCCCTTTCCGCGACCACCCGACGTATTGAGCCTTGTTCTGCGGCCGCGGGGCAATTGCGAACTCTCCGTCCCTTCGCTGATCATATCAAAACGCAAGGCGCCAGCCACCGGCGCGGCTTCCACCAAACGGACCGTGACCCGGTCGCCCATCTGGAACTGTAGCGCAGAGTGCTCTCCCACCACACGGTGGCTAGCCTCGTCATAGATGAAATAGTCATCGCCCAGTTGAGAGATGGGCACAAAGCCGTCCGCGCCCGTTTCATCCAGGGTGATAAACAGTCCGGCGCGGGTGACGCCATTGATGCGACCGTGAAACTCCGCACCGATTTTATCCGCCAAATGCGTGGCGATCAGCCGGTCAACCGTTTGGCGCTCTGCCAGCATGGCCCGCCGTTCTGACAACGATATTTCTTCAGCGATTGCGTCCAGTTCGCCTATTTGTTGCTCATGCAGGCCACCATCGCCCAACGCGAGCGATCGCACCAGCGCACGGTGGACGATCAAGTCCGCGTAGCGTCGGATCGGCGATGTGAAATGGGCGTATTTGGCCAAGTGCAGGCCGAAGTGGCCGATGTTTTGCGGGTTGTACTCGGCTTGAGACTGGGACCGCAGCACCACCTGATTCACCAGGTCCTGATTTTCGGATCCTTTCACCTGTTCCAAAATACCGTTGAAAGCCGCAGGGCGCAGTTGGCCGGGTTTTGCCAAGGGTATGTTCAATGTGCGCAAAAACTCGCGCAAGCTCTCTAATTTTGCCAATGAGGGCGCGTCATGGATCCGGTAGATCAACGGTTGGCGCTCTTTTTCCAAGCTTTCCGCTGCGGCTACATTGGCTTGGATCATGAACTCTTCGATGAGTTTATGGGCGTCCAAACGGGGCGGAACGATCACCCGATCCACACCGCCGTCGGGCTTGAGCAATATTTTACGCTCCGGCATGTCCAGTTCCAGCGGAGCGCGGGCGGCACGGCCTTTGGATAAGACCGCATAGGCGTGCCAGAGGGGTTTCAGGACCGGTTCCAGCCACGGCTCGGCCCGTGGTGCATCTTCGCCATCGATGGCGGCTTGTGCCTCTTGGTAAGACAGCCGCGCGTGGGAGCGCATCATGATGCGGTGGAACTTGTGACTGCGTTTGGTGCCGTCAGAGTCAAACACCATGCGCACGGCGAGGGCAGGGCGATCTTCCTGTTCGCGCAAGGAGCACAGGTCGTTTGAAATGCGCTCTGGCAGCATGGGGACAACGCGGTCTGGAAAGTAGACCGAGTTTCCGCGCTTGCGGGCTTCATCGTCCAGCGCGGAGGGATAATCGATATAGGCTGCAACGTCGGCAATAGCGACGGTGACGATCACCCCACCTTGATTGTTCGCCGCAGTGTCCAGCTCGGCATAGACGGCGTCGTCATGGTCCTTCGCGTCAGCCGGGTCGATGGTGATGAGCGGAACATCTCGCCAATCCTCGCGCCACGGTTTCATCGTGTCAGCGGTCTCCGCCCTGACGGCCTTTGAACCCGCGATGACGGCCTCAGGAAAATCGGTTGGGATGTTGTGTTGGTGCAGTGCGATCAGCGAAATCGCCTTTTCGGAATTGATGTTTCCGATCACGTCTTCCACCCGGGCTTGTTTCAGCCCTTGGGCATTGCGGCTCGCGATGCCCACTTCCACCAAATCGCCGTCCTTGGCGTCGCCTTCTTGACCGGCGCGGACAAGCAATTCGTTTTGCTTGCGATCTGTTGGCTCGATTCGGCCAGCCAAACCGTCGCTCGGGTCTTTAGCCGCTCTGAATATCCCAAGTTGCTTGCCGCGGTTGCGGTCCAGCACTTTTATGATTCGTCCACGTGGAGAGCCTTTATCCCGCGTTGAGATGCGAGCCAAAACGCGGTCGCCTAAGCCTGCCGTGGGAGATTTGCCGCTGCGGTCGACGACAATAGCAACAACCGGGTGCTTGCCGTCTACCTTCTCGTCCCACTGCACCGGGCGGGCCAGCAGCCCGCCATCGCGGTCGCGGGCTGTGATATCCAAAACCGTAATATTGGGCAGAGTGCCGGGTTGCGCGATTTTGCGCCCTCGCTTTTTGATGATGCCTTCTTCGGTGAGTTCGCGCAGTAGAGCCTTGAGGGCGATTTTGTCGTTGCCTTTGAGACCGAACGCCCGCGCAAGTTCCCGCTTGCCAGTCTCCTGTGGGTTTTCCTTTGAGTGCGCTATCAGTTCGTCGCGGGTGGGCATGGCCCCGCGTTTCAGGCTTGCTGACGTTTTTTGCGAACCGCCCTTGCGGTGCGCCACGCCTAGGCCTCGCCCGCCTCAGCTTTCGCTGCAGGTTTTTTAGCGGGCGCTTTTTTCGCAGCTGGCTTTTTGGCGGGTGTTTTTTTCGCAGCCGGTTTCTTGGCCGCTGTCTTTTTCGCTGCCGGCTTCTTTTTGGCTGCAGGCTTTTTGCGTGCACCGGCTTTGGTCAGCGTTTTGCCTGTTTTCTCCGCCCGCTCCGCGATCAATTTGACAGCCATTTCAAGCGTCACAGACTGTGGATCAGTGTCCTTTGGCAAGGTGGCGTTGATCTTCGACCAATTGACGTAAGGTCCGTAGCGACCGTCTTTGACCGAGACGGGGCCGGTCAGTTCGGGGTGTTCACCCAAGTCTTTTAAGCTGGTTGCGCCGCGTCCGCGGCCCGGATTGGCGGCTTTTTCTGCGAGTACCGTCACAGCACGGTTGAGGCCCACGGAGAAAACCTCGTCTTCGGAGTCAAGGCTGGCATATTTGCCCTCATGCTCCACCAATGGGCCGTAACGTCCGATGCGGGCTTTGATTTCTTTGCCCGATTCCGGGTGCAATCCAACAACGCGGGGCAGCGAGAGCAGTTGCAGAGCCTGCTCGAAGTCCACTGTAGTGGCGTCCCAGCTTTTGGGGATGCTGCCGCGTTTGGCTTCTTTGCCTTCGCCACGCTGCACATTGGGACAAAAACGGCCGGTGCGCAGCGTTACTTCTTCACTGGAATCCGGATCGATGCCCAGCACTTTTGGTCCGTCATTGGCAATTTTGGAGGCTTCCAGACCTTCCGCACCCAACTGGCGGGTGAAACTGCATTCCGGATAGTTGGAGCAGCCTATGAAGGCACCGAAACGACCGACCTTTAGGCTCAATTGGCCAGTGCTGCAGGTGGGGCACACGCGCGGGTCGCTGCCGTCCTCATTTTCTGGGAAGGCGAGGGGACCCAAGGCCACGTTGAGCGTGTTCAAGACTTCGCTGACGCGCAGGTCCTTTGTTTCGTCCACATTGGAGGAGAATTCCTGCCAAAATTCGCGCAATACGTCGCGCCATTTCAGTTCGTTGTCTGAAATCCGGTCGAGCTTAAGTTCCAGAGCTGCCGTGAAATCGTATTCCACATACCGATTAAAATAGCTTTCGAGGAAGGAAGTCACCAAGCGACCTTTGGCCTGCGGGATCATACGGCGCTTATCAATGGTGACGTATTCTCGGTCTTCCAACGTCTTCAATGTGGAGGCGTATGTGGACGGGCGACCAATGCCAAGTTCTTCCATCTTCTTGATCAATGACGCCTCGGAATACCGGGCTGGCGGCTCCGTGAAGTGTTGGGTTGCATCAATCGATTCGCGTGCAATGGCTTCCCCCTCGGTGAGGGGTACCAGTCGCTTGTCGTCCTCATCGTCTTTTTTCGATGTGTCCTGATAAACCTTCAAAAATCCATCAAACTTAATGACCGAACCATTGGCGCGCATGGTTGCGGTTTTGCCGGACGTATCGCCCGCGATTTTAGCTTCCAGCTCGGCGGCGGTGCGTTCAATCCGGGCGGAGGCCATTTGGCTGGCCACGGTGCGTTTCCAGATCAACTCATAGAGCTTTGCCTGATCCTGATCGAGGTGCTTCGCCATCTCTTTTGGGTGGCGAGCCAGCGACGTTGGGCGCACTGCCTCGTGCGCTTCCTGTGCGTTTTTGGCTTTGGAAGAGTAAAAGCGGGGCTTTTCCGGCAGATAGACCGCGCCAAAGTCCTGTGAGATCACATCGCGCGTCTCGGTAATGGCCTCTGGCGCGATTTGGACACCATCCGTCCGCATATACGTAATTAGACCGACCGTCTCTCCGCCCAGATCGATGCCTTCATAGAGCCGCTGTGCGACCTGCATGGTGCGGGACGCGGCAAAGCCCAGTTTGCTGGAGGCTTCCTGCTGCATGGTCGACGTAGTGAAGGGAGCGTATGGATTTCGAGTGGTGGGCTTGGCCTCAACGCTGACGACTTTGAAATCTGAACGCATCAAGTGGTTCTTGATTTCGGTCGCTTGGGCTTCGTTGGTGACGTCCAAGCGCTGCAGTTTTTTGCCGTCATAGCCTGTGAGGCGGGCGTCAAAATCGGCTCCGCCGCTGTTTTTGAACGCGCCAACAACTTGCCAATATTCTTGCGGCTTGAACTGCTCGATTTCGTTTTCGCGTTGGCAGACGAGACGCAAAGCCACGGATTGCACGCGGCCAGCAGAGCGGGCGCCGGGCAGTTTGCGCCACAGCACGGGCGAGAGTGTGAATCCCACGAGATAGTCCAGAGCACGGCGTGCCAAATAGGCGTGTACCAATGGTTCGTCGATTTCACGCGGGTTTGCCATCGCTTCCAGCACCGACTTTTTGGTGATGGCGTTAAACACGACCCGTTCGACTGACTTGTCCTTGAGCGCTTTCTTCTCGTTCAAAACCTGCAACACGTGCCAAGAGATTGCTTCGCCTTCCCGGTCAGGGTCGGTTGCGAGTATCAGACTGTCCGCCGCCTTGGCTGCTTTTGTGATTTCGGTCAGGCGTGGTTTAGACCGTGCGTCCACCGACCAGGACATGGCGAAATCCTCGTCCGGCAACACTGATCCATCCTTGGGCGGCAGATCGCGCACGTGGCCGTAGGACGCCAGGACCTTATAATCTGATCCAAGATATTTGTTGATGGTCTTGGCTTTGGCAGGCGACTCAACGATGACGAGTTTCATGCGTTTTTCTTAAATCAGGAGCGACGTACGATTGAGCGCACTTAAGACTGTTGTGAGACAAACGCAAACCTCCCATCGGGCACTCAAGGCTCGGTGATGGGCAAATTGCAGAGTTAAAGTGTCGCGTTCATGCAACTTAAAAGAGTATATTACAGTCTTGCACTGCTGAAAATAGACAGGTAGATTTTGGCTACAGTTGGCTGGGGGCCGATTGTACATCGGGCGATAGAGTGGACACCCTTGCATAAGGACTTGCGCGCCATGCTTAGCCAGCTGCCCAACGTCGACAGAGTTGATCAAACCAACACCGATCGCAGCGCTGCGACTGCGGCCTACATGGCTGACATGCTTAGCGAGCTCCGGGCCATGGGCCAGAAGGAAGACTGGCCCATGCTGGTTTACCTGCTCGAAATGGCCATTGTTGAGGCGCACGCTATTAATAACAATGGGGCCGGAAGCTTTCCGAAAGACGAGCAGGAAACAGTGCTTGTTCCCGACGCAAGAGCGCAGATGTTGGCCGAACGGTTCCTAGCGGGTGAGTTGGACTAGGGTTAGCATCTAAACCAGCGATACTTGATTGCGCGCATGTCGCTCCACGCGTCCAGCCAGTTCCAGTTCTAGTATGATGAGTTGCGCTTTGGCTGGATTGAGGTCCGCGAACCGCAAGATTTCATCAAGATCCATGGGCGTGTAGTCCAGTGCTGATAAAAGCCGTTCACGTTCGTTGTCATTGGGTTCGTCGCGGTCTTGATAGTCCTCACCGTCGCCCTCCAAAAGCGAATAGCCGTTTTGTGCAGGGTCGATGGCGGACGGATTGAGTGCTGCAACGACATCATCAGCGCACGTGATAAGCGTAGCCCCTTGCTGTATGAGATGATTGGTTCCTTCGCTGCGTGGATCCAGCGGGGAACCGGGGACCGCAAATACCGTTCGCCCGTATTCGTTGGCCAATCGGGCCGAGATCAAAGACCCGGAACGGCGGGCGGCTTCCACGACCACAAGACCGAGCCCCAAACCAGCGACGATGCGGTTGCGGCGGGGGAAGTCTTGAGCACGGCCCTGCCAACCCAGGGGCATCTCAGCGACAAGCGTGCCGCCCTTGGCAACGATCTCGTGAGCCAGCCCCTCGTTTTCTGACGGGTATATGCGGTCCAAACCACCTGCGAAGACTGCAATGGTGCCGCATTCCAGTCCGGCGCGGTGGGCTGCCGCGTCAATGCCTCTGGCAAGTCCTGAAACGATGACAAAGCCTGCACGTGCGACATCACCAGCCAGTTGGGCGGTGAATTTCGTTCCAGCCAAGGACGCATTGCGCGCGCCAACAAAAGCTACCGATGGACGTGTGAGCGTCTCGCGACTGCCCAAAACGCTGATGACCGGCGGAGCGCCTTCGGTTGCCCGCAGGCTGGTTGGATAATCCGGTTCTCCCCGGCAAATCACATCACCCCCCATGCGGCGAAGGGCCATCAGCTCGGCTGCCGCTTTGTTTTCAGGCTGAATACGGATCGGGCGTCTTGTTTTGCCGCGCTGTGCAAGGTCGGGGAGCGCGTCGAGTGCCGCGCTGGCCGTGCCGAACCGGTTTATGAGGGTGATGAACGTGCTTGGACCAACGTTTTCACTGCGGATAAGGCGCAACCAGTCGAGTCGTTGCTGTTCTCCTAAAACCACGCCGTTGCGCGTTGTAAGCTGTGGCTGCGGGTCTGTCTGGGTCACCTGAACACACTCATAGTGGCTCCGGTGTGCTCCCGCCACCGATTCGGCTTTCGGTGCCCCTCAGGAGGCGACCAATGTTTTCGTGGTGCTTTGCCCAAGCGATGGCTGATAACAGCAAGAAAAATGCACCCGCGTCCAAGCGACCCAACATCACGAACGCCATCGGCGTGACCGCTGTTGCGATGAGAGCCGCAAGGGAGGAATAACGGCTCAAAAAGGCCACTAAAAGCCATATGGCAGCGAAAACGAGAAACGCTTGCCAAGCAAAAGCCAACAGAATGCCGATAAACGTGGCAATGCCTTTACCGCCTTTGAAGCCCAGCCAAATGGGAAAGAGGTGACCCAAAAAGGCTCCAAGACCGAGGGCAGAGACAAGAGTAAATTCACCTTGCGAAAACAGCCAGACCGGTAAGAACCCCTTGAGCGCATCGCACAACAGTGTTGCTGCTGCTAACCCTTTGCGGCCCGTCCGCAGTACATTGGTTGCGCCAATGTTGCCGGAACCGACAGACCGAATGTCTCCACCACCCGCGATTTTTGTGAGGATGAGTCCAAAGGGAATGGAGCCGAACGCGTATCCGGCGAAAAGATAGGCAATCATGACCGCTACGCCTGAAGCTTCCATATCATGTCTCCCCCGACCTTGGGTTTCGCACTGCCCTTACGACTGACGTTTTGTGTTGAACACAGTGCGACCCGCCACCACCGTCCGCACCACTTTGCCCTGAAAACGCGCACCTTCATAGGCAGTGTTTCGGGACCTTGAGTTGAGCGCGCTTTCTTCCAACACCCAGGGTTCGTCGGGATCAAAGATAAGGAAGTCTCCCGGCGCGCCTTTTGCCAATGTGCCACCGGGCAGACCGTAGCGCGCGGCGGGCCCCGTGCTCAGGCAATGGAGGATGCGCAAAAGTGGAATGTCCTCGCTGTGGTGCAAGCGCAGTGCGGCGGCAAGCAGCGTTTCCAAGCCCACGGCCCCATCCGCCGCTTCCGCAAACGGCAGGCGTTTTGTGTCCACGTCCTGCGGATTGTGGTTCGATGAAATAATATCGACTTTGCCGGACCGAATGCCGTCCACCAGTGCCAAGCGATCATCTTCCGTGCGCAGGGGCGGCATGAGGCGGAAGAACGTTCGATAACGACCGATATCGTTTTCGTTCAGCGTCAAATTTGCGATGGCCAATCCGGCAGTCACATCCAGTTTGCGGTCCCTCGCTGCGGACAAGAGATCAAGGGCCTCGCCCGTGGACACAGCGCCTGCGTGGTACTTGGCCTTGGTCATGCCCACCAAACGAATGTCGCGTTCGAGCGGGATCAATTCGGCTTCGTTGGGAATGCCGGTTAGCCCAAGGCGCGTGGCGTTGAACCCCGCGTTCATAACACCACCGCCCAACGACGCATCGTGGGTGGCACCCACAATGAGGGCGTCAAAATCGGTGGCGTATGTCATCGCACGGCGCATGACTTGAGCGCTGGATATGCTCGTATCACCCTCATCCAGCGCGACGGCTCCCGCGTGGCTGAGAAGACCGAACTCGGCAATTTCCGCACCTTCTTGGCCTTTGGTGAGTGCAGCGGCTGCGTGCACCCGGACCAGTGATTTTGCAGCGGCGGTTTGATGTACAAATTGGACCAGTGCCTGATCGTCAATCACCGGATCGGTGCCGGGCAGCATGACAATGGATGTGACGCCACCGGCTGCGGCGGCGTTGCTGGCTGATTTTATGGTCTCGCGCCGTTCTCCGCCCGGTTCACCAATGGTGACACGAGTATCAACAAGACCAGGAGCGAGGCAGAGTCCGTCGCAATCGATGAACTGATCCGGTCGTAAATTGGGAGGGCGTGCCACCGTCTTGCCGCACGCTTCAATCGTGCCGTCGCGCACGAGAATATCGCCGAAGACGTCCATTCCCGTGGACGGATCCAGCAAGCGGGCATTGGTGAATACGCGGATTTTTGGCGGGCGACGGCCAACGACTTTTCTCATCGGACGGCCTCGGGCAAATCGGTTTCTTGAACCGCTTGCGGCGGTTGGAGAGCCTCCATCACAGCCATGCGAACGGCGACGCCCATTTCCACCTGTTCAAAAATGACACTTTGGACGCCGTCAGCGATGTCAGATGCGATTTCAACGCCCCGGTTCATCGGGGCGGGGTGCATAACAATGGCGTCCGGCTTTGCCAGCGCGACTCGCTCCGCATTGAGGCCGAAGAATCGGTAGTATTCCCGTGCGGAGGGTATCGTTGCTCCCGCCATGCGTTCGTGTTGAAGGCGCAGCATCATGACCACATCACAGCCCGGCAAGCCTTCTTCCATGGAACGGTAGGCGGTCACACCGAAGTCTTCCACACGGCTGGGAAGAAGGGTGGATGGTGCGATGACCCGGATGCGGGCACCCATGGCGCTAAGCAGGTGAATGTTAGAGCGTGCCACGCGGGAATGGGCAATATCGCCACAAATGGCGACCGTGAGGCCCTCGATAGACCCCTTGCGCCGTCGAATGGTGAGAGCGTCCAGCAAAGCCTGTGTCGGGTGTTCGTGGGCACCGTCACCGGCATTGATAACGCTGCAGGACACTTTTTGGGCCAGCAGTTCCACAGCTCCCGCTGCCTGATGGCGCACCACCAGCATATCCGGTTGCATGGCGTTCAGCGTCATTGCCGTATCCATGAGGGTTTCGCCTTTTTGGACCGATGAGCGAGCGACGGCCATGTTGACCACGTCCATGCCCAGACGCCGACCGGCGATCTCAAAGGATGATTGGGTTCTTGTGGAGTTTTCAAAGAACAGGTTTATGAGCGTGCGGCCCGTGCGCGTGGGTCGACGCTTCTCGCTTTGGCGGGAAATTTGCACCATCTCGTCCGCCAAATCCAAAAGATGGGTGATTTCAGAGGGCGTGTAGCCTTCCATCCCCAAAAGGTGGTTACGAGAAAAGTCTTTGGGTTGAAACGCCGGAGCGCGGGTCTCGCTGGCCGCGGAAGGCGACGAAGACGCTGGGAACGAGGGCTGGGTCATTAAAAGTGGGAGATACGCCAGCCGGGTGAGGGGGGCAAGCGCGTTGACCGGGTCGTGGCGCATTTCTTGTGCACCTGTCGGGTGACATGCCTTTTGCTGGATGGATCGAGAATTGCTCGCATTGCACCGACCCTGTTAACCTTAACGATTGGTATACGTTGCGAGCCCGACGCGTCGGGAGCAGGTTAGTGGTCTGTTGATCCGGCATTGGGTCTCTTTTTGAGCCCGCAACAAAGCACATTTATGAGAACACTTTTGATCCTTTGGCTTCTTCCCATGTTCCTGTTTGGAGCGTGGTTTGGGTTGTCTGCCTATGATCTGAATTTCGGGACCCGTCTTTTGTCCCGTGAAGTGCATGACCAAGTGTTCGCCGTTTACGCATCTCTGTTGGGTGTTGAGAAAGAAGCTTTGCCGGGTCTGTTTGGCCGCGCGGTTGTGTTCGACGGTGCATTGATCAGCTTGGTCATCGCCTACCGTAAACGCAAAACGTTGATCCCACGCCTTGCCACAATGGTGCGTTAAGCCACTTAAACTTGCGTCTTCCTGAGCGCGTCCAACGCCCCTTGCAAAATGATCGAGGCGGCCATTTGGTCGATGACTTTGGCGCGTTTTTTCCGGGTCAGGTCCGCTTCCAGCATGGCAGATTCTGCGGCGAAGCTGGACAAACGCTCATCCCAAAACAGGACTGGCAGATCCGTATGCTTGGCGAGGTTGCGCACAAAGGCCCGCGTGGACTGGGCGCGGGGGCCTTCTGTCCCATCCATGTTGAACGGCAGCCCCATCACGAGACCTGAAACGCTTTC
>JBCBYZ010000117.1:0-10494 GCA_039815595.1 Pseudomonadota bacterium | reverse complement strand
TGTAAGCCGCGTCGATCATCACACCGCTCAGTGTTCCGTAGGCGGTGAGCCACGCAGCTTTTGTATCGGCATCGAAAGCGTCTCCCAGACCCTGTTCGAGCGTCCAAATGAGAGCGGCACCCACAGGGCCGTAGTGCTCTACCTGAACACCGTAATCCACGTGCCGGATCGCCAGGTTTTGGGCGACGGGTATGATGGGTTCGAGATCTTTCAAACCGTTGACGACAACTGCAAGCGTCCCCATCAGCTTCTTACCCTGTTCGGACATGTCACCGTTGAACAGCGGCTTCACTTCGGGTGCGATTTCAAACAGGCGACCGTAAAACATCTCGGCTGCTTGATCGGCAATCGGTGCAACCTTGGAAAACGAAGTTTGAACCAGATCGATTTCAGACGGTGTCATGGCGCGTTTCCTTTCACTCAGCCGCGACGCTGATGGGTTCGCGGTTTTGGTTTTGCCGTGCAATACGCGCTGCCCTTTTGGCTTTGATGCTTTCCAACTGCTCTTCGCTTGGGTCGGCACCCCCCTCATAGGCTTCCAGGAAGTCGAGAAGCTCTTCGCGATAGGCATAATAATCCGGATGGGCGAGCAGCTCTTTGCGCGAACGTGGACGGGGCAGATCGACCTCCATCACGTTGCCGATGCGAGCATTGGGACCGTTGGACATCATTACTACTTTGTCGGCCAGCAAGATCGCTTCATCGACATCGTGAGTCACGCATACCGTGGTCACCTGCGTGCGTTTCCAAACGCCCATGAGAACGTCTTGGAGTTCCCAACGGGTCAAAGAGTCCAGCATGCCAAACGGCTCGTCGAGCAGCAGCAGTTTGGGAGACAACGCAAACGCACGGGCAATCCCCACACGTTGTTTTTGACCATTGGAAAGATCGGCTGCACCGCGTTGCATCGCGTCGGCCAAGCCTACTTTGGACAAATAGTATTCGCAGATATCGCGCCGCTCCTGCGCGGTTGCCTGCGGATAAACCTCTGAAACACCGAGCGCCACATTATCATAAGCCGTCATCCAAGGCAGCAGAGATGGTGCTTGAAACACAACCGCACGATCCGGTCCTGCGGTGGTCACTTCCGAACCGTCCAGAACGATGCCGCCGCCCGTAATCGGGTTCAGACCAGCGGCCATCGAGAGGACGGTTGACTTGCCGCAACCGGAGTGACCGATCAGCGTAATGAACTCGCCCTTCTTCATCTTGAGGTCGAACCCGTCCACAACCGTCAACGGACCTTTTGGCGTCGGATAAACCTTTTTCAGATTGGCGAATTCGAGGTATCGATCTTCAATCGGAGAATGCGCAGCCTCGATATAGGCTTGTGGAAGCTCTGCCTGTTCCCCCTGTTTGGCAGTGATCGGCACCACATTTGGCAGCACCAATTCATCTTCGACGTCCTTTTGCCGCTCAACACCAATCTTGATGAGGTATTCTGTAACGTCCGCCCGCAGACGGATGAATTCATCGTTGGAGTTCATGGCTCCACGGTCCCGCGGCCGCGGCAAGTCCACCCTGAATTCCGGCCCCAGAGTCGCGTTCGGTCCCGGTGTCAACGGAATGATACGGTCCGCCAGAAGAATAGCTTCGTCCACATCATTGGTGATCAGGATGATGGTCTTCTTCTCCTTTTGGGAGATATCAGCAAACTCATCCTGCAGTTTGGCGCGGGTCAGTGCGTCCAATGCGGAAAGCGGTTCGTCCAGCAAAAGTACGTCCGGACGCATGGCCAAGGCTCGTGCGACAGCAACCCTTTGGCGCATTCCGCCGGATAGTTCCGCTGGTTTGCGATCCCGCGCATGCCCGAGACCAACCATCTCAACATAGATGTCAACGATTTCAGCACGCTCAGCTTTGGTTTTGGACTTGAACACTTGATCCACGGCCAAAGAGACGTTCCCAACAACCGTCAACCATGGCAGCAGCGAGTAGGATTGGAACACCACACCGCGCTCTTGGCCCGGGCCATCGATATGCTTGCCGCGAAACAAAACGCCACCGGCATCCGGCTCGATCAACCCGGCAAGTGCCGAGATCAGCGTGGTCTTGCCAGACCCGGAAAAGCCGACAATCGCGATAAACTCACCGTCCTCGACTTTCAGGTTGATGTCATTGAGGACATCCGTCCGGCTGAGGCCCTCACCATAGTGTTTGGACAGGCTTGATACTTCCAAAATACTCATCACAGCCCCCTAGCGATTTGCGGAGAAGGTGAAGGCGCGCTGCAGGGCAAACATCACACGGTCCAACATGAACCCGATGATGCCGATGGTCAGCACTGCCACCATGATTTTCGCGAGCGAGTTGGAAGAACCGTTTTGGAATTCATCCCACACAAACTTTCCAAGACCGGGGTTCTGCGCGAGCATTTCAGCAGCGATCAGCACCATCCAGCCCACACCCAGCGACAGGCGCAAACCGGTGAAGATCAAAGGCAAAGATGATGGCAGCACCAGTTTGGTGACCGTCTTCCACGTCGGCAATTGCAGCACGCGCCCGACATTCATAAGGTCCTTGTCTACCGAAGCCACACCGAGAGCGGTGTTGATCAGCGTTGGCCACATGGAGCACAGCGTCACGGTAATCGCCGAAATCAACAGCGCTTTTGGCAGCCATTCCCAAGGGTCGGCATAGGTCGCCGAAATAATCATCGTCACGATGGGCAACCACGCCAAGGGGGACACTGGTTTGAAAATTTGAATAAGCGGGTTCACCGCCCCGTTGACGTTTTGCGAAAGCCCCATGGCGATGCCCAAGGGAACTGCGATCACGGTTGCGATGGCAAAGCCAAGGGCAACGGTCACCAGCGACGTGAAGATTTGGTCAATGTAGGTGGGTTTGCCGGTGTAGTTGCGATACTTCACCCGCTCCGGCTTACCGTCGGCGATGAACTTAGCATTGCGCACGTCTTGCCGCTCGAAGAAAGCGGCCGCCTTTTCGCGCTCCCGCACGTGGTCCTGCCACAGAACACCGGCCTGTTCCCACACCTGCACGGGACCGGGCACGGCACCGAGAGAAGTTTGCACCTTGGGTGCCAAAATTCCCCACGCCAGCAGGAAAATACCAATACCCATCAGCGGAATCACCAGGACGTTTTTCAACGCGCCCATCTGCTCGCGCGGGCTGTCGCCAGCCGCCATGCGCAACAGGGGCACCAACCAGGCAAAGCCGAGAGCCTCCAGCCAGCCGCTGGCTTTGGTGATCGCGCTGTAGATCTTTTCTTTGCGGGGAGATGGAAGCGGTTCTGTGATCGCATCAGCAGCGTTGGCCATGGGGAGCACCTTTCTGCAAGGTCGTCAGTGTAAGGAGGTTTATGAATTGTGCGGTCGGAAAACACCCGGAGCCGAAGCCCCAGGCGCTTGCCGCTTGTCAGGCTTAACCGTCAGCCGCTTGGTCGGATTTTAAGCCGATTTTCAGCGAGTCGATGTAAGCGTTTGGATTGCGGCCGTCATACGGGATGCCGTCAATGATATCGGCAGCCGGTGTTGGCTCTTTGTAGCCGTCAGTTCCGAACGGGAAGTCGGCCTTTTCGACTTTGCCTTCGTCGATTAGCATCTGCGCGGCCTTCATATAGATGTCCGGCAGGTAGACGGATTTGGCGGTTTCGTGGAACCACTCGTCAGACTTAGGTTCTGTGATCTGACCCCAGCGACGCATCTGCGTGAGATACCAGATTGCGTCGGAGTAAAACGGGTATGTCGCATAATACCGGTAGAACACGTTGAAGTCCGGCACAGGGCGTTTGTCGCCTTTTTCGTATTCGAACGTGCCCGTCATGGAGTTCGCGATCACTTCCGCGTCCGCGCCCACATATTCTGGACGGGCGAGAATTTCCACAGCTTCCATACGGTTGGCGTTGTTGTCCTCGTCCAGCCATTTGGCGGCTCGGATCAAAGCTTTCGTCAGTGCCAACGTCGTGTTGGGGTTTTTCTCGGTAAACTCCTTGGTGAGACCAAACACTTTTTCCGGGTTATTCTTCCAGATTTCGTAGTCCGTGATTACCGGGACACCAATGCCCTTGAACACAGCAGCCTGGTTCCATGGCTCGCCCACGCAGTAACCGTGGATCGTACCGGCTTCGAGCGTCGCTGGCATTTGCGGTGGGGGTGTCACCGACAAAAGAGCATCTGCCTTCAACTGACCGGACGTGTCTGATTTTGAATAGAAGCCGGGGTGAATGCCGCCGGATGCGAGCCAGTAACGCAGCTCGTAATTGTGCGTGGACACCGGAAACACCATGCCCATTTTGAACGGCTTACCCTCGGCACGCATTTGATCAACGACCGGCTTGAGCGCATCGGCCTTGATGGGATGAATTGGCTTACCCTCTGCATCAAGCGGGATATTGGGCTTCATCTTTTCCCAAATTTCGTTGGAAACAGTAATGCCGTTGCCGTTCAGATCCATTGAGAACGGTGTCACGATGTGCGCTTTGGTGCCAAACCCGATGGTGGCGGCAAGAGGTTGACCGGCCAACATGTGAGCACCGTCCAACTCGCCCGTAATCGTGCGGTCCAGAAGCACCTTCCAGTTAGCCTGCGGTTCCAGAGTGACGAACAGACCTTCCTCTTCAAAATACCCTTTCTCATAGGCAATCGCGAGGGGCGCCATATCGGTGAGTTTGATGAAGCCGAATTTCAACTCGTCTTTCTCGACATCGAGCATTTCAGCATAAGATGGCACCATTGCTGTGGTGGCCAAAAGAACAGTGGTGGCGGTCGCGATCAGTGCGCGGCGCGTGATAGAAGAGATGGACATTAACGTCTCCTGCGAAAGGGCCCCGCCGAGCACCCGAACGCCATATTGGCTTTTCATCGGGGTGAACTGAGCACAAAAAAGCCGCTGAAACGAAGCTAGAGCCCTGGGAGGAGGAAGGGCGAAACTTCATTTCAGCGGCGTTGCTGTTTTTGGTGTCCAACACTGGACAACCACATATTCAGTCAGTTTCTCATCTGGTGCAATTGAGCAAAAAACGAGAGGAAAATGCGATTATTAAGCAAATCCAATGCCTTATATAGCCATGCAATTCATGCATATCAGCTATGCGTCAAATAATTGCTTAAAGTTTAAACTGCGATTCCGAATGCACAAAAATTTGGCAAAAAGCCGCAGATTAAGCACCGCCCCCATCTTTAGCAAAGGCGGATGGATCAAAAAGCAGCCCATCAAAGAAGCCATCTGGCCCCAAGAACAATCGCCCCTGCGTTGATCCAACAGGCAGTTCGTCGGCCAACGCACCCTCCACTTTCATATCGGCGGCGGGCAAATCCACCCCAAAACCCCGCAGCGCATCGCGATAAATGTCAGGCCGATAGGTCTGCTTCACACGCTCCACCATTTGGGCATCCCAATTGGTTTGCCCCCACCGCACCATCTGGGAATAAAACCACAACGCGTGACTTTGCCATGGGAAAGTTGCCAGCCTCTGCGCCGGCAAAAAGAAATCAGGCACAGCCACCAACTGCCCCGCTATGTCATGAAACAGGCCCGACAGAGCAGCCATCACATATTTCGGCTCCATATCAAGATAGTGCGGCCGCGCCAAAAGCTCAGCCAATTGCACATGGTGGTCCGGATCGGCGCACCAATTCGCCGCTTGCACGAGAGAGCGCACCAACGCGGCCACGGTTTCGGGCTGTTGATCGTGCAACCGGTTAGAAACGGCCAGCACTTTTTCCGGGCTGGAGCGCCAAATGCTGGCCTTGGTGGTGAACACATGGCCATGCCCCCGCGCGACACTAACCGTGTTCCACGGCTCGCCGACGCAGAACAGATCAACAGACCCGGCCGCCATCGCATCAGGCATCAGGGGCGGCGGAACGATGGCGATTTCCACATCATGATCGGGGTCAATGCCAGACGCGTTCAGCCAGTAGCGCAGTTCGTAGTTATGGCTGGAATGCGGATGCACCACACCGCACACCATCTTGCGGCCCATGTCTTTTTCAAACTTCGCAAGACTGTTTTTCAAAACGCGCCCTGCTGGACCGGCGTCTAACCCGCTCAAATGCCCCGCATCAGGCGCAACAACATCCGCCAAACGCGTGCTGATTGTCACCGCATTCCCACCAAGCCCCAATGCCATGGGCACAATTGTATCCAGAGGCAAGGACGACATGCCCAACCGCCCCGCAATGGGAAGGGGCGCCAACATGTGAGCAGCCTGAAAGTGTCCGACCACCATGCGGTCGCGAATATTGGCCCAACTGGTCTCGCGGATCAGATTGAGTGCCAAGCCTTCTTGATCCGCAAACCCCAATTCGTGAGCAGCAATCAGAAGCGAAGCGTCCACAAGCGGCATAAAAGCGATGTTGAGAGCGGTGGTCATGGGCCTTATTCGTCCCCCGGAGCGAGCAAATCGGCGGCAGATATCAGGCTCTCAGCCACATCGGCGATCTTGCGGTTTTGGTTCATCGCGCTCTTGCGCAACAGATTGTAGGCTTCGTCCTCGGACAGATCGCGCGAACGCATCAAAATACCCTTGGCACGCTCCACGATGGTGCGGGCAGCCAACTGGTCTTTGGTGGCCTCCAGCTCGCGTTGCATACGGCGAAAAGCGTCAAACCGGGAAATGGCTGTATCAATAATCGGCTTCACCCGGTCCTGCCGCAGCCCATCCACAACATAGGATGATACGCCCGCATCAATTGCGGCTTCGATCCAGCCGGGGTCAGACTTATCGACAAACATGGCAATGGGACGCTGCACCGAACGCGAAATCGAAAAATAGGCTTCCAGTAAATCGCGGCTGGCATGTTCCAGATCCACCACAATTACATCGGGGCTTACGCGCTCGATTTCCGCAACGAGCCCGTGCAAACCGTGAACGACGGTTACGTTCACATCACCCGCCTCACTCAAACCCGCTTCGATGATCGAAGCGCGGATCGCGTTTTCGTCAACGATGAGAACGGAGAGCGTGTCAGATGCCATAGGGATATCGAAGCAAACTTCATGCCAAATCGGGGCGGAGGTTACAGCCCCGTGCCACACCGACACCTTGACCGGCAAGACCGCATTCTGCACACACAGTGCACTTCATTTGCAGGACCATCTTTCCCATGAGCAGACCCGTAGTTGGTGTTATCGGCAGCGCTTTTCGTGTGGAGGATCGCTACAACACCCAAATAACCGGTGAGGCGAACATGCAGGCCTTGGCTGATGTGGCGGGTGCCCTGCCCTTGGTCTTTGCAGGCGCGCCCGGCATTACAGACATCCCCACCCTGCTAGACACGGTGGACGGTATACTGCTCACCGGCGCACGGGCGAACGTTCACCCGTCCCGTTTTGGAATGGAGCCGCACGAAGCGCACGAACCCTATGACGAGCGCCGCGATGATGTGGCCTTAAAGCTCTGCGAAATCTGCGTCGAACGCGGGATACCGGTTTTGGGCATCTGCCGGGGCATGCAGGAACTCGGCGTGGCCTTCGGCAGCACATTGCATCCGGAGATTCGCGATCTGCCAGGACGCATGAACCACCGCATGCCACGACTGGAAAATGGCGAAATCCACCCAGACCCGGAAGTCGTGTTCTCAGACCGCCACGACGTGACATTCATTCCCGATGGAGCGTTCGCCAAGCTCTACGGAACGGAGAAAATCCGTGTGAATTCGCTGCATGGTCAAGGCATCCTAGACGCAGGCGAGCGGATTGTAGTTGAAGGCGTGGCAGAGGACGAAACCATCGAAGCCATCAGCATCAAAGACGCACCCGGCTTTGCCTTGGGCGTGCAATGGCACGCTGAGTACGACCCGCAAATTAACCCGGTCAACACAACGTTGGTCAAAGCCTTCGGCGAGGCTATTGCCAACGCACGCTGACGACTTGCGCTCGATGACGCTAAAGCAACGACCGAAAGCTCTACTGCAAGTCGCCAAAGGCCCTGGCCAAGCGTGCAACGGCATCCACAACGACACTGCGGGGCGCAGCAATGTTAAAGCGCAGGAAGTCTTCGCCCCCCGATCCAAAGGTCGGTCCATAGTTCGTGGCGATCTTAGCCGTGTTCTGCACCCGGTCGGTAAACTCCTCTCGGCTCATGCCCGTGCCGGAAAAATCGACCCAAGCCAGATACGTTGCCTCCAACTTCATCGACGATAATCCAGGTACTGCGTTCACACCGTCATCAAACACGCGACGGTTCTCGTCCAGATAGGCGATCAGACTGTCCAACCATGCTTCACCACCATTATAGGCGGCTTCGGTCATAACGACGCCAAAACTGTTGGGCGACATGCCAAGCTCGATCATCTTGGCGGAAAACTGAGCACGCAGTTTCTCGTCTTCAATGATCACGTTTCCGGAATGTCCACCAGCCATATTGAAGGTCTTGGTGGCTGCCGTCATCACGACCAAACGCGATGTAATGGCGGGATCGATAGTGGCCATCACCCGGTGCGTGGTGCCGGGAAAGACCAAGTCGTGGTGGATTTCATCCGACACCAAGATCAGATCATGTTTGATGCAAAACGTGCAGACGGCCTGCAATTCCTCTTCCGTCCACACCCTCCCACACGGGTTGTGCGGCGAACAAAAGATCACCATTTTTTCGTCACCCGTCAGCTGCTCTTCCAGCGCATCAAGGTCCATCGTGTAGCGACCATCCGTGTTCACGAGAGGGCTTTCCACCAGACGCCGATCAGCAGCTTTAATCAGTTTGGAAAACACGTGGTAGACTGGGGTGAACAGGATCACCCCGTCCCCCGGCTTCGTATAGGTCTGCATGCACAGCGAGGTGCCGTTGACCAAACCATGGGTGGTGAAAATCCAATCGGGGTTCACCTTCCATCCATGGCGACGGTTCATCCAGGATGTGATGGCGCTTTTGTAGCTGGACTGATCGCCATAATAACCAAACACCCCGTGAGCCAACATGCCGGACAGCGCATCCTGCACCGATTGCGGCGGGCGAAACTCCATATCCGCCACCCACATGGGAATGCCGTCGTCGGGGCTTAGGTTATAAAGGGATTCCAGCGCATCCCATTTGGCCGAATGGGTGCCTACGCGGTCAATAACGTCGTCAAAATTTGGGTGTTCCAAGGCTGCTACAGTCTGTCAGATGATCAACAACACACAACCTGCCGGATGTGAGAGCGAAGGCCAAGCCAGAAATCGCCAATCGCAATGATCGGCCGCATCACAGCCAGACCGGGTTGCTCCAAGCCTTTTTGCCCGCAGCATCAATGATCGTCACACGGATCCACGGCGAATTGGCAAATCGCCTCAAACTGATCTCAGCCTTGGTCATGGACGCGCCGTGCACTGCGGTGGACGCAGACCCTTGGCCTTGAACGATCACAGTTGCAGCCGATGAACACGCCACACGAACATGATCAGCAGCCAGTTCCACATTACGCAATTCCGGCCCCTGACTTGAATAAAAGTCGCCCCGCTTGAGCGCTTCCAACAGCGCCTCCGGTTCGTTGGCCTCGGCCTTCACCATCACCCAGCCGCCAAAATGGTCCGGTTCGTCAAAATGGGCGTCATCCGTCGCGCACAGAGTGAGTGCACACCCTTCGCTCAACAAAAGGTCGAGCACATGAAAACCGTCAGCGCGGTCGCAGCTGACGGCACACCCGTGATTGTAAATCTCAACAGCATGAGCCGCTTCAATTGAACGGGCATCGTCGAACGTCATGCCAGACCATTGCGGATGCGCCACGGCGACAAAAGCACCGGCGTCCCGCGCCCGCTGCGCCAATTCCGGCCCCGTCTCCTGATCACGCAAGGCTTTGAAATCCGGCGAGTTGGATGGCGCAAAATCAGGCGGCAAGCCCACAGCCAAAATGTGCCAGATTTCTCCGTTCTGCATGGCACCGGAATGCACTTCCGCGCCGAGGATCGTCGTGAACTGGTTGTCGCGAAAGGGCACCGTATCCACAATCGGATAGCCATAGCGCCCTACAAAATGATCCGTAAGCGCCAGAAAGTCGTAGCCTTCAGCCTTGTACCGGCGGCACACTTCCTCCGGTTCCAAAACCCCGTCTGAAACCGTGGAGTGCGTGTGAAGGTTGCCACGCCAAAACCGGCCCGGGGCGCTGAAAGCGGAGAGTTGCATTTCGGCTCGCATATTAAGTTCCTTGGCCGTTGCATCCGCGATGAACGCAACAGCCCTATGACATCAGTCTTTAGACTGGAAGACCCCGCATGGCGTTACCAGCTGGGTCGTATGGCGACGGGTCAATCACTTTAGCGGCCCGCTCGACACCCACCAGATGCGGGGTGAGTTCTGTCCCGACCACGGATACGTCTTGGTTTACCAGCGCCATGGCGTGTGATTTTCCCACCGTGTGCCCGTAACCACCGGATGTGACGAAACCCACTTTGTGTTCACCAGACCAGATCGGCTCATATCCGCTGGCGTCAGCGTCGACCGCATCCACTTCCAGTGTCACCAATATCTTCTCGGGTCCGTTGCCATCGCGTTCGGCTGTCGCCGCTTCGCGCCCGATAAAGTCACCTTTGTCCCAGGCAATCCAGCGGTCC
>JBCBYZ010000043.1:0-22957 GCA_039815595.1 Pseudomonadota bacterium | reverse complement strand
TGACGAGTAAGCGGCAATCGCCAATGCCTTTCCGGCCTTGCCGGATTTTGCCATGGGGTAGCCGTCAAACGAGCTCGCCACCGTGGAAGCCACCCCCGGCGCGTTGATAAGGATTGACGAGGTGGAGCCGCCAAAGATCGCGCCATAATAGACCGCGGCCATAAGGATAATCCCGGCGGACGGCTCAAGGCTGGCCGCTATGGGGATCATCAAGGCGATGGCGGACATCGGCCCCAAGCCCGGCAGCATGCCGATAAAAGTTCCCACCAAACAACCCATGATGACAAAAGCGATGTTTTGCAGTGTGAAGGCGGTGGCCAGGCCGATCAGGATCCCTTCAAGCATGACATTACCCTCTCAGAAAAAAGGGCAGCGGCTCGATGAAAACGCTTAAGCCGTAATTCATCAAGGCCCAAAACGCCACGACGAGCGGGACGGCAACCAACAACAGGCGCACGATGTTGCGCTCCCCCAACATGGCAAAACCGATCATCAGGAACAGTGACGTTGCCGCCAAAAACCCCAAGGGACGGACGGTGAAACCGTAGATCGACATGAGCGCAAGGAACGCGAGGCCCAAGGGCCAGTTCAGCCCCGTCAGGGACAGGCGCTCCTCGTTGGATGGAAACAGGATCACCAAAACAGAAAGCGCGGTGCCGAGAACGGCCAAGACCTCGGGGATCGTGCGCGGTGTAAAGGCTTGGTTGGCTTGAAAGGGCAGCAGACGAATGTCGCCGATTTTCCAAGCGTAAAAAGCACAGAAGGCCAACATGAGCAGCCCACCAATTCTATCTTTGGACAGTATCATGAGCGTCTTTCAGTTGGGGAAATTAAGGATGGCGCTGGCTCGCGAGAGCGGGTTTTGATCGGGGCTCTGCGGCTGTGCCCGCGTCAGAACACGAGACGGAAGCGCAATGGCAAAGGGCGGCCCGAAAGCCGCCCCCTGTTTGTTTTCTAAGCTGCGATCAAAGGAAGCCGAGTTCTTTCATCAGCCCGCCGATTTGCGCTTCCTGGCCTTCCAGGAATTTCACAAAGTCAGCGTCGGCGTTGAAAATATCGACCCAGCCGTTGCGGTCGCGCACGGTTGCCCATTCCGGTGTGTCGTACATTTTTTTCAGCGCTGCGATATAGGCGTTTTTCTGCTCATCAGAGAGGCCCGGCGCGCCAAAGAAACCGCGCCAATTGACAAATTCGGTGCCTTTGGAACCCGACTCATCGCAGGTTGGAACGGCGCTCATGGCGGCGTTGCGCTGCAAGGACGTGACGCAAAGAATGCTCACCTCGCCCTGACGCGCGAGTTCTACAGCTTCACCAAATCCGGTGGCCAGTGCCGCAATCTCGCCGGATAACAGGCCCGCCATCGCTTTGCCGCCAGCATCATAGGGAATGTACTTAACCTTGGTGGCGTCCGTGCCGGCGTTTTTCATCACCAGCGCGGCGATGAGGTGGTCCATACCACCGGCCACAGACCCGCCGCCAACGGCAACCTTTGTCGGATCAGCTTTATAGGCGGATACTAAACCGGCCAAATCGGTGATCTTGGAGTTCTTGCCCACGACAATCGCGCCGTAGTCGCCGATGGTACCGGCAATGGGTGTGAGGTCGCGGAAGGATTGCGGAAACACTTTGGTCAAAGACCGGATGACAATGGGCGTGGAGTTCACCATCAACGTGCCCGCGTCCTTGGTCTCGATCAGATGGGCAATCGCCTTGCCGCCGCCGCCGCCGGACATGTTTTCGTAGGTGGCAGTGCCAACAAGGCCGGATTTCGTCAAAGCCTCGCCAGTGCCGCGGGCTGTACCATCCCAGCCGCCGCCTGCGCCGCCGGGGATCAGGAATTTCATTTCACTGACAACTTGATGGCCGTCCGCTTGTGCGGCTGTGGCCGCACCAAAAAGCACAGCGCTTGAGGCAAGCGCCACTTTCAACAGTTTCAACATTTGGTCTCCTCCCAGAGATATTTCGCCAGAATTGTATCGAAAGAAACGGTCTAGCCGCCGTCTCTCACCTTTCGAAGCATCGCTTCATCGGTGGGACAGGAGAGCAATGCAGGCAAGCTGTGTCAAACGTTTCCTGCGCCAGGTCTGTTAAAGGGTCCCTTCGCAAACCTAGCGGCGCAAAGCAGGTAGCCCTACGCCGGTGCTGTCAAATCCGCCATCCACAGCAATGGTCTGCCCGGTCACATAGCTGGCTTTGTCTGAGCACAGGAAAGCGATCACGTTGCCGATTTCTTCTTCGCTGCCGTAGCGGTTCAGCGGGATCGCATCGTGATAGGCGTCGATGATCTCTTGGGTGTGGACGGCCATGGCAAGCTTCGTCCGCACAGGGCCGGGGGCGACGCAGTTGGCGCGGATGCCGTACTCCCCCAACTCCGCCGCTTGTTGCAATGTCAACTGGATCACCCCGGCCTTGGACGTGCCGTAGGCCACCCGCAGCGTCGATGCGCGAAGCCCCGAAATCGAGGCGATGTTGACGATGGCACCACGGCGCTTTTTGAGCTCGGGAATGGCCGCTTGCGACACCAAAAACACGCCATCCAGATTGGTTTCCATCACCCGTCGCCAACGAGCAAAATCGGTTTCTTCGATGACACCGAAATCCGCCACTCCGGCATTGTTTACCAGCGCGTTCAGCCCATCGAAGGTTGCCCGGGCTTCATCCACCATGACCTCCACTTGTTCAGGGTCCGAGACGTCATAAACAAGCGGCAAAGCCCCGTTCAGACCGTGCGCCGCTTTCGCCAACTCGTCACCATCGCGATCCACCATCGCAACGCGGTACCCATCCGCCATCAAAAGCTTTGAAGCAGCCAGCCCAATCCCCCGCGCCGCGCCGGTAACGATGGCGGTTTTGCCCGTGTCGCTCATGTCCATTCTCTCCAAAACCTGCCTCGGTGTTCCCTAAGCACATCATGGGTATGAGACCAGTCTTCTTGCCCGAGTTATCAATACAGAAAAGGCCGCCCGGTGGGCGGCCCTTGCGCTTGTTCTGGAGATGGTTTCGGCGGTAGCCGAATTGGTTCCCCCTCGGCGTCAGCCGAACTGGTTCATCGTGTTGTCTTCGCCAGCCGCTTTCAGGGCGGCGTCTCCGGCGAAGTATTCTTTATGGTCGTCGCCCATGTCGGAACCGGCCATGTTTTGGTGCTTCACGCAGGCGATGCCTTGGCGGATTTCCTTGCGTTGAACACCGGCCACATATCCCAGCATACCTTGATCGCCGAAATATTCCTTGGCCAGATTATCCGTGGAAAGGGCCGCCGTGTGGTAAGTTGGCAAGGTGATCAGGTGGTGGAAGATACCGGCCTCGCGGGCGGCGTCCGCCTGGAAGGTGCGGATGCGTTCGTCGGCTTCGGCAGCCAATTCGCTGGCGTCATAGTCCACGCTCATCAGCTTGGCCCGGTCATAAGCAGACACGTCTTTGCCTTCTTCACTCCACGCGTCAAACACCTGCTGCCGGAAGTTCAACGTCCAGTTGAACGAGGGTGAGTTGTTATAGACCAGTTTGGCGTGAGGTGCCTTCTCGCGAATGCGGTTCACCATGCCTGCGATCTGGCCGATATGCGGCTTCTCGGTTTCGATCCACAGCAGATCAGCACCGTTTTCGAGGCTCGCGATACAGTCCATGACAACACGGTCTTCGCCGGAGCCGTCGCGGAACTGGAACAGATTGGACGCGAGACGCTTGGGGCGCATCATCTTGCCGTCGCGGTTGATGATGACATCGCCATTTTGGATCTCGTTGGCAGCAACCTCATCGCAATCGAGATAGGAATTGTACTGATCACCCAGATCGCCCGGCTCTTTGGAAACCGCGATTTGCTTGGTCAGACCTGCGCCCAGAGAGTCTGTACGGGTGACGATGATGCCGTCATCCACGCCGAGTTCGAGGAAGGCATAACGGCAGGCGCGGATTTTTGCGATGAAGTCCTCATGCGGCACGGTCACTTTGCCGTCCTGGTGGCCGCACTGTTTTTCATCCGACACTTGGTTCTCGATCTGCAGGGCGCAGGCACCGGCTTCGATCATCTTCTTGGCGAGCAGGTATGTGGCTTCCGCATTGCCAAAACCGGCGTCGATATCGGCTATCACCGGCACAACGTGGGTCTGATAGCCGTCAACCAGCTTTTCGATGCGCTTGGCTTCCAGTTCGTTGCCTTCGGCGCGGGCCTTGTCGATGTCGCGGAACATGCCGCCTAACTCACGAGCGTCGGCTTGACGCAGGAACGTGTAGAGCTCTTCGATCAGCGCAGGCACGGACGTCTTTTCATGCATGGACTGGTCCGGCAGCGGCCCAAACTCGGAGCGCAGGGCTGCAACCATCCAGCCGGACAGATAAAGGTACCGGCGGTCGGTCGATTCAAAATGCTTCTTGATGGAGATCATCTTTTGCTGGCCGATAAAGCCGTGCCAACAACCCAGTGACTGGGTGTATTGGTTGGGATCGGCGTCATAAGCCGCCATATCGCGGCGCATGATACCGGCTGTGTATTTTGCGATATCAAGACCGGTCTGGAACCGGTTTTGCAGGCGCATACGGGCTACGGATTCCGCGCTGATGCCACCCCAGCTTGGTCCGTTTGTTTCGATCAGACGGGCAGCCGTCTGGGTTTCCTGGGTGTAGCTCATGGTCTCTTCCCTTGTTGTTGGCCCCGGTCCAGGGCCCGTGCACAATCGGCTGCACCATGCAGCCGGTTGCTATTTCTAAGTGCGATGCCGATCTGCGGTTCGCGATTTCGTTCGGCGATCAGCCTTTAACGATAACGGGGACCATCAGGTCGCCCCAGTTGCCTTCACCACCGTGGTGACGGGCGGAGCGCACCAGTTCGACGCTCACTCCGGCATCAACAGCCTTCATGACAGCGTGGTTGAGGCGGTGCAGATCGTTGGCCAATTGGCGGATCGCCATTTCCTGATCGTTGGACACGGCCGACGGACGCTCGTCAGAAAGGGCGGCGGCGCGCTGCTTGGCTTTTTTGATGGGTGTGACGCTCTCCGTCATGGCAGTCTCCTTTATTTGTGTTCCCGACATTTGACGCCGGCAGTTTTGTGTTCTGTGACCGGGGACCATTCCCCGGCCTGCAAACTCCGGTTTTGCTTACTCCGGAAACACCGACCGAAAACAAATTGTAAAATCTGTTAACGATCCTGCCTGATGGATGATTCTGGTCCGAAAAACCGTTTCCACCGGCTGGTGTGAGCGTTTCATAACGGCTACCCACCGATCTGAACCGAAAAAATGGCGCACAATGCGTCATTTCGAGTTGCCTTGTGCGTCCTTTGACTCATTCAGTTTGTAAATCTGTCACAATTGTCATAAATTGCAGCGTTATTTTATCCTAAAGTTGTAAAAGAAAGCGTACGCATGGCCGAAGCCAAGATATTTGCCGGTCCACGGGTGCGCCGCATCCGTACCGGACTGGATTTGACCCAAACCGCCATGGCGGAAGTCTTGGAGATTTCTCCCAGCTACTTGAATCTGATTGAACGCAATCAGCGTCCCTTGACAGCCCAACTGGTGCTGAAAATGGTGGCACGGTTTCAGGTTGATCCGGAACAATTGCAGCCTGCGGAATCCGGTTCGGCTATCGCCGCGCTGCGGGAGGTCTTTTCCGATCCGCTCTTATCCAGCGAATTGCCGGGCAACACTGAATTGTTGGAGCTGGCCGACAGTGCCCCCAACGCAGCCCAAGCCATGGTGAAACTTCACCGAGCCTACCGCGAACAGCAGCAGCGTCTGTCCGATTTAATGGCTTTGGTGGGGCAAGGTGGTCATCTTGGTGTCAGCCAACAGGGAGATGCCGGCGGGTTGGCTGCGAGCATCAGCCAGCCCATGCCGACAGATCAGGTGCGCGGTTTGTTTGAAGATCGCCCTTGGTGCTTTCCCGGTTTGGAACGTGCGGCAGAGCGTGTTTTGGCGACGCTGGGCGAAGACGGGCCACGCATGGCATCGCTCTATTATCGTCTGCGCGCCGAGCACGGCATTGCCGTACAGGTTTTGCCGGTGGAAACGATGCCTAACCTGCGCCGTCGGTACGACCGTCATTCAAAACGTTTGTTCATTTCGGAGCGCTTACCCCGGCCGGAACGGGCGGAACTTTTGGTGCGCGAACTCATACGTCTTCAAGAAAGTGAGGCTATCACAGAAGAGGTGGAACTGTTAGGCCTGAAGGACAATGAGGCCCGCCGATTGGCCACCGCTGAGTTCACGCGTTACGCGGCGCTGGCCGTGCTCATGCCCTATGGCCGCTTCTTACGCATTTGCGAGCGTGTCGGGTTTGATCCTTCTGTGCTGGCCACTCGGTTTGAAATGGGGCTGTGGCAGGTCGCCCAGCGGCTGGTCTCGATGCAAGATCGCAGCGACGGAAGACGGGCGGGCCTGCCCTTCTTTGCGTTGGAGATCGATCAGCGCGGCACGGTATTGCGCCGTATTGGTGCCAAAGGCTTCCCCAGAGCGTTGTTTGGTGGCGACTGTCCCAAACTCGCGGTCCATGCCGCTTTTTCGCGGCCCGGTGAAATCATTGCCGAACGGGTGGTCAACACGTCGGGTGATGTCTTTCTTACGCTGGCCGGCACGGCGGCAGGACCGGACACGGGCGCTGGAGAACGGCCCCGTCGCACAGGGGTGCTGTTGGGACTTGAGGATAAACACGCCCAAGCCCTGCTGGAGGCCTCGTCTGCGGTTCAAACCACAAAGCCTGGTGGGGCAACGGACACGGTGGAGAAAAAACGTGGTCCCATCGTTTTTGAAAAAGATGACGTGGTGGCCAGAACCTTGGTTCATGCCCGCATTTTGCCCGATCCGCTGATCGCGCCTCCAATCGCCATTGGCCCGGCCTGTCGTCTGTGCGAGCGGGAAGATTGCGTCGCCCGCACGGCACCGCCGTTGACCCAACCCGTGGGGCTGGATGACGCGAGCGAAGGCTTCGGCACGTTCGGCCTAGGCTAGGCTAAGGCGGGTTGGATCATCGCCCGCAACGCGGTTAACGCACTGTGAACGGTGAATTGCTAACACTGACTCCATCCCGGTCGCGCCAACCGGTTGACATAATTGTGCCGTGGCCATCGGCAACCTTGGTGCTGTGATTGCACTGTGCGAACGGCACGCCCGCCGCTTGCCCCAACAACGCCACACAAAATGAATGAGGGAATAGGATGACGCTGAAACACACACTCTTAGGTGCAGTTGCAACCGCGGTGATCGCGGCCAGCGTGATCGCACCGCCTGCCGTCGGGGTCGCCCAAGCAAAATGCAGCGATTCCGCCGCTGGGTTCGCCACGTTCAAAAAAGACTTTGCCCAATATGCCCGCTCACAGGGCGTTGGAAAGCGTGGTCTGGCAGCCTTGGGTGATACCTATTACTCAAAGTCGGTCATCAAATTTGACCGCGCCCAGCGTAAGAGCTTCCGGAAGGGCTTTGACGCTTTCTATAAGCTGCGCACAACCGGCCTTGCCCGTCCGGCGCGCAAACAGATGAAGAAACATGCCAAACTGCTGGCACAGGTCGAACGAAAATACGGTGTTCCCAAAGAAGTGCTGGTTACCATCTGGGGCATGGAAACCGCGTTTGGTTATTATTCCGGCAAATATGACATCGTCACATCACTGGCCACGCTGACCCATGATTGCCGCCGTACGGACTTCTTCCGCCCCAACCTCTTGGCTGCGCTGCAGATCATCGACAATGGCTGGATGCCCCGATCCCAGATGAAGGGTGCCCGCCATGGCGAGATTGGCCAGACCCAGTTCATGGCCAAGAACTATGTAAAGTTTGGGGTCGATTACAATGGCGACGGACGACGGGACTTGGTGTCCTCTATTTCAGACGTCATGGCCTCAACGGCCAATTACCTGAAAGCCCATGGCTGGCGCGCTGGCGAACCCTATGGCGAAGGCACGCATAATTTTAGAGTGCTCAACGAGTGGAACGCCGCGACGGTCTACCAAAAAGCCATCGCGAAATTCGCTTCGTCACTCTAGGCGAATGCAGCTTGCGGGGTCTTAAGCCCCGCGGGCGCGCAACTGCGAAAATGACATGAGTTGCTTCGTCTTCTCATCCCACAAATGCAGGCCCGCGCTAGCCAGACTTTCGCGGACATTCATGCGATTGTTGTCGGCCAATTCGGAATGATCCCGCAGCACTTCCGGCAGCCGGTAAAATGGGATGCGGCTGTAAAGATGGTGTACGTGATGAATGCCGATGTTGGCGGTCACCCATTGCAGCGGGGTGGGCAGCACATAGTGTGAGCTGCCTTTGAGCGCGGCCTCGTGCAACTGCCATTCCTCTTCCTGAGCCCAATGGGTCGTCTCAAACTGGTGCTGCACGTAGAACAGCCACACACCCGCCATGGCGGCGAGGAAGGTTGATGGCAAGAAGATTAGCAAGATGGGCATCAACCCGCCGGTGAAAAAGATCACCGTAAGCGCAACCAAAATAGCGGCATTTGTGGCCATCGCGCTGAACCAATATTTTGCAATTTTGGTCAGCCCCAAGGGCAGGCGATATTCCACAAAAAACAGATAGCCGGGTCCCAGACCGAACAACACGATGGGGTTGCGGTAGAGCCGATAAAGCAACCGACTGAGGGCGGAGCGTGACTGGTATTCTTCCACCGTCAGCGTGTGCACATCGCCAATGCCGCGACGCGCCAGATTGCCGGATGAGCCGTGATGGATTGCATGGGTGCGCCGCCACACGTCATAGGGCGTAATGGTCAGCACCCCGATGACGCGGCCAACCCAGTCGCCAAACGTCCGGTTTTTGAAAAACGCCCCATGCCCACAATCGTGCTGAATTGTGAAAAGCCTGAGCAAAAAACCGGCATTGACGATGGAGACGGCTAGGGTGAGCCAATAGCTGATACCGAGCGACCACCACGCAATGGCCCACAACGCGATGAAGGGACCGACCGTAACCGCTAGCTCGAAAGCGCTGCGGGCTGTATCCGGTTCGCGATAATTCGAGAGGATTTTCACCCAGTCTCTCGCATCCGCTTTGCTTGTTTCGGCTGCGGGCGTCGCCTCACTATCAGAAGACACACTGTCAGATGAAACAATACCCGGGGATCGAAGGTGCGCATCCGCGCGCGGAGTCGGAGAATAGAGATCGATCATGTCAGTGCTGGCCGCCCTTACTGAGCGGACGTTTGCAGGCAAAATCGCCTTGGCCGCATTCTTCAAGTGATTTGCTTTGACATTATTGGTAGCAAATCAAAGCGCTTGGGGCACTCATCAATTAGGCCCCATCACATAATTCTCAGAACACGGGTGCTCGCTTAGCAGCTGTCTATCGCCAAGTGCCGCAAAATGCGGTTATGACCTCCCAAATCTGCTTCGCTTGACGGTCAAAATGACAGTGGACATTCCCTCTTTTCTTTCAGCCAACCCCAAATTGAAAACGGTGGAACTTGTGCTGACGGATCCCGGCGGGGTCGCGCGAGGCAAGTGGGCGCCAGTGTCCACTTTGGAAAAGGCACTCGGCAGCGGTGTCAACTTTCCGCTCTCGCTGCACGGCCTCGACGTGTGGGGCAATGAAGTTGCTGAAACCGGATTGCACATCGAAAGCGGAGACTTGGACGGGTTCAACCTTGCTGCGCCCGCAACCCTCACGCCTGTGCCGTGGCCCAACAATGCTGCTGTCGCGACCGATGCTGAAACGGCCATGGTGCTGTTGCACACGCTCACGCCTGATAGAAAACCGTTCGGCGGTTGCGCCCGCACGGTGCTGGCCGCGCAGACTCAAAAACTCGCTGCGAAAGACAGGTATCCGGTTTGTGCATTTGAATTGGAGTTTCATCTTTTGCCGGACGAGACGCGCGAACCCCGTTTGGCTTCGAATACGAGCCAAACCACCAACGACGCCCAATACATGTACGGTCTGGAACCCTTGGCGGAACACGGCCCGGTGTTTGAGATGATCCGCAAAGCGGCGGACTGGGCGCATCTGCCCGTGGACACGATGGTGAAAGAGGCTGGCCCGAACCAATATGAGGTCAACCTGCTCCACCGAAACGACCCTTTGCAGGCGGCCGATGATGTGATCCTGCTCAAGCGCATCGTAACAGAAGCCGCCCGCGCTCATGGCTTGCGGGCGACCTTCATGGCTAAGCCATTCATCGATCAGCCTGGCAATGGGATGCACGTCCATACAAGCCTGCTGAACGGCGAGGATGAAAACATGTTCGCCGATCCCGCATCCGGCGAAAAACGCTTACGCCACGCCACCGCCGGTCTTTTGGCCACCATGCGCCAGATGACATTGGTGTTCATAAACACGCGCAATGGGTTTCGGCGAATGGCGGAAGGGTCCTACGCGCCCACCCGCACCAATTGGGGAGAAAACAACCGCTCCGTGGCACTGCGTTTGCCCGCGGCTCCACCAAAAGCGCGTCGGGTAGAACATCGCGTTGCCGGGGCGGACGCCAACCCTTATCTCGTGCTAGCGGCCATTTTAGCTGGCATTGATGAAGGTTTGGACGCAAGGGCCGAGCCACCACCACCGCTGGTGGGCAACGCCTATGATCCCGCTACGCTCAACCGGGGTGAACGCTTGCCGGAGCGTATGGCATCAGCTTGCGATGCGTTGGCTGAAAGCGCGTTTGCAGCCCGTGCTTTGGGCGAGGAAATGGTGGCGATCCTCACCGCGATCAAACGGGCAGAAGTCGCCCGGTTTGAACAAGACATTTCGCAGTTTGAAATGAGCACCTATCTTTAGGGCGTGGCGCGTGCGGACCCTTAAATCCCGCTTGCAATCGCCTTGGCACTTCGTACACTTTAGGCAGTCATGTGCGGCTTATTAAGTCCGTGCAGTTTCGGTCAACGGTTACAGGACACCCAAAACATGGTCTCGACCACTCAAAAATTTGCCCGCGCCTTTGCGCTTTCCGCATCCGCATTTGCCGTGGCGCTCACCACAGCCCACGCACAGCAGCGCACCGTCAACGTTTACAATTGGTCGGACTATATCGACGAAGCGATCATCAAAGAGTTTGAAGCCGAAACGGGCATCAAAGTGGTCTATGACGTGTTCGATTCAAACGAAATTTTGGAAACAAAATTGTTGGCGGGCGGCAGCGGCTACGATGTTGTGGTGCCATCGGCCTCGTTCATCATCCGCCAAATTCAGGCTGGTGTTTTCCAAAAACTGGACAAGTCCAAACTGCCGAACATGAGCAACATGTGGGAGGTGGTTTTAGAGCGCACGGAGGCCTACGATCCGGGTGCGGAGTACTCCATCAATTACATGTGGGGCACCACCGGCATCGGCTATAACACCAAGGCCGCGCAAGAACGCATTGGTGGCGCAGTCACGTCGTGGGACGTGGTGTTCGACCCCGAAAAACTCGCGAAATTCCAAGACTGCGGTGTCCACATGCTTGACGCGCCAACGGAGCTTATTCCTGCTGCGCTGAACTATTTGGGCAAGGACCCCAACAGCACTGAGAAAGCCGATATCGAAGCCGCCGCGGCCGCTCTCGAAAAAATCCGCCCATACGTGCAGAAATTCAATTCATCCGAATACATCAATGCGCTGGCCAATGGTGACATTTGCCTTGCGGTCGGTTGGTCCGGTGACGTCTTTCAAGCCCGCGACCGTGCTTCGGAAGCCGACGCGGGCGTCGAAGTGGGCTACTCAATTCCCGCCGAGGGCGCGGGCATGTGGTTTGACCAAATGGCTATCCCGGCGGACGCCAAAAACGTGGCTGAAGCCCATGAGTTTTTGAACTACATCATGAAGCCGGAAGTCATCGCCAAGGCGTCGAATTACGTCTATTACGCCAACGGCAATAAGACCTCTCAGGACCTGCTGGAAAAAGAGGTTCTGGAGGACCCGGCGATCTATCCACCGGCTGAAACGCTGGCCAAACTTTACACCTTCAAGCCTTATGATGCCCGCACGACCCGTACGGTGACACGCGCTTGGACCAAGGTAAAAACCGGCCAGTAAAATAGTGTTGGCCACCGGCAACGGCCGCCGGTTTTGAACCAGAGCGTCAGTAAAATGGATCAGCTGGCCGCCAAGCAGGCGGCCTCTTTTCGCCGTTGTTTCCAGCCCTGGAACGACCCTGCGGCAACTCCTTTTATCGAGTTTCGCGGTGTCACAAAGCGCTATGGCGCGTTCACCGCGGTAGATGATCTTTCGCTGAATATCTACGAGCGGGAGTTCTTTGCGCTGCTTGGCCCATCCGGCTGCGGCAAGACCACACTTATGCGCATGTTGGCCGGGTTTGAGGAGGTTACCGAAGGCTCGGTCTGGTTGGCCGGTCAAAGCCTCGACGGCGTCCCGCCGCACAAGCGGCCCGTGAACATGATGTTCCAATCCTATGCTCTGTTTCCGCATATGACCGTGGCAAAGAACATCGCCTTTGGTCTCAAGCAAGAGGGCATGCCGAAGGGCGAGATCGAGGACCGCGTTGCGCATATGCTGGCGCTTGTCAAAATGCAGGAGTTTGCCAAGCGCCGACCGGACCAGCTCTCCGGCGGACAACGCCAAAGGGTGGCGCTGGCCCGCTCTCTGGCCAAACAACCAAAACTTCTATTGCTGGATGAGCCGCTTGGAGCCTTGGACCGCAAGTTGCGCGAAGAGACGCAGTTTGAATTGGTGGACCTGCAGGAGAAGCTCGGCATCACATTCATGATCGTCACCCATGATCAAGAAGAAGCGATGACTGTCGCTGATCGCGTGGCTGTGATGGACAAGGGCAAAATCGTACAAGTTGCGCCGCCAGTGGAGATGTATGAACTGCCCAACAGCCGCTACGTGGCGGACTTTTTGGGCAACATCAATTTGATTGAGGGTCGTGTGGCCAGCCGCAAAAGCGGGGCCGTGCGGGTGGAAGTTATCCCGCGAGAAGACGGAGAAACGCAGGGCAAAGCGATTGCGTTGACAGTGCAAAGCGACAGTGCTGCGACGGTGGGTTCAACAGTTTGGTTTTCCGCCCGTCCTGAAAAGTTTTCAATCGCTCGGAAGAAACCGAATGGTGCTAAAAACTGTTTGGCCGGTGAAATCTGGGATATCGCTTATTTGGGCGACCTAACCATCTACAAAGTGAAGTTGGACATTGGGGGTTTCGCCAAAGTTTCGGTGCTCAACCACGCTCTCAACAAAAGTGATGCTGCAGCGCTGCCCATGACCTGGGAAGAACGCGTCTATCTCACCTGCGACCCCGCATCCGCCCGGCTTTTGGAGGCTTGATAGTCATGCGGACCATGGTCACCAAATCGCTCTCCAAAGTGACGATTTGGCTGCCATACCTCTGGCTTCTCATTTTTTTTCTGGCCCCGTTTTTTCTGGTGGCGAAGCTATCCCTGTCGCAATATGCGATTGCCCAGCCGCCCTATATACCGGCCTTTGAGTGGGCTGACGGATTGACCGGATGGTGGCGGGATATCAAACTTCTGTCGTTTGAAAACTACGTCTTCATCACAGAAGAAAGCCTTTACTGGAAATCGTACCTCTCAAGTTTGCAAATCGCGGCGGTCTCCACCTTCCTCACATTGTTAATCGGTTTTCCCATGGCCTACGGCATGGCCCGCGCACCGTCCGGATTGCGCCCGGTTTTGGTCATGCTGGTCATCTTGCCGTTTTGGACTTCGTTTTTGATCCGCGTCTACGCCTGGATCGGCATTTTGAAAAAGGAAGGCCTGCTCAACCAATTCCTGCTTTGGTTGGGCGTGATCAGCGATCCGCTGACGATCCTCAACACCAATTGGGCGGTCTATATCGGCATCGTTTATTCCTATTTGCCCTTCATGGTGCTGCCGCTTTACGCCAACTTGGAACGGCAAGACGCCAGCCTGTTGGAAGCGGCCCAAGATCTGGGCAGTACACGGTTCGGCGCGTTTTGGCAGGTCACTTGGCCCCTGGCGCGGCCCGGTGTGATTGCAGGTTGTTTTTTGGTGTTCATTCCCACCGTTGGAGAATTCGTCATTCCGGCTTTGCTGGGCGGCTCTGAAACGCTGATGATCGGCCAGACGCTTTATGATGAGTTTTTCAAAAACCGCGACTGGCCTGTTTCCAGCACGGTCGCAATCCTACTGCTTTTGGTGTTGATCATACCCATCATGCTGTTCCAGCGCTCTCAGGCGTTGGCCAGGGAAAATGCGCGATGATTGGGAACGCGCGATGAATAAAACGTGGTCGTCCTTCAATATCGTGTCTGTAGTGGTCGGTTTTGCCTTCCTCTACATCCCGATCCTGCTGCTGATCATTTTCTCGTTCAACGAGTCGCGCCTTGTGACCGTCTGGGCCGGGTTTTCCACCAAATGGTATGCGGAGGCTTTCTCCAATCAGGGCTTGATGGATGCCGCCTGGGTGACCGCCAAAGTGGCTTTTGTATCCGCGACACTGGCCACAGTGCTGGGCACGATGGCCGCACTGGCGCTGGTACGGTTCAATCGTTTCCGTGGCCGGTTTTTGTTTTCGGGCATGGTCTACGCGCCCCTGGTCATGCCGGAGGTGATCACCGGTTTGTCCCTCTTGCTGCTGTTTGTGTCGCTTGGCATGGACCGCGGGCAGACCACAATCATTCTCGCCCACATCACGTTTTCCATGTGTTTCGTGGCCGTGGTCGTCCAGTCTCGTCTTTACGCTCTCGATCCGTCTCTGGAAGAGGCGGCGCAAGACTTGGGAGCCAATCCGGCCCAGGCGTTTTTTTCCGTCACTCTACCCATCATTGCGCCGGCCATCATCGCGGGCTGGATGTTGGCCTTCACCCTGTCGCTTGATGATCTCGTGATTGCCCAGTTCAACTCTGGCCCCGGGGCGACCACACTGCCGATGAAAATCTTCTCGCAAGTGCGCCTGGGCGTGACGCCCGAGATCAATGCCATCTGCACTTTGCTGGTGGCTCTCGTGGCCAGCGGCGTAATCATTGCCTCTCTGGTGACCAAGTTTACGGACCTGCAACGGCAAAGAAATGCTGCTTTGGCCCGTCAGTAGTCCGGATAAGGACATGGGGATCAAAGTGAAAACGTGATCACTCACCGGTTGAAAACAGCCTGCCCTGTAGCGACATGCAAGTATCGCGCACGGAGAAAAATATGAGCCGCACAACGTTAATCAATGAAGTCGGTGAGTGGTTGATCGACCAAACGCTTGGCCAACCCGAAATTGTCGAACTGTTTGAACAATTATGTGTGCGCCTCAAAGGTGTCGGTGTGCCGCTGAGCCGTGCGCGGCTGACATGGCCAACGCTGCACCCACTCTTTCAGGCCGAAACCATCCTGTGGGAGCAGGGTGGCGTTGTGGAGTTTGAGCAGTTTAAACACCAAGATGAAGTGTCCGACTCCTGGGTCACCAGCCCGCTCCATTTTATTCTGGAAAACGGATTGGATACGCTTCGCCGCAACCTGGACGGCGAAAATGCGCAGTTCGATTTTCCGATCCTCACCGAACTGGCCGAGCAAGGTCATACGGATTACCTCCTGATCGCCACCGGGTTCGGCGGCACGCGCGTGCGCAACACGCGCATGCAAGGCGGTATTCTCGTTGCCTGGTCCAGCGATCGCGAAGGCGGATTTTCGGACGATGATTTGATGGCTTTGAAAAAGATCCAACGCCGATTTGCCGCGGCTTGTAAAAACGTCGTTCAACAACGCATCGCCCGCAACATAACCGAAACGTATCTGGGCCTGCAGGCCGGCTCCAAAGTGCTGGATGGTGCGATCAAACTGGGCGATGGGCGTGAGACAGAAGCGGTTGTTTTTTATGCCGACATGCGCCGCTCCACCGCCTTGGCGGACACTATGCCTTCGGAAGATTTTTTGGCTCTTCTGAATGATTATTTCGCCTGCAGCGCCGGTCCCGCGATCCATCACGGCGGCGAGGTGCTCGATTTCATAGGCGACGCTGTCTTGGCGATCTTTCCGTTTGAAGACGCGGCGGGAAAGGCACAAGCCATCCGCTGCGCAACGCTGGCAATGCAGGACAGTATCGATCTGGCTAAAACGTCGAATGCCAAGCGGGTAAGCGAAGGCAAGCCAACGTTTGATTTCGGTATTGGGCTGAACATAGGCCGCTTGATGTTTGGCAATATAGGCGTGGCCTCCCGCCTGTCTTTTTCGGTGATCGGCCCAACGGTCAATGAGGCTGAACGCATCGAATCTTTGACGAAGGTCATCGACGCGCAAGCTTTGGTAACCGGAGAGATAGCCCAAGCGTCACCGGATCAGTGGACGTCTGTTGGCTGCCATGCGCTTAGCGGTGTGGCTCAAAAAGTGGAACTGTTTGCGCTGCGCACTGCCGCAGATGGCAGCGTTATTCCCATTCAAGACCCACCGGATTTGAAGATTGCCGCGCGCTGACAGATCAGTGCGAAGGCAATAGCCGGTTACTGGCTTGGTGCAGCGTCTTCGTTCGTGTTCGGGACGTTCGGTTTTGCCACCACGCGCTTGGGTAGGGGCGCATAGAGCGGGGCGTCCGTAACCCCACCCACAAAGAACGGATGGGCATCTCCAGCCTGTCCGTCATCTTGCGACGAAGAACCTTCATTCACCGTTCCGCGCAGCGCGATGCTGCGCCGTACGAGATCGGCCTTGCCGTTGAGCGTTGCGGTAAAACTCGTATTTTTAAGGTTAGTGTCGCGCAAGTAGACGATACCGTCCGACACCAGGAAGCCGATTTGGAGGGCGTCATACGGCGTGCTACCCGCGAAAATGGTGGCTTGTGTAGACGCTTCCTCACCGATGGCGCGGGCTAAATCCACACCGTCCACCACACCGCTTGAAGCGGTGAGCGTGCCTTCGCCCCGCAGTTTTTTCAAAAACTCACCCGACTCGCTTGCTTCCGACTTGAACCGAAAGCGGGCATTCCCCACCCCGCGCAGCGCAACAGAGTTTTGACCCACCAATGCGGTGAGTGCCGGCAGGCTGACCTGTTGAAAATTCGCATCTAGGTTAAACTGGTTGGGTGTTCCCGGCACAACGCCAAAAACGCCGGAAAACACACCGTCCAAAGCGTCTGCCGAGCCGATATCCATGCTGGCATTGCCATCGCGCACCAACACTGTTGCCGCCAAATTTTGAATAGAAAGACCGTTGCTGGAGGCGTTTTGCGCTGACAGACGAAGGTCGAGGTCGATGGTGTTGAGGAAGCCAAAGTCCAATTGGCGCATTGTTCCCGCGGCAGTCGGGTCGCTGTTGGAGCGAAAGAACGCGCTCCAGGCGGGCAAGGTCAAAGAATCGAAAGCCAGCGTCCCGCTGATCTCCAAATTCCGGTCCGGCTGATCCACCAGTTGCAACCGTCCGCTCCCAGTATCGCCATCGATGAGTACGGTGGTGTCCGTCAATTCGACGCTGTCAGCCTGCTTCAACAACTGGCCGGACAGGGAAAGTTGCCCAAGTTTTTCAGCAATGTCCTCGGTGCGGTTCAACCAACTGGCCAATCGACGCAGGGAGGGGGTTTCTACGGACAGCGCGCCTTGCAGGATTGAGACTTTTTCCCCGTCAGCGGTCCCCGTATACGTGAGTTTCATGGGGTTTGAATCGATGGCGACAGTCACCTCAGACTTCTGGCCCGTCAGCAAGTTAAAGGGCGTGTCTGCCTCTGCGGTGACCTGAACGACCTCGCCGCGCCATACTCCGGTAAACGCCACGTCGGCATTGGCCGCCAATTCCGGCCAAGTCATCGTGCCGTTCACGGAGGTGAGTTCCGACACAACCGCAGCATCGTCTTGGGCCTGCTTGTTCGTGAACGTAATAATTCCATCGGTCACGGTCAGCCGACCGATGGGAAACGGCTCAGCGCCTTCAAGTGTGTCTTTATCGAGCAGCGCTTGCAAACGTCCGCTCACCGGCAACCAGTTGGGTCGGCCTGTGGCATCGCGGGAAAGCGAAAGGCGAGGGCGCACCAGCGTGACCTTGCTCAACCGGGCATCGCCCCACAGCACAGAAAACACACCCAACTGAGCGCGCATTTCATCAATCTGAACGAGAGCATCGTCCGTACCGGGTGCACCACCCATGGAAACATTGGAATAGGTCACACCGAGATAGGGAAAAAGGGACAACGAAGAATCGCCGGACAGGCGTACTGGTCTTCCGGTGACGTCGGACAGTTGTGCTTCGATGCGCGCCTTTACGCGGTCTGATGACATCACCAGCGGAGCTGCGATGAAGGAGAGCGCGCCAACGCCAAAAAGAACCGCGACGATGGAGGCCGCTTTTTTAATCAAACCAACCCCCCTCTCCCAATATCAATGCAAATTCGGTTCGCAGTCATTTCAGACACAGTTCGAGCCGTTTGATGCTGAGCCCGACACTGGCCCAACAGTGGCTCGGTATTAACCCCAAACTCTCGAAGGCGGATTGTAGGACGATGGTGCAGCTTTTGAAACGTTAACAATCCGAAATAACGCCTAAAGTGGCACGCCAAACGCGATTGTCCCCCGCTGTTCGGCTCTTTTCACTTTGTTTCCGTAAGGTCATTTTGGTTCTTTGCCGCCAATTGATTGGTTGCCAAACGCGGTAGGGCGAAGGTTTCTTTGCTCTCGTTTTCGTCCCATGTGGCGATTGGCAATCATGGGCTTGTCTTGCGGCGTGCTTTGTCGAAAAAAGAGCCGGTTGTAATTCCGCGATTGAGCAGTGTCCCATGGCCGCTACACCCCTCTGGACTCCATCCCAAGACCGCATTCAAAACAGCAATCTCACGCTGTTTGCCCGCCACTGTGACACGCTGGGCCACGGTCCTTTCTCCAGTTACGCAGACCTGCACGCTTGGAGTGTTGAGCAGTCCGAAGACTTTTGGTCGATCCTTTGGGACCATTGCGGCGTTGTGGGAAACAAGGGGGATCGTGTTTTGGAAGGTGGGGATGATCTGAAGTCAGCCCGCTTCTTCCCGGACGCGTCCATCAGTTTTGCAGAAAACATGCTGGCAAAAGCCGGGGCGGACGACGCTTTGGTGTTTCGGGGAGAAGACAAGGTCTCAGACCGTCTGTCGTGGGATGAACTCCACGCACTGGTCTCCCGTTTGCAGCAGGCGTTTGTCGACGCCGGGGTTCGCAAAGGTGACCGAGTTGCGGCCATGGTGCCCAACGGTCCTGAAACCGTGGCCTGCATGTTGGCGGCCAATTCTATCGGCGCGGTCTGGTCCTCCTGTTCTCCCGATTTTGGTGAGCAGGGTGTTTTAGACCGTTTCGGTCAGATCGAACCCACTCTTTTCGTGACCGTAGATGGATACTTCTACGCGGGCAAAACCATCGATGTATCCGCTAAGTCTGCAGCGATAGCGAACAAGCTCGCGCCCAAAGCTGTGTTGCGTCTGCCCTATCTCATCAAAGCCGGCATTGAGCCGGAAGCAGACGTCGGCACTGCATTGGACGATTTCACAGCGCCGTTTGACGCCCGGCCGGTTCAGTTCGAGCGTCTGCCCTTCGACCATCCGCTCTACATTTTGTATTCATCCGGCACGACCGGCGTGCCCAAATGCATCGTCCACAGGCAGGGTGGCATGTTGCTGCAGCACCTGAAGGAACATGTGTTGCATTGCGGGGCCAATGACGGCGACCGCGTGTTTTATTTCACAACCTGCGGGTGGATGATGTGGAACTGGCTGGTCTCCGCTCTAACGGCAAAAGCCACAGTGATGCTCTACGATGGTTCGCCGTTCCACCCGGATGCAAACGTCATTTTTGACTACGCCGAACAGGAAAAATTCACTTTCTTTGGCACGTCGGCGAAGTTCATAGACGCCGTGCGCATTGGCGGCCATCGCCCAGTGAACAGCCACGACTTGTCCTCGGTTCACACCATCGCCTCCACCGGTTCGCCCTTATCTCCGGAAAATTTTGTCTTCGCCTATGAGGGTATTAAGCACGATGTGCATCTGGCCTCCGTCTCGGGTGGCACGGATATCGCGGCGTGTTTTGTCTGTGCTGTGCCTTGGCAACCGGTCTACAGCGGCGAAATACAAGGGCCGGCGCTCGCCATGGACACGCAAGTATGGGGCGATGAAGGAGCGCCCATACGGGGCGAAAAAGGCGAACTGGTCTGCACCAACGCCTTCCCGTCCACACCGCTCGGTTTTTGGAACGACCCGGATGGCAGCCGCTATCACGACGCCTATTTTGCCCGTTTTGACAACGTTTGGTGTCACGGCGATTTTGCCGAGTGGACGCCGACCGGAGGTATGATCATCCATGGCCGCTCCGATGCAACGCTCAATCCGGGCGGCGTGCGGATCGGAACCGCTGAAATCTACAACCAAGTGGAGCAAATGCCCGAAGTGGCCGAGGCGCTTTGCATTGGCCAGATCTGGCAGCACGATACACGCATCGTGCTCTTCGTGCGCTTGGACGAGGGTACGGTGTTGAATGAAGCGCTGGAAGCCGCCATACGGGCCAAGATCCGCACCGGCGCGTCGCCAAGACACGTCCCGGCGGTCATCGTACCGGTCGCCGATATTCCCCGCACGAAGTCCGGCAAGATCACGGAATTGGCGGTTCGCGACATTGTCCATGGGCGCGAAGTCAAGAACGCCGAAGCGTTGGCAAACCCGGAAGCGCTCGCTCTGTTCAAGGATCTTCCCCAGTTGCAGGCGTGAATGCCTAACGGGCATGGTTAACAAATCGATACTGAAAAATTTACTGAACTTTTTGGAAAGGCCAACTCGCAACAATTTGAAACAGTTGAGCAAGGTTCCGGTAACAGATGGCCGTCATATTCGCTTCAACGCCGCGCTGATCGACCATACTCTGGTCAAAGCGCCCATGAAATCCACTGGACTTAAGACCTGAGCCACCGCCTACCGTCACAGCAATTAACCAACTGATCCCAGCGCGGGCCCTTCGGGTTCGCGTTTTTTTTGGCCAGCTTTGGGTGGTGCCGCGCTTTTGGTATCGCCCGCATGTTTGGCTTGGCTCATACGGGTCAAGACGATTACCGGGATAATCCCGATCAGCACGATGATAAGCGCGGCTAAAGAGGCATCTTCCAATTGCCCTTGAGATGCGCGTCCGTAGACCAGTGTTGCCAGTGTCTCAAAGTTGAACGGACGCAAAAGCAATGTGGCCGACAATTCCTTCATCGTGTCCACAAACACCAGCAGGAACGCCACCGCGAGAGCCGGTCTGAGATTGGGCAGGTGGACGCTCAATGCGGTTTGCAGACGGGATCGACCAAGCGAGCGAGCTGCCATATCGATATGGGTCGACAATTGTTCAAACCCTGTTTCGATAGCGCCAAAACCAATCGCTAAGAACCGCAGCGAGCAGGCGTAGACGAGAACAACGATGGAGCCCGTCAGTAACAAGCCCGTTGAAAAACCAAACCAGGAGCGCATCAAAGCGTCCACGTAATTGTCGAGCGCTGATAGGGGCACCAACAAGCCAACCGCTAGAATGGTGCCGGGGACGGCGTAACCAAGAGACGCGATGCGGGCGATGGTACCAAGCCGCTGGGAGCGCACAGAGCGGATGATCTGGAGTAGAACGTAGGCAGTGGCGGTGACAAAGATCGCGGTGAGCAGTGAAAGCAACACGCTGTTCATGGCTGCCGCATGGAGGCTCGTTTCCGATAAGGCTTCGGGTCTGCGCACGGAAAAACGTGTGAGCACATAAAGAGGAACGCCAATTCCGCCAACAACCGGCAACGCGCAGGCAGTTGCGGCAGCCCATTGGCGACCGGCGGACAACTGGGTGAGGGCGGGCGGCTTGTCGCCGCGCATTTTTGCTCCCCCGCGCTTGGCGCGGAACCGGCGTTCCAGCCAGACGCAGGCTGCTACAAACACGAGCGCTACAAGGGCCAGTTGCACGGCGATCGTGAGGCTGTCACGGTTCAACCAAGTGTCAAACACGATATACGTGATCGTGCGCACGCCCAGCACCTCCACCGCACCGATGTCGTTGAGCGTTTCCATGAGAGCAACAGCGACACCAGCCGCGATGGCTGGCCGCGCCATGGGCAAGCCGACCTTCCAAAACAAGCGCCATGAATTCGCACCCAGCGACCGGCCTGCGTCCAAAGTGGATGCGCCCTGCATGGAAAAGAACAGGCGGCACGTCATGTAGACATAGGGATAAAGCACCAGCGATAGGACAAACCCTGCGCCCCAGACCGAGCGGACGTCTGGAAACCAGTATTCCGCCCCGCTGGAAAAGCCTGTCACGCCGCGCAAAGCCGTTTGCACCGGCCCGGAAAAGTCCAAAAACTCAAGATGCGTGTAAGCCGCTATGTAGGGCGGCACAGCGAGTGGCAGGACGAGGGCAAAATCCCAGACGCTCTTGGTGGCAAACCGGCTTGTGCTCACCAGCCACGCGCACCCTGTTCCCATTACGGTGGTTCCGATGGCCACGAGAACCAAGAGCAAACCAGTATCGGCCAGCGTGCGCGGCAAAACATAAGTCGCCAGGTGCAACCAATCCGCCTGCCAGCCCGCCCCTGAGGTGAGGGTGGCCAATCCGCCCGCGGCTACGAACACTAGGGCCGCCACCGGCAAAAGCGCCAAGGCTAAGGCCAACGCGAAAAAGCCGCCGGCCGGGAGGCCGACGGCATGAGCTGAACGTCGATTGCGGTAGGACTTTAGCACATCAAAAAATTCAGGAGACGATCAGGGCCACCGAGGTGGCCCATCAAAACTGATCGATGCCTTATGCGCCCGGTCCGTCGTCAAAGCCAACGCGGTCCACAAGACGCGATGCAGCCTCACGGTTCTTGGCGATGGTCTCCAATGACAGGGTGTCCGGCGTCAGCTTGCCCCATGCTGCTGTGCGCGGGTCGGCTTCCACACCGGGTGTCAAAGGATATTCAAAGTTGGACGCACCATAGAGTTGCTGTGCTTTCTTGCTGGACAAAAACTCCATCAGACGAACCGCGTTGTCACGGTTGGGAGCGTGTTTCATCAGCGACATGCCGGAAATGTTCACATGTGTGCCCCGGTCGCCGGCGTTTGGAAACAGCAGTTTGACGGAAGCGGCCCAGTCCTTTTGTTCCGGGTCTTTCTCGTTCGTTTCCATTTTGCCCATGTA
>JBCBYZ010000035.1:0-25274 GCA_039815595.1 Pseudomonadota bacterium | reverse complement strand
GTCGCTCGACCCGATCTATTTTGGCAAGGATGGCGAAAATGGAGCCCGTGTCTCGCGGGCAGATCTGGACCGTGTGTCCACGACGCGGCCCGTTGGTGTGATGCATGCGTCCGGTCACATCTTGAACGTCAATTCAAAGGCCTTAGAGTTGGCAGGACTCTTGAAAAAAGGGCTCAACAATCCCGGCATCCCGCTTGGCGCAGACGGATTGCCCACCGGTGAACTGAAAGGCCCCGACGTGATGACGCCGGTGGGCATTCATGTTGGTTTCGACCGTGACATGCTGGCGTGCGACGAGGGTGGCTTAATCGATTTTGGGAAATTGTGTGTCCGGGCCGGCGTCACCACCGCAACCGATCTGGCCGCACGGCTGCCCGAAGACGCCGTAAAAATGATGAGCGAAGTCACCGCCCGCAAGACGTATCCCGCACGGATTGTGCCGCTTCGGTTTCACCACGGCGTCTCTCCCAAAGAACTGATCGACCACGCCTTGGCGTTGAAGGAACAATCCACCGACCGGTTGCGGTTGGGTAAAATCAAAGTGGTGGTAGACGGGTCCATTCAAGGTTTTTCGGCGCGGCTGCGATGGCCCGGTTACTACAATGGTGCGCCCAACGGGCTTTGGTATATCTCACCGGAACATCTCAAAGAAATTTTGGAAGCCGCACTGGAACACGACCTTCACGTTCACACCCATACCAACGGGGATGAGGCGACTGAACTGGTGCTAGACACAATGGAAGAAGTGCTGCGTCGCCAACCGTCCGGCAATCACCGCTTCACGCTGCAACACTGCCAATTGGCCGATACGGCGCAGTTTCGGCGCATGGCGCGTCTGGGCATATGCGTGAATCTGTTCGCCAATCACCATTTTTATTGGGGCGACGAGCACTACAATTTGACCGTGGGTCCGGAGCGAGCGGAACGCATGAACGCTTGCGCGACAGCGTTGGAGCAGGGCGTTCCCATGACGGTTCATTCCGACGCGCCCATCACGCCATTGGGACCGCTGTTCACCGCCTGGTGTGCCGTCAACCGCATCACCGCGTCCGGGCGTATCCAAGGTGAAGCGGAGCGTATCGACGTGGATGAGGCGCTGGAAGCCATCACAATTGGCGCCGCTTACACGCTCAAACTGGACGACGAAGTGGGATCGATTGAAACAGGCAAACGCGCGGATTTTGCGATCTTCGAAGATGACCCCGAAGAGATCGGCGGCGACCGCCTCAAGGACGTGCGCGTTTGGGGCACTGTCCAAGATGGACGCATATTTGCCGCCAGCGATATTTGAGCGATGAGCGATGCCGTGCAGATACCAGTCACGGTGATCGGCGGGTATTTGGGGGCCGGTAAAACCACGCTTGTGAACCATTTGCTGCGGGCAGCGAACGGCCTGCGTCTGGCGATCATGGTCAACGAGTTTGGCGACCTGCCAATCGACGAAGCGCTGATAGAAGCACAGGGGGACGATATGATTGCCCTGGCCGGTGGTTGTGTGTGCTGCTCATACGGCGATGATCTAATGGCGGCGATGCAGCAGATGGCGGCCATGGACCCGCCGCCGGATCATATTGTGCTGGAAGCGAGCGGCGTTGCCTTGCCCGGTTCCATCGCGTCATCGCTATCGCTGCTTCCCCATGTGGTTGATGATGGCATCGTCGTACTGGCCGACGCTGAAACTGTGCGGAAACGCGCACAAGACAAATACATGTATGACACGGTGCTGCGCCAATTGACGGACGCGGACCTGATCTTGCTCAACAAGATCGATCTGGTGGACACCGTCACGCGCAATGACGTCCGCACTTGGTTGAGCGAAAAAGCGCCCGACGCCGTTATCGTTGAGAGTGAACACTCTCTCGTAGAACCGGAGTTGGTGCTCCAAAGCTTTATCGGCCGCGCGCGCGGTGCGTATCTCACCAACGCACACCGCAACCGGTTCAAAAGCCATGTGATGGTTCCCGAGACGGGAACGGATGCCGAAACACTGGCTGCCAGTCTTGCCCGGGATGAGACCGTGGTGCGCGCCAAGGGGTTTGTGCAGCAAGACAAGGCCACCAAACTGCTCCAGGTGGTGGGCAAACGGTGGACGGTGAGCGATTTTGACACCCACAAGCTCGACACCCACGGGGAAGCTGGGATCGTGGTCATTCAAACACCGGGATGAAGCTGCCGCCGGTTTGTGCGATTGTGCACATCTTGTGATCCACCAAGCACATCCAAACCACTTGAAACCCATAATTACCCGTAAAATTAATCAGTTAACGCAGATTAACCAAGTTTCTGAACCGGTTGTTTACGACCAATACTCTAGTAACCAATCGAAGTCCCCGCACAATTTAGTTCAAATTATTCATACCGTATTAAGGTACGGTGCAGGATCATGCCCTCGACAACCTAGGAGGGTATCATGTCACCAGCTCAGTCTCACTCGCTCAATGAAGCGTCTGTTCCAATCCCTGAAAACCTGTTTGGCCAGATGGCACAGGCCGAACCGGCCGACGCTGTCGAAATCGCCAAAAAACTGCCCTTGGCTAACCGCGCCCGTCTGGCCGCGTTCTGTTATGGCCGTCGCCACCTAAACCATTTGGGCCTGCTGATCGCATCAACGTGCGACCGCATGTCATTGCGCCGCGCCATGGGCACTGCCGGTGATGTGGTGTTTCAGCAATCCCGCAATGTCGAGGCCACCGTTGCCGCCGAACGCGGTCGCTCCGATGCAGCATCGAAAATTACTCTGGCGAAAGCCGCCAACGTGGTGCCTTTGCGCCGTCCCGTAGATGCGGACTCTGACATCACCGATGAGGATCTGGCCGGCTAAATTTCGCCACCAGTGATATCCTTCTTTCATTGTGCGCAGTCGCCGGTCGCAGCTGGCGCTGCGCACGGTGACACCGACCCGCGCATCAATGACGATTTTGCGATGGGTCACTTGGTTCCGCACCGGGCCAACCCCTATCAAGCGTGTTTTCAGGCGCGCTAAAATACGTCACAAGACCAGCTAACAGGGCCGCATCCGGCCGCACTCGTCTTGGACCTTGGCCCATGGGCTCACACTCCCTCGCTCGTCCGTCAGTTTCGCTGACGACAGCTTCCATCACAGACCGACTGGCTTCGCTGGGTTCGCAGCGTTGGGCCGTGCACATGGAAGCACGCCGCCGAGTGGCCGAAGGTCAAGACCTGATTGAGCTGACGATTGGCGAACCCGACGTCCCCACACCGCAAGCGCTCATTGATGTTGCGCACCGCTCAATGCAGGCCGGGCGCACACGCTATTCCAACGGTAAGGGTGAACCGGCATTGTTGGCGGCTGTGGCCGCAAAATATGCGCTAAGGTCCAACCGCGCTGTGACACCTGCCAACGTGCTCGCATTTCCGGGAACACAGGCAGCGCTTTCCCTGTGCATGACAGGCTTGGTGGAGACCGGAGACGCGGTGCTGGTGCCTGATCCCTACTATGCGACTTACGAAGGTGTGGTGCGTGGCACCGGCGCAGATTTTATTCCTGTTCCCATGGATGCCGCCAACGGATTTCATCTCACGGCCCAGCAGGTGGAAGCCGCCATTACGCCCAACACGAAAGCCCTCCTTTTGAACTCCCCGCACAACCCCAGCGGGGCGACGCTCAGTCGAACGGAAATCGAAGCAATTTGCGCGGTGTGCGAGAAGCATAACTTATGGATTGTGAGCGACGAGGTTTATGAGCCGCTGGTCTATCAAGGCGCGTTCGCTTCGCCCTTTGACATTGAGGCCTATGCGGATCGCGTAATTTCGGTGGCTTCAATTTCGAAGTCTCACGCAGCGCCGGGCTTTCGGGCCGGATGGGCCGTTGGACCGGCATGGGCCATGGACAGGATACAAAGCGTTTCTGAGGCGGTCCTGTTTGGTTGCCAGCCGTTTATCGCCGACATGGTGGCCCACGCGCTCACCCATCCAGACGACACAACCCAAACCATGGCAACAGCCTATCGGGAGCGGATCGCGATCCTATCAGATGCGTTGAGCGCTTCGCCCAAGCTTAAACCACTGGTACCGGAGGCTGGTATGTTCATGCTGGTGGATGTGAGCCGCACAGGCCTCAGCGGCCATGAGTGTGCAATGGGGCTGCTAGACCATGGTGTCGCCGTAATGCCCGGCAATTCCTTTGGTGATCAGGCTCATAGTTTCATTCGCCTCAGCCTGACGGTACCATCCGATGCGCTGCAAGAAGCCGCGAACCGTATGATCGCGTTTGCGCAAAGGGCGTGAACATGGCGCGCGCACACCCCCCGACTATCGGCAACCGCGATCATCTTCATACAGAAATCAGAGAGGCCGTTCGCGACCTGTGCGGACGGTTTTCGGCGGACTATCACCGCAAACACGGCCAAGACGCGACTTACCCGGAAGAGTTTATCACCGCGCTGACCGAAGCTGGCTGGCTCGCCTCCATGATACCGGACCAGTATGGCGGGTCAGGACTTGGACTGGTGGAAGCCTCCATCGTAATGGAGGAGATCAACCGCAGTGGAGCAAATGCCGGGCATTGCCACGGACAAATGTACAACATGTCCACGCTGCTCGCGCACGGGTCAGACGCACAAAAGGCGCAGTATCTGCCACGCATCGCGTCCGGCGAGTTGCGGTTGCAGTCCATGGGGGTCACCGAACCGACAACCGGAACGGATACGACCAAACTGAAAACCCGAGCGGAGCGCCGGGGTGACCGTTATGTGATCAACGGACAGAAGGTCTGGATTTCTCGCGTCCAACACTCCGATCTTATGGTGTTGCTCGCCCGTACAACGCCGCTCGAAAACTGCGCCAAAAAATCGGATGGTCTGTCGATCTTCCTGGTCGATCTGCACGAAGCCATCGGTAACGGCCTTGAGGTCAAGCCCATCGCCAACATGGTCAATCATGAGACCAATGAATTGTTTTTCGACAATCTGGAGATACCGGCCGACTGCCTGATTGGCGAAGAGGGGAAGGGTTTCAAATACATCTTGGAGGGATTGAACGCTGAGCGGATTTTAATTGCGGCGGAATGCATCGGCGACGGGTATTGGTTTGTCGATAAAGTGTGCGGCTACACCAAAGAGCGGATCGTCTTTGACCGGCCCATCGCGCAGAACCAAGGGGTTCAGTTCCCCATCGCCCGCAGCTTCATCAATGTGGAAGCGGCCAATTTGATGCGCTTTTGAGGCGGCGGAGCGGTTCGATCGTGGAGAGGCCTGCGGTCCGCAAGCCAATATGGCAAAATTGCTGGCCGCCGATGCGTCATGGGAGGCGGCCAATGCGTGTTTGCAGTTTCATGGCGGATTCGGTTTTGCTGCCGAATACGATATCGAGCGCAAGTTTCGCGAAACGCGGCTTTATCAAGTGGCCCCGATCTCAACCAATTTGATCTTGAGTTATGTTGCGGAGCACATGCTGGACATGCCCCGCAGCTTCTAGAGCCCTGTCATCGCTTGATCGATATCGGCTAAAAGATCCCGCTCATCCTCCAGCCCAACAGAAAGACGCAACACCCCATCGGTAATGCCCAAATCATTACGGTCGTCCTGCGACAGGTTTTTATGCGTCGTTGTGGCAGGATGTGTGATGAGGCTTTTTGCGTCCCCCAGATTGTTTGAAAGCCGGATCAAACGAAGTGCGTTTTCAAACTGAAAGGCCGCCTCTTTTCCACCTGCCAGTTCAAATGCCACCAGTGTCGAACCGCCCTCCATTTGTTTCGCTGCAATATCCGCTTGGGGATGATCCGGCCGTCCGGGATAAATCACCCGGTTGCACGCTCCATGGTGCGCCAGATGATCCGCAATCGTCCTGGCACTGCGGCTCTGTTGCGCCACCCGCACGGGCAGCGTCTCCAAGCCCTTGAGCAAAACCCAGGCATTGAAGGGCGACAGGCTTGGACCCGTGTGGCGATAGAAATCCCACAGCTCTTCATCCACCCATGACCTTTCGCCCAAGATAGCACCGCCCAGACAACGGCCTTGGCCGTCTATATGTTTGGTGGCTGAATAGACGACGATATCCGCTCCAAGGTCCATCGGACGCTGGAACATCGGTGTGGCAAACACATTGTCAACGACGAGGCGTGCGCCCGCATTGTGGGCGATATCCGCCACGGCGGCGATGTCGGCCAGTTCCAGGGTTGGGTTGGTGGGGGATTCCAAAAATAGCACTTTTGTTTCAGGACGGATGGCCGCTTTCCAAGCCGCCAGGTCGCGCCCGTCCACCAGCGTGCAACCGATGCCGTAGCGCGGAGCGAGTTTTTCCACCACCCAACGGCAGGACCCGAAAAGCGCCCGCGCCGCCACTATGTGGTCTCCCGCCTTAAGCTGGCACATCAGCGCAGCCGTCACCGCGCTCATGCCGCTGGCAGTTGCAAGGCAGGTTTCCGCACCCTCTAAAGCAGCGAGGCGTTCTTCAAACATTGCCACTGTTGGATTGGCGTAACGGGAGTAGATGAACCCGGGTTCATCCCCTGCAAAGCGGGCTTCCGCTTGCTCTGCGCTGTCATAGACAAAGCCTTGAGTGAGGTAGAGTGCTTCCGATGTTTCCCCGTGCTGGGAGCGGTTAGTGCCGGCGTGTACCATGCGCGTGGCTGGCTGCCACTGCGGGGGAGTGTTGGAAAGTTGAGTTGGGTCAGCGTTGGATGCTGACAGTTCTGTAGTGTCCTGAGACATCGTTTCCTTGCTTCCTTGTTTGCTCAAATCGCGAAGCCGGGTCTCTTTATGCTGTTTCAGGCACAAAAAAACCGGCTTCGCGACCCCGCAAAACCGGCTGGTTTTCCCATGTGAGAAAACTGGTTCGGTCCTTTAGCGAGTTGTTTTACGTGGCTGCAAGCCGACCGGCCAAATCACCACGAACGAGATGTGTACTACCCAAGCACAGCCATTGCGTCAATTGAGCGGGTCGGTAAACAGAAGCATGACGTCCCAATTCAGCGACCCGACCGACATGCGTTCCGGCATCATCAATGATCGCCGACTGCACGCTATGTTCGATCAGGGTGAAATTTCCACCCAAGGTCCGTTGGACGAAGATCAGATCCAACCCGCCAGTCTGGACCTGCGTTTGGGTTCCCATGCTTGGCGCGTGCGTGCATCTTTCCTGCCGGGTAAAGACGCCTTGGTGAGCGACAAGTTGGAGCGCTTTGCGCTTCACAAAATCGATCTTTCCAGCGGCGCCGTTCTGGAGACCGGATGCGTTTATATCGTGCCGCTTCTGGAAGCTCTGGCACTGCCGGAGACCGTATCAGCCTCCACCAACCCGAAAAGCTCCACCGGACGGTTGGATATCTTCACCCGCGTGATCAGCGATTATGCGGGGCAGTTTGACATGATCCCTGCGGGATATCGCGGGCCGCTTTATTTGGAAATCAGCCCACGCACCTTCCCCATAGTCGTGCGCACGGGGTCGCGCCTTTCGCAAATCCGGTTCCGGGTTGGTCAACCCACCCTGAGCGAGCCTGAGTTGGTGGCACTGCACGAAGCGGAAGGTTTGGTGGGCGCAGGTGGCGCCATGAGTGAAGCGTTGATCGACAATCGCGGTATCGCCATGTCGATTGACCTGACCGGAGACACCGACGGTTTGGTGGGTTATCGCGGCAAGCGCCACACCGGTGTAGTGGACGTGGACAAGCGCGATGCGTGCGATGTGCTTGACTATTGGGAGCCCATCATCAATCGCGGTTCACGCGACATCGTGCTGGACCCGGACGAGTTTTACATTCTCGTCTCACGAGAAGCCGTACATGTGCCGCCGCAAACGGCTGCGGAAATGGTGCCGTTTGATCCGCTCGTGGGGGAGTTTCGGGTTCACTATGCCGGTTTTTTTGATCCCGGGTTCGGCCACGCTGCCGCCGGTGGCGGAGGATCACGCGCGGTGCTGGAAGTGCGCAGCCACGAAGTGCCGTTCATATTGGAGCACGGCCAAACCGTCGGTCGTTTGATTTATGAGCACATGTTGGAAAAGCCGCAAAAGCTTTACGGCTCTGACCTTCAGTCCAACTATCAAGCGCAGGGGCTTAAACTCTCCAAGCATTTCCGCACTGCATGATTGGCGTTGTCATGCACGCTCGCATGCATGACCACCCTCAGCGTCCGGTGCGGCTGTAGACCCGTTCGAGCTCTGCAATTTCCGTATCGGAGAAGCCAATTTTGCGGGCCAATTGCGGCAGAGATTGATCGCGGGAAGCGGGCGTTGGCTCCCTGCGGCCGAGCAGCTGATCTGAAAAACGTATGTCCATCCGTTCACACTCCTGTGTTCCCATCCCCGTTCACAAAATGGGGAGCAACAGGGTCAAAACAAGGCAAAACTGGACAATCAAAGTCAGATTCTAACTCTTGCAGATGCGGCATTTTTGCGTTTTAGTTCATGTATGAATTATTCACATATGAATTTCCGGCCCAGAAGGTGCAAGCCATGATCGCGTTTGAACACTCGCTTCCTATGAGGCTCTACCGGTTGTTGGATGCGGTGATGCCCGCCTACCGCGCGCTCTTTGCAGAACATGATTTGACCGAGCCACAATGGCGGCTTTTGCGCGTTGTCTGGGAGCGCGAGCGCGTCACCGCACAGGATGCGGCGGCTGCGACGCTGCTTTCGCCGCAGAGTCTGGTGGGTATCGTCGACCGACTGAGCGGCAAAGGCTTGATGACCCGGTTGCGGTCCGTGGATGATCGACGGGTTGTCTATCTGCTGCCCACAGCTGAAGGACGTGCACTGGGAGAGACGGTCCTGCCGCAAGTGCTGACCATCCATGAAAAAACGCGGGCAACCCTGGATGGTGCCGAATGGACAGTGTTGAACCGTCTCTTCGACAAGATTGAAGACGGGCTTCTAGAAGAGCCAACCGATGCACGGGACAAGCAAAGCGGATGACGACGCACGACAGAGGCAAGACTGATTGGGAGGAGAGAATCATGACGGGCAAGACAACACCACGTTCCACAGTAATGACCGAGCGCACGGCTGCGGACGTCACCTCCGCGCCTGCCTCAAGATATGGCGCAGCCGGAAACGGCATCCGGACCGGGGCGCAGTATCTTGCAGGATTGCGGGACGGGCGCGAAATCTGGACCCGGGGCAAACGGGTGGAGGATGTCACAACCGAACCCGGGATGGCGCGCGGTGCTGCCACTCTTGCGTCGTTTCTAGACCGGCAAAGTGACCCGCAATGGCGAGACACCGTTACCTACATGGACACGGACGGCGACCGGTGCGGAATGGCGTTTCACATCCCCAAAAGCGTGCAGGATGTGAAGGCGCGGGGGCGCTCCTATTATGAATGGGCCAAATGGTCGAACGGCATGTTTGGGCGCACACCGGACTATAAAAACGCCTCCATCATGGCGTTTGCCACCGCTACAGATTTTTTGGCGCAGGGCACGAAGGGCCGCACAGACTTTGCAGCCAATATGAAGGCGTTTTACCAGCACGTGCGCAAAAATGACCTTGTGCTCACCCATACGCTGGTCAATCCAACCGTCTCCCACCAGCAAGCGGTGGAGGGGAAATACTCTGACAAAGTCGCGTTGCAGGTGGTGGAGGAAACCGATGAAGGGATCATCGTCAACGGAGCCCGGCTCCTCGCCACTTTAGGTCCTTTGGCCGATGAAATTGAGGTTTTTCCATCCACAGTGTTGCGCGGTTCGGCAGAAAACATTCCCTTTGCGTTTGCCTTCGCCCTTCCCATTGCAACGCCCGGTCTGCGGTTGATCTGTCGGGACAGCTATGATCACGGCAAATCCCATTTCGACGCGCCACTCGCATCGCGCTACGAAGAGATGGATGCGGTTGTCGTGTTTGAAAACGTGTTGGTGCCGTGGGAACGGGTATTCATGTACGGGCAGCCGGAACTGTGCAATCAGGCCTTTAATGCCACCAATGCTGTTGTGCATATGATGCATCAAGTGGCCTGCGGAAAACTGGCAAAGGCTGAGTTTATGGTAGGGCTTATGTGCGCCATCGCCAAAGCCACGGGTAAGGACAAAGACTTGCACGTCAAAGGCATGATCAGCGAGGTCATGATGATGACGGAGACCGTGCGCTCTTTGCTCTTTTCTGCTGAGACGCAGGCTCACGAAGATCAGTGGGGCAATTACATACCGCTGCGCAGCCCGCTCGACACGTCCCGCAATCTATTCCCGAAAATGTATCCCCGCATGGTGGAGATCCTCCAGTTGCTGGGGTCATCATCCCTGATGGCGACGCCAGCGGAGGCAGACTTCGACAACGCAATCGCAGATGACGTTGCGCAGTATTTTCAAGTGGCCAATCTGGAATCGCGAGACCGGGTCGCTCTCTTCCGGTTGGCGCATGATGTCGCGGTCTCCGGCTTCGGCAACCGGCAAGCGCTCTATGAGCGGTTCTTTTTTGGCCCACCGGCGCTCATGGCATCGGCTTATTTTGATCTTTATGAAAAAGACCCGCTTGTGGGACGTGTGGACGCCTTGCTCAACAGTGCCGAAGACGCCTAAACGACCCTATGACAGAACCGAACTTTACCAACAGGGCGTTTCGCGACGCCCTGTCTGCATTTGCGACCGGCGTTACGATCATCACCACCCGTGATGAGGATGGTGCACCGGTGGGCATGACGGCATCCAGCTTCAATTCCGTGTCGCTGGACCCGCCTTTGATCCTATGGAGCGTCGGCAAGTCAGCTTTGTCCGCCGAGGCGTTTCGCAACAGCGAGCGGTTTGCTGTCCACGTCTTGAGCACTGATCAAATACCGCTTTCCAACCGGTTTGCCCGCAGCGGGACCGATAAGTTCAATGACCTCGACTACGCCGAAGACGATCATGGGCTCCCGGTGTTGGAAGGCGCCCTGTCGCGGTTCAGTTGTAAAACCCATGCTGTGCACGAAGGCGGCGATCATTGGATTGTGGTGGGCGAAGTGGTCGACCTGAACACCCAAAGCGGTGAACCCCTGCTTTTTGCGAAAGGAGCCTATGCAGGCACCCAAGATTTGGTCTCACAAACCGATACTGACGCCGCCAAGTCCGATGCATCAGACGGTGGTATCGATACGATGCTGGTCTATCACTTGTCCCGCGCCTACCATCAGCTGAGCGAACAATTGCACATCGCAGTGGAAGCAGAGGGGCTCACCCTGCCTCAGTGGCGCGTGCTCGCATCCCTTTATGGTGAGCGGAGCCGCAGCTACACCGATCTTGCCGCACGAACTTTCGTAAACACCCAGAAACTCGATCGGCTGTTGGAAGAACTCGCAAAAGATGATCTGTGCGCGGTCTCCGGCAAAGGAGACGAGCGGATGATCACCGGCACAGGCAAGGGGCAGGCGCGGGTGGCTCCCTTGTTTGCAGTGAGCCAAGAACAAGAACACAAGGCCCTGAACTCTGGCAGTCCTGAGGCGCGCCAGAAGCTGGTGAACCTTCTCCAAACCATTGTAACCAATACGGGTGCAGCGCATTCAGGCACGGCCAAGGATCGCTAGAATTTTACGGCTTGGATCAGCCGCAGAAGGACGCCCATGATAACCTCTTTTGTAATATCGCCACCGCCCCAAGCCAGCCTTGCAGTGCAAGGCACAGGTGCCCGTTTTCCGGTGCGGCGGATATTTTGCGTGGGTCGCAACTATGCTGAACACGTGCGTGAAATGGGCAATGACGAGCGGGAACCGCCATTCTTTTTTTGCAAGCCGGCAGATGCGGTGATGGATAGCGGAAGCACGGTGCCCTACCCGCCGGACACACAGGATCTGCACAATGAAGTGGAACTCGTGGTGGCCATCGGCAAAGGCGGGCGCGATATAGCACCTGATGCTGTGCGCGATCACATATGGGGTGCGGGCGTGGGGATCGATCTCACACGCCGTGATCTTCAAACGGTCGCAAAGACTATGGGGCGCCCCTGGGATTTTGCCAAAGGCTTCGACCATTCCGCCCCAATTGGTCCCCTCAAACCGATTGATGAGACCATGACCTTGGACGCTGGCCGCATATGGCTCGCAGTCAATGGAACTGTGCGACAGGATGCGGATTTGGCAGACATGATCTGGCCGGTTGCGGAACACGTCTCCAAATTGTCGTTCTCCATGGCACTGGAACCCGGCGACCTGATCATGACGGGCACACCGGCCGGAGTTGCTGCACTCGAGGTGGGAGATGTTGTGACTGCGGAAGTCGCAGGCATTGGCACGTTGTCCATCACAATTGGACCCGCGAAGTCAGACGACTGACGGCGTGCCTCCTGCGGGCCGGAAGTTTGGGGGAGAGACTTTCAAACATGTACAGCAGCCTGAATTTGTTTAAACAAACAGCGGGAACGAAGTCTGAGGAGACAGTCACATGAAATTGGTGCGGTACGGAAAAGCCGGAGAAGAAAAACCTGGATTGATCGACGAGGATGGCGTGTTGCGCGACCTGTCGCGGAAAATCCCGGATGTGACCGGTGAGACGCTCTCCGATAAGTCTCTTAAGATGCTGCGGGAACTGGACGTCAAGAAACTCAAAAAAGTGGAAGGGCGTCCCCGCATCGGCCCTTGCGTTGGCAATATCGGGAAGTTCCTGTGCATCGGGCTGAACTATTCCGACCATGCCGCTGAGACGGGAGCCGATATCCCTGAACACCCGATCCTGTTTTTCAAAGCCAACTCCGCGATTGTTGGTCCCAACGACACCGTCAGCATGCCGCGCGGATCGCAGACCACTGACTGGGAAGTGGAACTGGGGGTCGTGATCGGGCGTAAAGCAAAATATGTCGCCGAAAAGGACGCGCTGAAATATGTGGCGGGCTACTGCGTCGTCAATGATGTGTCGGAGCGGACCTTCCAGACCAAGCTGACCGGGCAGTGGACGAAGGGCAAAAGTTGCGACACGTTTGGTCCCACAGGTCCATGGCTTGTGACCCGAGACGAAGTAGGCGATCCGCAGAACCTTGGCATGTGGCTCGACGTGAACGGCAAGCGTATGCAGACCGGTACGACAGCGACCATGATTTTCACAGTCGCTCAGATCATCGAGCACCTGTCGTCGCTCATGACCTTGCATCCCGGCGATGTGATTACAACTGGAACACCTCCTGGCGTCGGCATGGGCATGAAGCCACCTGTCTATCTGCAGGAGGGTGACGTGATGACGCTTGGCATCGACAAGCTCGGCACGCAAAAACAGAAAGTGAAGCGCGACAAGTAAACCACGCTTGAAACGCCAGACCCGTTTGTGGGCCGCACTTGGAAACAGGGGCGGCCTTTTTCATTGTGCTTCTCCCCACGAGCAACCCGGCTGCCTTGTGAAACATGCGACATTGTCTACTTGCGAATGGTTCGCAACACGTTTGACCGTTGCGAACCATTCGCATAAACATAGATGACACGGTTTGCTTTTTGGAGGTGTGACCATGTCCCCGATCAAACGTTTGATCGCTGCATCCTGCAGCGCAGTTTTCATGTTCGCGATCAGTGCTGGCGCGTGGGCGCTCCCCGCAGTGGCGCAGGACAAGTTTAAGGCCGTCACCACCTTCACGGTCATCGCGGACATGGCTCGCAACGTGGCGGGCGATGCGGCAATCGTTGAATCCATCACCAAGCCCGGTGCCGAAATTCACGGCTATCAACCCACGCCCCGCGATATCTTGAAGGCGCAGGATGCGGATTTAGTCTTTTGGAACGGGCTCAACCTGGAACTTTGGTTTGAGCAGTTTTTTCGCAATCTGCGGGACGTTCCGAGCGTGACCGTGACCGACGGCGTCGTGCCCATGAGCATTGTCGAAGGGCCCTATACCGGCAAGCCCAACCCGCACGCTTGGATGGCACTGGAATCCGCTATCATCTATGTCGACAACATCCGAGACGGTTTTATCACCCACGATCCGGACAATGCTGAGACGTACCGCGCCAATGCCGAGCGTTATAAGGATGAAATCCGGGCCGCCATCGCTCCCCTGCGCGAGGCTATTATGGCGCTGCCCGAAGAACAACGTTGGTTGGTCTCCAGCGAAGGCGCGTTCACCTATCTGGCGCGTGATTTCGGTTTGAAAGAACTGTTTCTGTGGCCGATCAATGCTGACCAACAAGGCACACCTCAACAGGTGCGCAAGGTGATTGACACAGTGCGGGCCAACAACATTCCGGTGATCTTCTCAGAAAGCACTGTCCCTGCCGCGCCCGCCCAGCAGGTCGCACGTGAGACCGGCGCACGTTACGGCGGCATCCTTTATGTAGATTCCCTGAGTGCTTCTGATGGGCCAGTACCCACCTATCTGGACCTCCTCAAGATCACGTCTCAGACGATCCTGAAAGGGCTGACCGAAGGCTCATAATGGCTCAAACCTTGTCGCTTTCAACTGAAACTGCCCAGAACCCGATTGTTCCCTCGGCTCGATCGGGGTTATCCGTCTCTCACATTACGGTCACGTATCGAAACGGGCACACGGCGCTTCGCGATGCGAGTTTTGACATTCCAACGGGCACGATCACCGCGCTTGTTGGGGTGAACGGATCAGGCAAGTCCACTCTGTTTAAGTCGATCATGGGGCTTGCCCCGCTCGGTCATGGCACAATCTCCATTTTGGGTCAGGATGTAAAATTAGCCCTTAAAAGCAATCTGGTGGCTTATGTACCGCAGGCGGAGGAGGTGGATTGGTCCTTTCCAGTTCTGGTAGAAGACGTCGTGATGATGGGCCGGTACGGCCACATGAACTTCATGCGCCGTCCACGTGCTGTCGACCACGCTGCTGTGGACAAGGCTTTAGAACGCGTCGGCATGAGCGACTATCGCACACGGCAAATTGGTGAGTTATCGGGCGGTCAAAAAAAGCGCGTATTCTTGGCCCGCGCACTGGCTCAGGACGGACGGGTGATCCTGCTTGATGAACCGTTCACCGGCGTCGACGTTAAAACCGAGGACGCGATCATAGCGCTGCTTCAATCTATGCGCGAAGAAGGCCGCGTGATGCTTGTTGCCACCCATAACCTGGGCAGCGTGCCGGAGTTTTGTGACCGCACAGTGCTCATCAAGGGCACTGTTCTTGCCCATGGACCAACACCCGAAGTGTTTACGCAAGACAATTTGCAGCACGCTTTCGGCGGCGTGTTGCGCCACTTTGTACTGGGTGGCACGGACCTGCACCACGACGACGAGGACACGCGACAGATCACCGTTATCAGCGATGATGAACGGCCTTTTGTTGTATACGACGACAAGGGCGCAGATTTGGAAACAAGGCCCGAACCGGATCGCAAGCAGTGATGGACACGCTGCTGCAACCGTTTGCCTATTCCTACATGGTGAACGCCATCTGGGTGAGCGCATTGGTGGGCAGCGTTTGTGCCTTTTTATCGGTTTACTTGATGTTGAAAGGCTGGTCTTTGATCGGCGATGCGCTCAGCCACTCCATCGTTCCGGGGGTGGCCGGCGCCTACATGCTGGGGCTGCCCTTCGCCTTCGGGGCATTCTTTTCCGGCGGTCTGGCAGCAGCCGCCATGCTGTTTTTGAACCAGCGCACCCGACTTAAAGAAGATGCCATTATCGGCCTCATCTTCACGTCGTTCTTCGGGCTGGGGCTGTTCATGATCTCCCTGTCTCCAAGTTCGGTGAACATCCAAACCATCACACTTGGCAACATTTTAGCCATCACACCGGAAGACACACTGCAATTGGTGATCATCGCCGGCTTGTCGTTCGCGGTCTTGTTGCTGAAATGGCGGGACTTCATGGTCACGTTTTTTGACGAAATCCATGCTCGGTCCATCGGGCTCAACCCGGATTTACTGCGGGTTGTGTTCTTCACCATCCTGTCGGCCTGCACGGTCGCGGCACTGCAAACGGTTGGCGCATTTTTGGTCATCGCTATGGTGGTGACCCCCGGGGCCACGGCCTACCTGCTGGCGGATCGGTTTGAACGGCTGTTAATGATCAGCACGGCGATTGGCGCAGGGACGGCCGCATTTGGTGCGTATATCAGTTTTTTCCTCAATGGGGCGACGGGTGGGATCATCGTTTGCCTGCAGGCGTCGCTGTTTCTTTTGGCATTCTTTTTTGCGCCAAAGCACGGCATGTTAGCCGCACGTAAGAAAGCCGCCACCGCGCTTGTGATGGACGGGCAGAACGATACGGCACTGCAAAAGGTGCGCTCATGAGCGTGTTGGAGGGCCTCACCTTGCCGTTTCAGTTCTCCTTCATGGTCAACGCGATGCTCATATCGGTGCTGATCGCCGTCCCAGCCGCACTGCTGTCTTGTCTCTTAGTGCTCAAAGGTTGGTCACTGATGGGGGATGCCATCAGCCATGCCGTGCTGCCGGGCATCGTCATCGCCTATCTGATCAACATTCCGTTCGTCATCGGCGCGTTTGTGGCTGGCATGATTTGCGCCCTACTAACCGGGTTCCTGAAGGAAAACAGCCGCGTAAAACAAGATACCATCATGGGTGTGGTTTTTTCCGGCATGTTTGCGGTTGGGTTGGTGCTCTACACGAGTATCCAATCCGACGTGCATCTCGACCACATTCTATTTGGCAATATGCTGGGTGTCGGTCCCGCCGATATTCGAACCAGCGGTGCGATCGCGCTCATCGTCACCCTCGTCCTTTTGGTGCGCTGGCGCGATCTTGTGCTGCATGCTTTTGATCCGGTGCAGGCAAAGGTTGCCAACCTGCCGGTGCAGATGATCCATTATGGTCTGCTGACCCTGCTGTCTCTGACCATCGTTGCGGCCCTCAAAGCTGTCGGGATTATTCTCACCATCGCCCTGTTAATCGCGCCGGGCGCCATTGCATTTTTGGTCACCCGCACATTCAAGCAGATGATGGTTGTGGCCGTGGCTGTCTCAGTCGCGTCGTCCTTGAGCGGCATTTATCTGAGTTTCTTTATAGACAGCGCGCCAGCCCCCACCATTGTCTTGGTGCTCACATTTGCCTTTATCATCGCATTCATCATCACCAATCGTCGCGCCCATTTGGCATGAAAAAACCCGCCGATCCTTTCGGTCCGGCGGGTTGGTATTTCTGAATGCGATTGGGCGTTTGGCTTAGTCGAGTGAGCGGTCAATGAGTTCCACCGTGAAGCACTCGATCCGGTCACCCTTGCGCATGTCCTGGTAATTTTTGAAAGCCATGCCGCATTCGGTACCGGACTGCACTTCCGCGACTTCGTCTTTAAAGCGTTTGAGCGTTGCCAGCTCCCCTTCGTGCACCACCACGTCGTCGCGGATAAGACGGACACCTGAACCACGTTCCACGTGACCCTCTGTAACCAGACAACCGGCCACTTTGCCCACTTTGGAATGGCTGAACAGTTCCAGAATATCTGCGTACCCGATGAAGGTTTCGCGGCGCTCCGGAGCCAACATGCCAGACAGTGTGGCTTTCACTTCATCGATCAGGTTGTAGATGATCGAGTAATAGCGAATCTCAATGCCTTCGCGTTTGGCCAAATCCAAAGCTTGTTTGTTGGCACGCACATTGAATGCGATGATCGGAGTTTCCGATGCCATAGCCAGTGTCACATCGGATTCGGTGATGCCACCGACGCCGGAATGGACCACACGGGCCTGCACTTCGTCAGTGCCCAGGTTGTTTAGGGAAGCCACGATGGCTTCGACGGAGCCTTGGGTGTCACCCTTGATGACCAGAGGTGCCTGGCTTGCACCTTTGACCTGAAGATTGGTCATCATCTGTTCGAGTGAACCACGCTGACCGGCCTGAGCAGCCACTGCCAACTCACGCGCCTTGCGTTGACGGTAGTCGGAGATTTCGCGCGCGCGGGCTTCGTCTTCCACCACCACAATGGGATCGCCGGCAGCTGGCGCTCCGGACAGACCCAACACTTCGCACGGCGTCGATGGACCGGCCTCTTTCATCTGCTCGCCCTGATCGTTGATCATGGCGCGAACGCGGCCCCACTCGCTGCCCGCAACGATGATGTCGCCAACATTGAGCGTGCCTTTTTGAATGATCACGGTTGCCACCGCACCACGGCCTTTTTCCAGTTTGGATTCGATGACAATGCCTTCGGCGTCGCGGTTCGGATTGGCCTTCAACTCCAGCAGTTCGGACTGCAACAGGATCGCATCCAACAAACTGTCGATGCCATCACCGGTCTTGGCAGATACCTCAACGTCGAGGATTTCACCGCCCATGCCTTCCACGAACACTTCGTGTTGCAGCAATTCGGTGCGCACTTTTTGTGCGTCGGCGCCTTCCGTGTCCATCTTGTTGATCGCCACGATCATCGGCACTTCGGCAGCCTTGGCGTGTTTGATGCTTTCAATGGTTTGCGGCATCACGCTGTCATCGGCGGCCACCACCAAAATGGCGATATCGGTTGCGGCAGCACCGCGGGCGCGCATAGCGGTGAACGCCTCGTGCCCCGGTGTGTCGAGGAAGGAAATTTTCTTTCCGTCCCGTTCGATCTGATAAGCGCCGATGTGCTGGGTGATGCCACCGGCCTCGCCGCTGGCAACACGGGCTTCGCGGATTTTGTCCAGAAGCGATGTCTTACCGTGATCGACGTGACCCATAATGGTGACAACGGGCGGACGGGATTCAAGCGTGCCCTCAGTGTCCTCTTGCGAATGCAGACCGAGTTCCACGTCGGATTCCGAAACACGAACCACGGTGTGGCCCATCTCCTCGGCAATCAATTGCGCCATATCGGCATCGATGATGTCGCCAGGCTTCATCATTTGGCCCTGCTGCATCAACAGTTTCACCACATCTACAGACCGTTCGGTCATGCGGTTGGCAAGCTCTTGAATCGTGATCGTGTCTGGCACAGTCACTTCGCGCATCACTTTTTCACGCGGGCCGGATTGCTGGCTGCGCTTTTGCTTTTCGCGCTGGCGGCGCATGGACGCCAAAGATCGCGAACGCGCGGAGTTGTCATCCAGCGCATTTGACAAGGTCAGTTTGGTGCGACGGCGATCATCCCCACCGCGCGGGCGGGTGGCCGGTTTGTTGTCTTCAGGCTTGGGCCGTGGCGCTTCGCGGATGATTGTCAGGCCAACCTTTTTAGGAGCACCACCTGTATCATCGGCGGCAGCTGCCGCGATGGCGGACGCGTCTGCGGCGGCTTGGCGGGCTTCTTCTTCTTCCTTTTTGCGGGCTTCTTCTGCGGCTGCCGCTTCGCGGGCTGCCTGTTCGGCTTCTTCTTTTTCGCGGGCCTCGCGGGCTTCGCGTGTTGCCTCATCCTCAAGCGCGCGACGGGCGGCTTCGGCCTCTCTTTCCTTGGCTTCCTCGACTTCGCGCAGGCGCGCCTCTTCGAGGGCGCGCGCCCGGGCGTCCATCTCACCGCCGGTCAACTTTCCAGCCGTACCAGCCGGCTTGCCCGCCGCGGCTGCAGGTGCAGCAGCAGGACGGGGAGGCGTTGGCACCGGTGCCGCAGGTTTGGGCGCAAACACTTGCTTTTCTTCACCCGGCTTTACGATCCGGCGCTTCTTGGTCTCCACCACAACCGAGTTCGTGCGGCCATGGGAGAAGTTTTGGCGAACCGTGCCGGCATTGCCTCCACGCTTCAGCGAGAGCGTACTCCGCTGCGGCGCGTCAGACTTATTGCCATCGTTCGAATTCGTGTCACTCATAAAGTTGTCTACCTTCCTGGCTCGCCCGCAGGCCCTGTTTCTCGCACCACATCATCAGATGACATCGCAAAGCTCGTTTCAGCTTGCGCGTCAGCACCAGATGTTGGTTGCGCGTCTCTATAGGCAGCCAGTTTTTTCAGGTGCCGCAGGCACGCTTGCGCCGCACCACCCCTCACTAAAGCTGCGTGTATCACATTTGTGGCGCCCAATGCCAAACTCATTTGCGGTTCGGTAAAAATTCGAAACACTTTTGGGCTGGATGGATGCAAATGGCTGGCGGCTGTCCGCGCATTTTGTAGTTTGCGCAATCCATCGGCGGCGCCATCGGTGGCATGAAGAACGGCGCTGGCCCGACCACCGATCAACGCGCCCTCAACCTTGCCCAAACCGGTGATGCATTCACCGGCCTTGCGGGCAAAGCCCAGAGCAGCCAAAGCGCGTTGCTCCAGAAGACTATCCACCAGAATGGGCAAATCGGATGCGGCTTGAACCGCTTTTTTTAGACCCCGGCTAAACAAGCGCTTGTTGACCGCCTGTTCCACGCAGGCGCTGTTGGCGGAAACCCAAACTCCGCGCCCGGGCAACTTACCGGAGATATCAGGCACAACGAAGCCGTCTGGCCCCGCAACAAAACGGATCAGTCGATCAGGATTTTGGACCGCACGTGTGACGATGCAGGTCCTTTCCGGGGTTTTGTTTGCGCTTTGATCCACCAGGTAAACACCACTCCAACCCTAAGCCGACTGGTCTTCGATGACGTTGATCACCGCCGGACGCTCGTCCTCAGCGGGGGCAACCTCTTCTTCAACCGGATCCGGCTCACGCAGGTCTTCTTCCGTCACCCAACCGGCAGCCAAACGGGCAGCCATGATCATCTCGTCAGCTTGGGCGCGGGAAATCTCGTTGGCAGAAAAAATGCCAGGATGACGTTTTACTTCGCCGTCCTTGCGTTCATTCCAGCCCACCAGATCGTCGGCCACACAACCCGCAAAATCATCGAGGGTTTTGATCTCGTCTTCGCTTTCACCGAGCATCACCATCATTGCGGTTGTAATGCCCGGTATCTGGCGCAAATCATCTGCCACGCCCAGCGCTTTGCGCTTCTCGTCGAGCTCCTGTTCCTGCCGTTCCATGAACTCGCGGGCACGGGCCTGCAACTCACCGGCCGTGTCGTCATCAAAGCCTTCGATCATCGCAATCTCGTCAGGCTCCACATAGGCCACCTCTTCAAGATCGGTGAAACCTTCCGAAGCGAGCAGCTGCGCGACCATCTCATCGACGTTGAGCGCTTCTACGAACTTCGCGGTGTTGGCGTTGAACTCCGCTTGGCGACGACCGGATTCTTCTTCTTCCGTCAGGATATCGATGTCCCAACCCGTAAGCTGCGACGCCAAACGCACGTTTTGGCCACGACGGCCGATGGCAAGGGACAATTGCTCATCCGGCACGACCACTTCGATGCGCTCTTTTTCCTCGTCCAACACAACCTTGGCCACTTCCGCCGGCTGCAATGCGTTGACGATGAAACCGGCGGGCTCTTCGTTCCACGGAATGATGTCGATCTTCTCGCCTTGCAATTCGCCAACGACAGCCTGCACGCGCGAACCGCGCATACCCACACAGGCACCCACGGGATCAATACCGGAATCGTTTGAGATCACAGCGATTTTGGCACGGGAGCCCGGATCACGGGCGACAGAGCGAATTTCAATCACACCATCATAGATTTCCGGCACCTCCATTTGGAAGAGTTTCGCCATGAATTGCGGATGGGTGCGGGACAGGAAGATTTGCGGCCCACGCTGTTCGCGGCGCACATCATAAATGTAAGCGCGAACACGGTCGCCATAGCGGTACTGCTCGCGGGGTATCAATTCGTCACGGCGGATGATGGCTTCGGCGCGACCGAGATCGACGACCACATTGCCGTATTCCACGCGCTTGACGGTGCCGTTGATGATCTCGCCCACACGGTCTTTGAATTCATCAAACTGACGGTCGCGTTCCGCATCGCGCACTTTTTGCACGATGACCTGTTTGGCGGATTGTGCGGCCACGCGGCCAAAATCCATGGGCGGCAAAAGCTCGCCGATGTGATCGCCGATCTTCGCTGCTTCGTTTTTCTTGAGGGCACCAGCCAGATCAATCTGGGTATCGTAATCCTCAACCGTATCCACGACTTCGAGCAGGCGCTGCAGTTTGATTTCACCGGTCTTGTCATTGATGTCGGCACGAATGTTGGTTTCCAAGCCGTAGCGGGACTTGGCGGCCTTTTCGATGGCGTCCGCCATGGCGTCCAACACGATCTTCTTGTCGATCACCTTTTCACGGGCAACCGCGTCTGCGATCTGCATCAATTCCAATCTATTGGCACTCACTGCCATGGGTCTTCTCCGTGTCGCGCACACGCGGCGCTGTGCGCTTGGCGTGATTGTAAGTCGTCGTTTTGTTGTTTCCGGATGGACCTTTGGACCATCCATAGTGTCTTTACGGTGACAAGTGTTCGAACGGGATCAGTGATCGCCGCTTGAAGGCCTATCTCCATCGTCTGGTTCGTCGTCTATTCCGTTGGCTGTGCGCAGTGCCTTGTCCCGGCGCAATGCTTCGCGGATCAAATCATCGGTAAGGATCAGGTTTGCAGCCGCAACCAGATTGAGCGGAATACGGTTTTCGCTTGCTTCTCCGGCGGGCACGTCCTCGCGGCGCAGTACCAGCGTCTCACCGTCTAAACCCGTCAAAGTGCCCTTGAATCGTTTGCGACCTTCAACCAGCGTCACCGTTTCCACCTTGGCGGCGTGGCCAGCCCAGGTTTCAAAATCGCTGTGACGCACCAAAGGCCGGTCGATACCGGGAGACGATACTTCCAGGCTATAGGCAGCGGAGACCGGATCTTCCACGTCCAGCACGGGGGAGAGCGCTTTGGAAACCAGTTCACAATCCGACACGGCCATGGTGCCGTCAGGCTTTTCCGCCATGATCTGCATGGTGAGGCCGTTGTGATCATACATGCGGGCGCGAACCAGCCGATAGCCCATGTCTTCGATCACCGGTGCCACGATGGCTGCAATCCGCGCATCAACGCCCTCTTCGCGCACAATCCGCTGCTGTGCGGTATCGGCGGCGCCAACAGGCTGCAATGTGGCCGGAATTTCGGTGATCGTGGACAGGCGCTAAACCTCTTCAAGGCGGTGGTTTCACGTCTTTTGCTCTTGGTGTTTCGGCCATTTGATCGGCCAAACACTTAGGCTTTAGACATAAAAAAGAGCGGGTCTCCGAAGAGCCCACTCTGACAAGGTCAAAGATTATTTTGCGGATATAACCACCAACAGCGTGTTTGGCAAGCTTTTTGACACACGTCGACGCCAAAACAGCCGTCGCCCGGCGGTTGTGCGCTTGGACCGGACCGACTGGAAGGTTACCCAACAAATGTCAGATAACCTCAGGCCAGTGCTACCCGCTGGAATATGCGGTCAGTTGGCGGACACCCGGTAATCCTCTCCGGGATACCCCATGGAATCCTGATCGGAGAAAGCTTCGTGGCAGGCGTGGCAAAAACCCTGTTTGATTTTCATCACTTTGCCCTTGGGCGTGTAGGCGGAATAGATCCAGTTTCCAAACTCATCTGCGTTACCGGCTGCTACCTTGGTCATGATGAACAACGGCCCGTGGGGAACCGTGCCCTTTTTGCTCACATTGAAGCTTTCCTTCGCCAAGATTGACCCCACAGGCATGGCCGTGCGGTCTTCAGAAAACTTCGTGTACTCGGCAAATCCGATATCGTTCACAAAGGTCATCAGGAAACGTCCGCCATGGGTGCCGTTCACGGCAGGTTGGGTGGAGGCCGCTTTGTAGCTTTGATAGTCCTTGGCCTCGGCCTCCCCTTGCGACGCATAGCCTTCGCGGAGTTTGTCTTTGATGCAATCATACAACCCTTGAACTTGCGCGTCCGTCAGATCGTCCTTTTTGATATCCGTAGTGCATGCGGCCCACGCCGACCCTGTTGACAGCGCAAAAAACAGTGCTCCGCCGATTGCTGCTTTTTTTATGATTTTCATGCAAATTTTCCTCCAAAATCTATGAATCCTCACTCAATTGCGCACAAACTTTAGGTTTCCCGCGCAATTTTTGGAAAACACAGCTTGGATCAGATCATGACGTTTGCGAGAGAACCGCGTGACAGGCCTTGAAGCAGCCCATTCACCGGACGGGCCGCAAAACGGCGGTTTACGCCTGTTTCATCAGCCCCAAGCGTTCACGAATGGTGAAACGCCTGTTGAGCAAAATGGCGGCTGCCAGCAAGCCAGCTGCAAGACCCGTCCAGACGCCCTCCGCGCCCCAACCGAGCGGAAAAGCCAAAACATAGGCTGTCGTCACCCCAATCGCCCAATAGCTCAAAACGGCGATCTGCATCGGCACGCGCGTGTCCTTGAGGCCGCGTAAACTGCCAGCAGCGACAGCTTGCGCCGCGTCCGTGAGTTGAAACGCCGCCGCCACCCAAAGCAACGGAATGGCCGTGGCCATCACCGCCGCCGCTTCCGGATTGGAGAAATCGAGGTAAAGGGCAATCAAAGGGCGGGGCATGACGAAAAACACGATGGCCGCCAGCAAGGCAAACGACATGCCGATCACAAAAGTGGCCCATCCTGCGCGGCCCACGTCGATTGGGCTTGCCCGACCGTTGGCGTTGCCCACACGCACGGACCCCGCTTGGGACAGGCCCAATGGCACCATAAATGTGAGGCTGGCCAGTTGCAGCACAATCGCATGGGCGGCCAGCGGCAAAGTGCCAATCCAACCGATCATGACGGAAGCGGCCGAAAACAAACCGGCCTCGGCAAAAATGGTGAGACCGATGGGCACGGCCAAAAAAGATATCTCGCGCAAGGCGGCCCAATCCGGCCGCCACGCCCGCACAAACAGTTCATAATGACGGAACGCGCTGGCGCGGAACATGACAGCAAAACCGATGAGCGCCACGGCACCATTGGCAATTACGGTGGCCAGTCCGGCTCCCGCCATCTCCATGCGCGGCAGACCGAAATTGCCGAATATCAGGCCATAGTTCAAAAAACCATTCAATGCAGCGGCGCAGAGTGTGAGAATGAGGACTGTGTTTGCCCATTCCACGCTGCTGAAAAAGGCCCGCTGCCCGATGATGGCGAACATGGGTACAATCGCCCACATGCCCCATGTCATGTATTGGGCGGCAAGAGCTGCAAGCTGAGGGTTTTGCCCCAATGCGTGGACTAGGATTGGCTCTACAAAAGCCAGTGGCAACAAGAAGACAACGGACAAAGCAAAAAGAGCCCAAAAGCCCATCCGGGTGGACCGTCTAACGGCTTGGCTGTCTTCTTGACCCAAGGCACCCGCAATCAACGGCATCATCGCCGCGCCGACCCCCAGTCCAAAAATGTAGAAAATAAAGATAAATTGGAAAGCGAGCGTGCCTGCCGCCAATTGCGGCGTTCCCAGCCAACCCAACATCACAGTGTCTGTGACATTGATGAGCATATGGGCCACCTGCGCCGCCACCAGGGGACCGCCCAACACCACCGTTGCCTTTAGGTGTCCCGAAAAGCTGAGCGGAGCTTTCTTTGCCTTGCCGCTAAACTGCACCCCTCCCTCAGTCTGCACCATGTGGCGGTTCTCTTAAGCGAGGTGCACCCGTTGGCCGAGCGAGCCCTCCTCATCCGGTTTCAGGTCAGTCGAGTTATTTGGCAGCTTCAATAGAGGCCAAAACCATT
>JBCBYZ010000094.1:0-13225 GCA_039815595.1 Pseudomonadota bacterium | reverse complement strand
GAAAACGAATCCGTCTCCATGTGTCGTTGAGAGAGGAACGACTGGAAAAAATACTGAAAGTCAGTCGGATTAGGTTCGCAGCCAACAATCGCCCGCAATCCGGTCACACCGTTTGCGTGGCGCTGCAGTGCAGAGCGATCTACCTTGGGAGGCGAAGCGACTTCGCAACTGAAAAACCCCGCATCAGGCGCTCTTGGGTCAGCGGCAAACGATAGCAAAAAGCTAACCCGACCCTTCTCACCGTCGGGCGTCTTAAACCCGCGCGAGAACCGCACACGCCGTCCACCGGATATACCATCTTTTTTGAACGCAGCATGGTCAGTAGCCGCATCATCACTCTTGATAACCACGTGGGAAAAGCCCTCCAGTCCCCGACGGAAACGGTAGGTCTGATCGTTGCGCACAAATGTGTGGCCCTTGAGCGCTTGCGCTTCACAGGTCTCGCGGTGGGCAATGCCAAGCGGCTCCAAGAACGTGCCATCGGCGAAGAATACACAACAGTTTTCGGTTCCAAACGGGTGTTTTCCGTCCGGTGCCACGGTAAAACCAAGCTGTTCGTAACGGTCCCGCGCAACGCCAATGTCGGCAACGGGAAAAACCAGATGATCAATCTTGCGCGCATTGTCGCCAAAAGACTGAGCGGAGGGTGAGGAAGATGCTGTATGTGCCATGGGCGGCTCTGTGACGGAAAGCGGCCTTGCTTTCAAGTCCCGTACTGGCGGTCACATCGCTTCATTGCGCGGTCGGCCTATCCCTCTTACACAGGCTCATGAGTATCGCAGACCCATCCAACGCACACGAAGCGGTTAAGCCAGCCCATCGTGCATTGGATGGCGCAGGGTCTGGGATGGCTGCCGGGGATCAAGCGGTCGCGCCTCACATGTTTGATCACATAAAGGGTTGGCGCTCTCCGGCGATACTGTTGATGTTGATGGCCGCAGCCATGCAACTTTCCTTCGCCGCATGGTCTGCGCTGCAGTACAATTTTGCGCATGAAATGCTCTCCTTCACAGGACGTGAGATCGGCATCCAACAGTCGATCCGCGAAATTCCGGGCTTCTTGTCCTTCGCGGCGGTGTTTTTCCTGTTTTATTTTCGCGAGCAAACCTTTGCGATGATCTCATTGTTGCTGCTGGGCCTTGGCGTAGCGGCGACCGGCTATTTCCCTACGGCGATGGGCTTTTACATCACCACCTTCATCGGCTCGGTGGGGTTTCACTATTACGAGACAATGCATCAGTCCTTGTCCTTGCAGTGGCTACCGAAGAAGACCGCCGCTGCCACCATGGGCAAAATTCTCGCCGTGGGCGGGATGGCCCAACTGGCGGCCTATGGGATGATCTTCATAGCGGGCAGCTTTTTTGGCCTGTCATTCACCACCATGTTCGTGATCGCGGGTGTCATAACCATCGCAGGGGTAGGCATGATGGTAGCGACATTTCCGACATTTCCCGAAGGCGTTGCGCAGCACAAAACCCTGGTAGTGAGAAAGCGATACTGGCTCTACTACGCCATCACTTTCATGGCCGGTGCGCGGCGTCAGATTTTTCTGGTGTTCGCCAGTTGGATGATGGTCGAGAAGTTCGGCTATGCCGTCCATGATGTCGCTGCGCTGTTCTTTGCGAACGCCGCGTTCATGATGATCTGTGCGCCCTTCTTGGGAAAGTTCATCGGTGCGATTGGTGACCGCAACGCCATGCTGGTGCAATATGGTGGTCTGGCGGTTGTGTTCACGGCTTATGCCTTCGTCACAAACCCTTACATTGCCGTGGCTCTGTACCTGTTTGACCATGCGTTTTTTGCGATGGAAATCGCCAAGAAAACCTATTTTCAAAAAATCGCTGACCCGGCAGACATCGCAGGCACAACCGGTGTTGCCTTTACCATCAACCATATCGCTGCGGTTTTCATTCCCGTCGGTTTTGGTTTGGTCTGGTTGATCAGTCCTGCTGCTGTGTTCTTGAGCGGTGCAGCTATGGCAATGTGCTCGTTCGGGCTTGCGCTTCTGGTCCCCAAAGTCCCCGAGCCGGGATTGGAGTGGACTGGCGCACGCCGCGTAAAGTGATCACCTGTCAGTTTGTTATCTTGATCTTGCTACAAAGGTATCGTCTCTTGCATCGGTATTTTCGTGGAGACTGGTTGGAATGCTGGCACTGCCCAAGGCCTTTGCAGCAGCATCGCTGGAAGGACGCGCGACGCTGAAGGCCCGTACAGCGGCACTTATGGCGGCAGCATTGGTGCTGGCCGGGTGCCAGATGACCGCATCCAACAAGGTCTCGGTCGATTATTATGCAATATCCGGCAATTCCACTGCAGCTCTTGATCAGCAAATCAAAGAAAAAGGCCCGAGAATCGGTGATGGCCGCCATGCGGTAGCGGTTGCGCGTATCCGCATGATTCCCAACATCCGTTACAAGCGCGCGAATGGCATGTGCCGTACCCGTTCGGCTAAAGTTGCGGTCAATGCGCGCATCACGCTGCCACGCTGGACCAGTCGTGAGGTTTCCAGTGCAGCCGTTGGCCAGGCGTGGGACAACATTGAGCGCTACACCCGTTTGCACGAAGCGGTACACGTCGCCATTGCGTTTCGCTACGCCAAAGAGACAGAGCGGGAACTGATGGAAGCTACGCCGCAACCCACCTGCACCGAGATGCGCACAGTTGCAGCCGAGATCGTCGCCAAACAGTTAGAGCTCCACGACAAGGCTCAAAAGCGCTTTGACGCACAAGAGCAACAACGGTTTGCCGAGATTGCCAAGAGCCAAGCCAAGGCTGGTAGACGACGTGGTGCCCGTGGCCTGTCATCGAACTTCCGCCCTGACTTCCGTCCGCCCTCAACCCGCAATCAGGTATCGCCCAAACTGCCTAAATTCTGACGTCCGGCACCTTCTCATACCAAGGCGTGATTTGACGGTTCGGGCCAGTCCCGTCACAGTTTCGGCCATGACTCGTTGATGCTAAAAAGCGTTTGAACGTGATGACACGCATCTTCGGCACGCACCTCTTCGACAGCAGGGATTTCCGGTTGATGCGCATTGTTTTTCTGGCTTTTTTGGTTGTGTCAGCGTCAGCCATTTCGGCTTTGGCCGCGCAGCCGCTCAAGATTACCGAAAAAACCAAAACCTATTCGATCAAGGGCCAAACGGCCGCGCAGTTTGCGGCTTCCATGACATCACGGGGTCCCTACTCGCGCCAACTGCGCCGCCGCGTCTGGGCATCCGCCACCCGTTCCCTATCGTTTAGGATGAACTACCGGCGCACCAGTGGCAGTTGCACCAACAGAGGCGCGCGTGTGGATATGGACATCGTTTACCGCATGCCGCGCTTGGCCAGCAAGTCTGGCGTTCCAAGGTCACAGTTGCGCAAATGGCAACGCATGTACGCCATCCTGCTCACCCATGAACGGGTGCACGGACGCTACTACAAGCAGTTAGCCCGACAGGTTCACAAAGCGCTGGCGCGGAAACGAACCGCGAAGAACTGCAGCGATATCGACCGGTGGGCCAAGGCCCTCGTCAAGAAAATGAGCGCTGCCAACGTCCGTAAAAACCTGCGGTTTGAAACGCGCGACCGACCAAACTTCCGCAAGATGCGTCGAATTTATCAAGGCACATAAGAGGGGTTAGACGCCGAGTTTTTTCTGCAGGCTGGTGGACGACGTGGTGTATTGAAACACGATGCGCTCATCAGGGAAGATGTGTTTTTTCGCGGCGTGGGCCATCAACGCAGCCTCATGAAAACCGGAAAGAATGAGCTTCAGTTTGCCGGGGTAGGTGTTGATGTCTCCGATGGCGTAGATGCCCTCTTCGCTCGTCGCAAATTTCTCGGTGTCCACCGGAATTAGGTTCTCTTCCAGATTCAAGCCCCAGTCGGCAATCGGCCCCAATTTCATGGTGAGACCGAAAAATGGCAGCACACGGGTGCACTCGATTTCGCTTATTTCCCCGTCCAGGGCTTTCACGGATGCGGAGGTGACCTGACCGTCTTCACCGTGCAATTGGGTGACTTGGCCAAGAACAAGGTTCATTTTGCCTGCGTCCACAAGCGCACGCATTTTGTTCACGCTGTCCGGGGCAGCGCGAAATGCATCGCGACGGTGCATCAAAGTGATGGATTTCGCGATGGGCTGCAGGTTAAGCGTCCAGTCCAGAGCCGAGTCTCCGCCACCAACGATCAAAATGTCATGGTCGCGAAACTCTTCCATCCTCCGAACGGAGTAGAAAACGGACGTGTCTTCAAACATTTCAATACCCGCGACAGGTGGACGTTTGGGCTGAAACGAGCCGCCGCCAGCCGCGATCACCACCACTTTGCAGTGAATGGTTTCGTCCTCATCCGTTGTGACGATGAACGTGCCATCGCCCTGCTTTTCAACGCCGGCAACCATACGGTTGAAATGAAACTCAGGATCAAACGGCGCGATCTGTTCCATCAACCGGTCTGTGAGGCCCTGCCCGGAAATTTCGGGCCATGCGGGAATGTCGTAAATCGGTTTTTCCGGATACAGTTCAGCGCACTGTCCCCCAGGCCGATCCAAAATGTCGATCAGATGGCATTTCAGATCGAGAAGGCCCAGTTCAAACACCGCAAAAAGTCCAACAGGCCCCGCCCCGACAATCACCGCATCGGTTTCGTGCATCGCTTTTGCTTGGCTCATTCCTGATATCCCGGTCTTCTTTGGCCACCCTTTTCTTCGGGCAGACGATCATTGCTGGATGGTGATTTGGAAGCCTTAAGCGCCATTCTCAAGGAACCAAATTCCATCAAATTGGCGATGGAAGGAAAGTCTATGCGTCGAGACGCATCAACAATCCCAGTTCGCTTATCTCGCTTGGTTAAGCTTGGCGCTCGGGCACACGAACCACCAAACCGTCGAGGTCATCGCTGACTTTGATTTGGCAGGACAGACGCGAACTGGGTTGGACGTCATAGGCGAAATCCAGCATGTCTTCTTCCATCGCTTCCGGGGCACCGGTTTTTTCGGTCCATGCATCGTCCACATACACGTGACAGGTGGCGCAGGCGCAGGCACCGCCACACTCGGCTTCAATACCGGGCACGGCGTTCTTGATGGCATTTTCCATTACGGTAGAGCCCGTTTCGGCATCCACATCAAATTTGGTGCCGTCATGGGCGATGAAAGTGATCTTTGCCATCATATTCCTCAGTGTTGTGCGGGCTGACCGGCAAACCAAAGGCATATGCGCCAAGGGCTTTAAGGCCACCAAAATGCCGGGTGAACTACATATCCAACCGACCATGCCAGCGGTGTTAACTTGTGAGAAAGCGGAGTCAAGCTTGCTTTACATCGCATGCCGTCGGCAGCGCTGGCGGAGTGGGCGGAAGGGCAAAAGCGAAGTCAAATTTGCGTTTGTCAGTCCTGAAGGTGCAAGTGGTCCACTGCAGTTAGGACAGCATGGATCGGATGTAGCTTTGCGCCGTCTCAACGCATTTGGACAAACCATCCATGAGGTCGTGATCGGTGTGTTCCTCGGAAGAAAGCTCGATCATCTTGGACAGACGCGCAACCTCCCAAGCCCCTATGGCCAGAGCAGATCCGCGAAGCGCATGGGCAGCCATGCGCCGATCATCTGCTGCGGACGCCTTGGATAGGCGTTCCACGTAAAGATCGGACTGCCCCAAAAACAGGCTTAACACCTCTTCTTCAAGAGTGCGGTCTCCATGGCTTTGCTTGGCCAGATGCACCAGATCAACAGGTTTTTGGCAGATGTTGGCCGGAGTGTAATCGCGAGGTAAATCGCCGCTTTGCTTGGCTGCTACAGACACAGGGCCAGATACTGGGCTAGATACCGGGCTAGTCGTTGCATGCCCACACCCTCCTGCTCCGACAAATTGTGCTTTTGCTTCGCTTGAATGCGCCATGGCTAAGGTTCCTCTACCGTGCGGATCGGAACGTGCGACAAGCACAATGCATGGTCCAAACGTTCACTGACATCGTTAAGCTTGCAGGGAATGTGTTGATCGGCACTTAACCAAATGTGGCTTTGGCGAGGCATTTTCCGGCCTTCACGCGGGTGTACGACCGAACCAAACGGCAAGGTCAGCCCATTCGTTAACCCATTTTAACGATTTCCCCATCGAATGCGTAGCCGCCTATATAAAACGCGTGCAAGCAACCCTAATGTGTTTAATCGGCGGGAAGAGACGAAAAGCCTGCGGACAATGGCCTTTGAACCGATGCAATGGTGGCCATCATCCGCATTGTCCCGGTTCCGGGGCGATCCATAGGACCACTGCTGCGCAAATCGAGCGCGACGCATTGGCTCTTATTGAGGCATTTGCGTTCATTTCAGCCTGCGGCGCTGTTTCAGCGTTAGATGTGGCGTACTGGTGCAAGCTCATGCTTGCACCTTTTCAAAAGGCAAGATCATGGCAAAGAAAGCCAGCTCCGTTGGTGCAAAATCAGATGACGCAATGTCCGCCGTTGAGGCAGCGTTGAAGATCGATTTTAACGAGGAGGCTTCGGCGGACACCGCTCTTGAACAAAGAAGCAGTGCCCGGAGTGCTGAGCGCAACGCGAGCAGCGTTGTGTCGCCCCGCTCTTCTCCGGCCAATGACGACCGTCGCGGAAACGCGGCCCGCCTAACAGCAGCATTCGCCCGCAAACCGTCATCGACACCGCTCTGGATCGCGCTGATCTTGAGTGTGATCTGGACCGCTACCGCACTTTGGGCAGGCACAAACTTGCTTGGTTCCACAGTTTTTCAACTGTCCGCGTGGCTAAACCTGTCTGAAACGCCGGATCTCGTTTACTTGGCCGCGAGCATCATCATTCCACTTCTTTTGATCTGGGCCTACGCCTTCATGGTGCGTCGCTCGCAAGAACTGAAAATAGCGGCGACCAATATGACAGAAGCTGCCTATCGTTTAATCGAGCCGGAAACAGACGCACTGGATGGTGTGCGCAGCGTCGGCCAAGCCGTGCAACAGGAAGTGGGCGCAATGGCCGAAGGCATCGACCGTGCTATGCTCAAAGCCGGTGAACTAAGCACCATCATCAACAGTGAAGTGAGCGCACTCACCGGAGCCTATTCGGACAACGAACTGCGCATGCGCGGTTTGGTGGAAGAACTGGCCAGCGAACGCGAAGCGATTGTGCACCACAGCGAACGCGTCCGTTCCTCAATCACGGGCGCGAGCGAGACCTTGAAGGACGATCTAAGCATATCATCGCAACAGATCGTGGACCAAGTGGCCGAGGCGCAGCGCGTGTTCCATCAAGGACTTGATCAGACTGCACAAGATATCAAAGGCGCAATCGTTGGCACGGGTGACGACCTATTGCAGCAACTCGCTGCACGCGCCCAAGGGTTGAGTTCTGAAGTTGAGCAATCTGGCCTTGGATTGATTTCGCAAATCGATCAGGCTTCAAATACAGCTTCATCTGCACTTGAGACAATCACTGCCTCTCTCTCTTTTGCAACAGAAAATCTATCTTCGCAACTGGACGAAGGCAGCGCCACACTGGCCGAGCGCATCACCCAATCCGGCGAGAGCATTATCGGCCAATTGAATGCCTCCGGTATGGCCACCAGCGATGCTTTGGAGATTAAAACCGAGGAACTGTCGCAGCGTGTCAGCGGTCTGGCAGAGGGTCTCCAAACCTCACTTGCCGAGCAATTCGCAGCTGTAGACACGACCCTGAACACATCCGGTCAGTCACTTGTGGACGGCTTGGGTCAACGAACCACAGAGCTTGCTAGCGTACTGGAAACCAACGCACAGCAGATTGATGCTGGATTGTCGGAGCGCATTGGAACGTTGGAGCAAAGCCTTAACGGTCGCATCGGTTCTCTTATGGGCCAACTGGACGAACGCTCCAAAACTATCGAGACAACCGTGGATCGCGTCGATCAGGCCTTGGAAGCACGCAGCGCTCAACTAAGCGATACACTTGCAGACCGCACCCGGGAGATCGCTAACGCTTTCGCCGCCGGCCAAAAGGCGGTCACAGACGACATCGGCGCGCAACTGCAACAAACGCAGGAAACACTGGACGGTAAAGCGCTCGAAATTGGCATGGCGTTCGCCGCACGGATCGATGACGTAAATCAAAGTGTGGAAGATCAGATCGATAAGACGGCATCTTCCCTGCAGGGCAAAACCGATCAGGTCCGCAGCGCCTTGGAGGAAAACCTCAGCACGATCGACCTTGCGCTGGGCACACGAATTGAAGACGTGAACAACACCCTTTCGGATCAAATCAAACAGGCCGATGCGGCGCTGGCTGGCCACAGCGATACATTGCGTGGAACGCTTGAACAGAACCTCGGTGCAATCCAACAAGCCCTTGGTGAAGGCGTGGATGGCGTCACTGGTGCATTCAATGCGCAGATCGCTCAAGCGGACGAGACGCTGTCCAAACGCACGGACACGTTGCGCGAAGCTCTGGACGAGCAGATTTCTACAATTGATCTTACGCTGGCCACCCGCGCGGACGCCCTTGGCATGTCCCTTTCCGCATCCGCTGAAACGGTCAACGCAGCCCTTACAGAGCGTGCCGATGCCATGCGCGGCGTCTTGGACGGCGCGATTGCGGGCATTGCCGAGCGTTTGGAAGCTGAATCGAGCCGTGCGGGCGAGTCTGTTGCAGCCTCGATTGCCTCGCTGGAGGGAAGCGTGGATGCCAAGCTGGCTGCGGCTGACAACGCTATCGCTGCGCGTGCCGATCAGGTCACAAAAACCCTGTCGGAGCGCACCGCAGAATTGAACACAACCTTGGCCGCCCGCTCCAAGGAACTGGGTCAACTGCTGACCCGCGACACCCTCCCCTTGTTGCGCAACTTTGAAGGTGAAGGTCAGGCCGTCGCAGATCGCTTGGCAAAGGCGACGCAAGAAATCGCCGACGCACTGGCCGTGCGCTTGGAAGAAACGTCGGGTTCGCTCAAAGGCGCTGCGGACGGTGCAGCTACCAAACTGGAAGAAACGATTGTCTCTTCAAACGAGCGCATGGAGAACGCAGCCCAAGCCGCTGCAGAAGACCTCGCGGCACGCTACTTGTCGCTTGAAGGGCGCACAGCCGATCTAGTCAGCAGCTTGACCAATTCGTCATCGGCCCTGTCGGACGTGGTAAACAACCAAAGTGGCTCGCTAGTATCAGCGGGTGAATCTATGACGGCCAAAATTACGCAAGTGGCCGAAGAGGTCACACAGCGGTTGCAGACTGAAAGCTCGGCCTTGGTGAACGTCGTAACCTCGCGCTCCACGGAATCTGTGGAGCAATTGTCGGCCACCAACGAGCGCTTGAAATCTGAAATTGGCGATCTGATCGACCGCCTAGCCCGCTCCAATCAGGCGTTGGGTCAATTGCTCACAGCCGCCGATGCCAATCTTGGTCGTGCAGAATCCACGCTTGCTGAACGGACGGTTGAATTTAAGTCCACAGCCGATCAAGCATCCCGCGATCTAACCGAGTCCTCTGAGAGCATCGAGCGCAATTACCTTGGCCTCAAGGACATTTCATCGACTGTCCTGGTAGAGGTCTCGGACATAGCGCGCCGGTTTGAAGAACAGAGCCAGGCGCTCAACACAGTTTCGCGGATGTTGGACGAAACCCAAAGCAACATCGCTGTTTCCCTGGACGACCGCCGCGATGCGATCGAAGCTTTGACCAACGGTTTGGTAGCAAAATCAAGCGACCTCGAAGACTTGATGCGAAGCTTCTCCGCCATGATGGCGCAAAGCGTGACCGAAGCTGAAGGACGCGCTGAAGGCCTCACTCAGGGTTTGAGCCAAAGCGTCCAGAACGCGGCTATAGAAGCCACTGAACGCTTCAGCCATGCCACGGAAGAGATGCGCGCCGCCGCCCAAGACTTGCGTCAGGACCTCGCAACCACCCGCAACGAGTTGAAAAAATCCGTCATCGATTTGCCGGAGGAAACAAAAGAAAGCACGACCGCCATGCGTCGTGTGGTTTCTGACCAGATCAAGGCCTTGAAGGACTTGTCGGAGATCGTATCCCGCAACGCCCGGGTGCAGGACAGCGCGGCTTCAACGACGGTCTTGGAACCCGCTGGTGTTACAACCGCGATGGAATTGCCTTCTGCGCCAACACGCGGTGGTTCAACTCGGGTTCCCGACCCGGCCACAACGCGCCGTTCGCCCAAGCCACCAATACCTGTGCGGTCTAATCCTGCGCCCAACAGAGCGCCCGCTGCAGCTCCATCAGGTTTGCGTGGCGGCCTCGATTTTGACGCTGGGACAAACAGTCAAGATAGCGGCAGCGGTTGGGTGAGCGACTTGCTGCGACGCGCATCGCAAGACGACGCACCGTCCGGCGCCGCGCGAACAGCACCTGCGCCAAGAGCAGCTTCTGCGGCTCGTACCCGGTCTTCGGAAGCGCTAAACACGCTGTCCGCTGACATTGCCAAAGCGTTGGACGATGCCAGTGCAAGACGGCTTTGGGATCGCTATCAGTCCGGAGATCGCAACGTCTTTTCCCGCTCCATGTACAGCGCGGACGGACAAAGAACGTTCGATGAAATCGCTTCTAAATATCGATCCGACTCGACTTTCAGTACGTCCGTAGACCGTTACATCGCAGACTTTGAGCGTTTGATTGCTGACGTATCGAAGAATGATCCAGACAACATCCTGTTGGACACTTATCTGGTGTCCGACACGGGCAAGGTGTACACGATGCTTGCTCACGCATCCGGCCGTTTCGGCTAAGGACAGCGCTACAGGTTTAGCCAATAAGCCCATCGCAAGCACGTCGCTTGCGATGGGCCTTTTTCCGTAAGTCTTTGAAATGCGCAGATCGTGGCCACGATTGTGGCAAAAGACCAAAACTCAGTTAGATCGAGCGCAACACCCAAGCGACAAGATCATTGGTCAGCGATGCAAAGGCCCGATCAAACGCCGAAACATAGTCGCCATTGTCAGACCCACGTACGGGCACTGCGGACCTAAACACCCGTGTATCACGCACGAGACCGGTTCTATCGGTGAGCAGCTTTACGGACACTTCCAATTGCGCTTGATCGGTGCCGCTTTGATCAATTTCAAAACGACGGATATCGATCACCAGTTGATAATCGATGACCAGGCCATCGCCCGGCAGTGCGGTTGCGCGTGTAGAGCCCGTGTTTTCAAACGCCGCCACCAATTTGGCTTGCACCATGCGCGGAACTGTATCGGACCACTGGGCACCCGCTAGATACGTGATCGACGAAGGCGTTGGCCGTAGGATCATGCGGTCGCTGTTGATGGCCTTCAAAGCAGTCGGCAGTTTCACCAGGACTTGAGAGCGTTGCGCCCGCGGGGCGCTTGCCGACACAGCCGGTGTGGTCAGTTCGTACGTGTCCTTCGGGGCCGGCTTTCTGCCCAACAACGCGCAAGACGACAAAGATAGCGCCAGTGCAGCCACAGTCAGCATGTTACCCGCACGACGGGCACGACCGGGAAAAACTGTGTTCACCACAGATCCTCGTTGCATCCTATCGGCTCTGTTTGTGCTGGAAAAAACCATACCACCTGTCACGAAACCTAGCCTGCAGGCTGGGTCATATTTTCCATTATTGATTGCGTTCAGCGTTTCGAGTTAGCGGCGCGGCCGTTGTCCGCCAGACGATTCACGAATGGCCGATCCGCCCTGCCCGGTTAACAAAGAAGACGGGTTATTGCTCAAGTTGGTGATAACACGGTCCAAATTTCCGAGCGACCGCCGTGCATCGTTTATCAATCCCTGTGTGTCTCCAAGGCCACGCTTGGTAAAGCCTGTGATGCTGCGGGAGATGTCGGCGAACTGGGCATCAAACCGAGCCGCTGTCTGGCGGAATGTGACGAGCGTACGCCGTGCCTCCGCCACCAAGCCATTGGCATCGCCGCTGCCGAAGAAACCATCGATTTGCTCCAAAACACCGGCAACCCGCGTCGAGGCTTCGTTCAACCGTGCGGTGAGTTGCTGGGCATCCGTGATGATAGCGTTGATGTCCGCCGCCCTGTCGCCCAAGGGCGCTGTCACTTTGTCGATGTCGCCTAGAATTTTGCGGGCATTACCGGCAGCACCGGCAAAGTTCTCCACCGCACCGTTCACCGCTTTCGTGTCAATTGCCACCACCAAGGCATTAATGCTGCGGCTGGCATCGGCAACATCTGTAAGAAGGCGCTGCACAGTGGCTGGATCAACGCCTTCTATGATCTGGCGCGTGCGTGCCACGGCGGCAGCTGTGTCGTCCACGGTTTGGCGAACACGCGCTTGGTCAACGACTGCCAAGAGACCGTTTGCGCGGGCGGTTGCTTCCTCAATCGACTTAAGCGTCTTGGTGATCGCTTCCGGCTCCACCGCACCCACAACAGACCGCGCTTGGCCCACCAATTCGTCAACCGACTTCAACGATGTGTTCAAACCGGTCGAGAACGTGCGCAACTCGGCCACCGTTTCATTTGCTGCGCGTACAGTCTGTCGGATTTGCTCTCGTTCCTCTGCCAAGGCTGACGTGAAATCGCGCACGTTTTCCACGGTTTGGCGCACCGTATTTGGTTCAATGGCCTTCACGATGGCCTCTGTCTGTTTCAGCGTTCCGTCCAACTGGCCGGACAGCGCTTCCAATGTCTCCGCCACATCGCCCGCACTCTTCAGGAACCGGGCAATGTTTTCGGAATTGTCGGACAGGGCAGCACTGAACGTCTCGATATTCGACAAAGTCACATTGATCGTACGCTCATTGGCCTGCACCAATTGCTGCACCGAAAGAGCCACATCATCCACCCGCGTCGCGATCCGGTTGGCCCGCGCTAGCAGATCGTTCAGCGCCGACGGATCACCGTTGAGTTGCACGGGTTTTCCCGCTTCCACGGCATTCTGTCCCGTGGGGGTGAACAAGCGTGGACTCTCAGTCGTTCCCCCCTCAAGGGCAATGAATGCTCCGCCGGACAGGCCTTGCGACCCGATGCTTGCACGTGTGTTGGCCCGCAATGGAAGATTCGGCTGCACCCGCGTTTTCACAACGACAAAACTGGGGTCAGCGTCCAGTTCAAGACCACTCACCTTACCAACCACGATGCCGTTAAATCGCACGACGCTGCCGACACCTAACCCTGTAACCGAGCCTTTGACACGCACGTCGAGCGGCACTTGATCATCATTGCCACCATAAATGCCCATCCACCAGACCATCAGCAATGCGCCTGCGAGGGCGGCCAGCGTGAACAGTCCAACAGCAATGTAATTGGCGCGGGTTTCCATGGCAGCCTCTTACCT
>JBCBYZ010000092.1:0-13414 GCA_039815595.1 Pseudomonadota bacterium | reverse complement strand
CCAGTCCCAATCGAACTTTTCACCCGGGTCTTCCTTGCGGTGGGGCGCCATGTCGGAATGGCCAATGACGTGGTGCGGTTTGATGCCGTTGCGGGCGATGATATCGCGTGACAGGCGCAGCACGGCGTCCATCTGCACCTGCGGAAAGTCCGGCAGATCGCCCGCGTGGCCCGGATTGGCAATCTCAATCCCGATGGAGCGCGAGTTGATGTCACGGTGGCCCTCCCAAGCCCCTTCACCGGCATGCTGCGCACGGTCGGCCTCCCGCACGCTTTGGACGATGCGTCCGTCCTCATAAATGAAATAGTGGCAAGAGACTTTGCTTTCGCGGCAGCACAGCCATTTCAGCGCGCCATCGGCGCTGCCCATGCCGGTATAGTGCAGCAGCAGGATGTCCGGTCCGGTCTCGCCCTCCGGCAGGTTGACGCGCGGCCCGATGTTCAACGCCACCCGCACCTCGTCCACCAAGGCGCTGTCGGCTTCAAACGGCGGCTCATCGGAAAATGTCAAAGGCGTGTCAGGGCTCATGATGGGCGCAATGTTTCGTCTAGGGGGATTCGCGAGAGGCGAATTTACGCGTCGGAGTTGACCAGACGGGGCTGTGAGCGTCCACCCAAAGCGTGCAGCCGCTGGATCGTTTCCCAAGCTGCATTCACTTGCGCCAGACGTTCTGTCGCCAAAGCGATGAACTCGCTGGGCACGCCCCGCGCAATCATCCGGTCCGGATGCGATTCGCTGGCGCGCTTGCGGTATTGCTTTTTGATGGTTTCGAAATCCCAATTGGGCTGCGCGCCCAGCACTTCATAGGGATCGTCCTCCTCACCGTGGATGTGGCGCGACTGGATGGCGGCAAAATCCGCCTCATCAAATCCGAAGACTGAGGAAATTTCCTCAAGAAATAGCAATTCATTTTCGTGGATCAGCCCGTCCGCCTTGGCGATGTGAAACAGGGCGTCAATCACGTCGCGCAGGATCTCGCGGTCGCCGTCCTCGTCGCCGGGAAACAGATCCCGCACTCTTTGGGCATAGGCGTCAAAACCGGCCACGTCCTGCTTGGCCAAATTGTAGAGCCGGGCAACATTGTCCAACTCATCCGGCGGCACGGCAAAGACATCGCGAAAGGCCGAGATTTCATCCTCGGTCACCACACCATCAGCCTTGGCCATTTTGGCGGACAGGGCAATGATAGCGACCGAGAATCCAACCTTTTTGCGGGTCTCCGGATTACCGGAAAACGCAGTGCGCACGCCCTCCATCACAGACTCGAATGCCTGCGTCGCTACGGAAGAGATGATATCGCCAATGTCAGACCAAATGGACATGTCATCAGTATAGCAAGTTAGACAATGACATGCGAGGGGCGCAGGCAGGTCCTTTACGCATGATTTGTAAAGCCCTGCACTTTGTCCGCCCGACACATTTGCGAGGGTGGTAGGTCTGCTACCACTGATATAGGGTGATGAGATTGACAGTTGGCGCAAGGCCACCGCATCTCCATGGCAAAAAGTCCTGCATCAGCGGCCACCAAAAGCGGCCCGTCCGACCTTGCCGTGGGCATGGCGCTTGGCTTGCTAGGCGTTGTGATTTTCTCCGGCACGCTGCCAGCCACGCGCATCGCCATCAGCACTTTTGATCCCGCCTTCCTCACATTCGCACGGGCGGGCTTGGCGACGGTAGCCGCCATTGCCTGTCTCAAGTGGATGGGGCGCAGTCTGTTGGATGGACCTCTAGCACTCATGGTCGGAATCGGCCTGTTGCTGGTATTTGGCTTTCCCGGCTTCGTCGCCATCGCCATGCAAACCGTGCCGTCAGCCCATGGGGGCATTGTGCTGGGTATTTTGCCGCTTGCCACAGCGATCTTTGCGGTCGCCATCGCTGGTGAAAAGGTCTCGCCGCTGTTTTGGTTCTGCGGTGTTTTGGGCGCGCTGATCGTCATCGCTTTTGCCTTGCGCGGCGGCACGCGGGCACCGGCTATAGGCGATCTTTGGTTGTTGATGGCAGGCCTGTCAGCAGCATTGGGCTATGTGCTTTCCGGCAAATTGGGCCGCCAGATGCCGGGTTGGGAAATCATCTGCCGCGCGCTCATTCTGGTGGCACCGCTGACACTAATTGGCATGGTTCTGACATTTGAAACCGCATACCTCACCCCACCCCTCGGCGATGCGATTGCCTTCGTGTATCTCGGGCTCGGTTCGATGTTCCTCGGCTTTTTCGCGTGGAACGCGGGGCTCACACGCGGCGGCATTGCCCGCGTGGGGCAACTCCAACTGTTCCAAACATTCTTCACAATCGCGATTGCGGCGCTGTTAATCGGCGAAGAGGTCACATGGGACATGCTGGGCTACGCAATCGCCGTGTTCGTCACGGTCGCAATCGGTCAAAGGGCGCGGACGGCCAAAGCTTCACCGCGGCCCTAGTGTACCAGCCGATGCCTATTGGTGACCCATCACCGGGCGGGTTTTGTATGGCGCTTCCAGCCGCTTGATCTGACCGGCGGTCAGCGTCACGTCCACCGCATCAATGGCTTCTTGCAGTTGCGCAGGCTTGGTTGCGCCCACAATGGGGGATGTCACCCAGTCTTTGGCGAGCACCCATGCGTAGGCAACCTTGGCTGCGCTGGTGCCCAATTCATTGGCGTTTTTTTGGACACGGTCGAGGATTGCATAGTCTGCCTTCGTGCCGAAATAACCGCCCATTTTGTCGGTCTTCGCGCGGTTGGTACTGTCGCCAGTTTTCGGTTTGTTACCCGCCAAAAAGCCGCGGGCAATCGGGCTCCACGGCACCACAGCAACATTCTCGCTTGCGCAATAGGGCAGCATTTCGCGCTCTTCCTCGCGATAGGCCAAGTTGTAGAAGTTCTGCATGGCGACAAAGGGCGTATACCCTGCAGCGATCTGCATCTGGCGTAATTTGGCAAACTGCCATGTCCACATGGACGAAGCAGCCGGATAAATCACCTTGCCTTGCTTCACCACCGTATCCAGCGCCTCGATAACGACTTCAAACGGTGTGTTGGGGTCCAACCGGTGAACGTAAAGCAGATCGACGTGATCCATCTGCAAACGCTTCAGTGAGCCGTCGATGCTTTCCAATATGTGTTTGCGGGACAGGCCCCGTTTGTTTGGCCCCTCACCCATGGTGAGACCCACTTTGGTAGCGACCACAATCTCGTCGCGGCGGCAGTACTTCTTGAGCATCCGCCCCGTGATCTCTTCTGAATCGCCGTAATTATAGTGATCGGCGGTGTCGAAAAAGTTGATCCCTCCTTCGACGGCCACGCGAAAGAGCGCCTCACCCTCTTCCTCCGGAATCACCCAAGGATGCGTCGGCCCGCCCGGCGTGCCAACAGACATGCAACCAAAGCAAAGCCGCGACACTTCCAATCCCGTATTGCCCAAAAATGTGGTTTTCATCCCGTTGCCTCACCTGTGATACCGTCTTGAAACGCTTCAATCCTTAAACCCAGCGGGCAGGTTTGTCTCGGTTTCAGCGGCAAATATCCAATTGTGGTATTTTGGTCGACGTATCCGCCAAAACACTGATCTCACATTTTTTTGTGCCGTTCGTGAGTATGGAATTTCAGCCTTTCGACCTAATACACTCGCATGCGCAAAGCCCTGACATTTTTGTCCCTATTGCTTGTCCTAGCCGCCACTTCATTTGGCATGACCACAGGCGCGTCTGCATCTGATGGCATGGAGTACAAAGCAACAGCCGTGTCGAGCAGTGCTGTCATCGCGAGAGTGACCTTGGCCGTTGAGGTAGCAAGTCAGGCCCCCAAGCGGCACTCGTTGTCAGTTTTTGAAGCCTCAAAAGATCAGCAGTCTGCAGAACAGTCGGCGTCTCGCAAATGCCAGTGTAAATGCCATACATCCGGTTCCTGCTCCTCGCCCTCGGCGTTAAACACCGGCGAATCTCAAACATTCATGGCAAGCGCCAACGGCTGCACCATGATTTGGGTTCACGATCCCGCTTTTGAAAGCGTGGCCTTCGCCCTTTTGGACCCACCCCGAACCGCACTTCACTGATCCTTCACGCGGGCAATCGCCCCTTGACCTATCCCTGAAACGCGAATTCGACGAGTGAACTCCATGATGAACAGACGTACCCTTCTCGGCGCTGCAATGGCCGCCCTGGCCACCACAATTGTTGGCCCCACGGCCGAAGCGCTCGCCCACCACACAAAAAAGCGCAGACGCCGTAAAGCGTTCAAGCTGGCTGAAAAATACAAGCCTCAGACCGTCGCATTCTCCGGCTATTCGCCCGGTACCATTGTGGTCGATCCCCGAGCCCGCTTCTTGTACCTGGTCGAAACCAATGACACCGCCCGCCGCTACGGCGTGGGCGTTGGCCGTGCCGGTCTTGCCTTCCGTGGCAGTGCGCGTGTGGGACGCAAAGCCAAGTGGCCACGCTGGACCCCAACCAAAAACATGATGCGCCGCAACCCGCGTTATCGCCGTTACGCAAAAGGTGTGCCGGGCGGTCCGCGCAACCCGTTGGGTGCCCGCGCCATCTATCTCTATCGCGGCAAACGGGACACAATGTACCGTATTCACGGCACCACAGCACCATGGTCCATCGGACAAGCCGTCTCCAACGGCTGCGTGCGTATGCTGAATGATCACGTGAAAGACCTGTACAATCGCGTCAGCGTTGGTGCGCAGGTGGTGGTGCTGTGAGCAATCTCATTCTTGACCAAGACCTTTCAGACCGCAGAACATTTCTACGAAACAGCCTGAAAACAGGAGCCCGCTTGGCGCTCTTAGGCACGGCTGGTGCAACTCTGGCCGCTTGCGCCGGGGGTGGAGAAAGGCGCGCTGCCTTGCGCAACGCGCTGCGCAGTTCACGCAGGCGGGAACGCGCAGAGGCAGAGGCTCTCTATGCCGCGATGCCTAACGAGCGATTCCCCCTACCGGCAGTTGATTTGAACCTGCTCGACAGCCGGTTCTATCGCCGCCGGGTGGACAATCCGACGGGAGAAAGACCCGGAACCATCGTGGTCGATACGGATTCGTTCTACCTCTATCTTGTGGAGAAAGACGGAACCGCCATGCGCTACGGCGTGGGCTTGGGACGCGCCGGATTCGAATGGTCTGGCCGCGCGCGCGTGGCTTATAAGAAAAAGTGGCCCACTTGGACCCCGCCGGACACTATGATTAGAAGGCGCCCGGAATTGGAAAAATACAGCGTGCGCAACGGTGGCATGAAGCCGGGCTTGGACAATCCGCTGGGCGCGCGGGCGCTTTACATTTTCCAAGGCCGACGGGACACGCTCTACCGTCTCCACGGTTCGCCGGAAATTCGAAGCATTGGCAAAGCCGTTTCCAGCGGGTGCGTGCGCCTGATCAATCAGGACGTGATCGACCTGTACAACCGCACGAGGAACGGATCGCGCATTCTTGTGCGTTGAACAAATGGGCTGATCTTTGACACCCAAAAGCCTGGGTTCCCGTGCTACGAGCGGGGACCCAACTCAAGAGCGGTCAGCGGTGATCAGACACCACCAGCCGGTCCAACGCGTTTTGGATGTTGTACAGGGCCACGCCCGTCTGCTCATGCAATTCGTGCAAACGGTCCAACTGCCCCTTAAGGACCTGAATTTCATCGGACACAGTTTCCGATTGTGGTGAAGATCCAACCCCGTAGAGCAGCCACGTCGGGCTCACGCCCAGCAAACCCGACAGCGTGGTCAGCTTGTTGGAACGCGGCTCGGATCGGTCGGTTTCCCAGGCTTCGAGCGTTTGCTTCTTCACACCAATCTGCTTGGCGATGTCCGTAATGGACAAGTTCATAGCAACCCGTGCGCGCAGCAGACGGCCACCCAACGTATCAAAATCTGGCGTTTCGCTGGCAATGGACTTGGCAGGAGAAGAGGACGGCATGGGTTGATTTCCGCAACGAGGAGACACGACATTTCTCTACGACGGCCCGCTAAAAACCACCACAGGCACCCGCGACATGACATGCCGCCCCATCGCCAATCCCCTTCTATGGACGCGCTTTCATGTTGACTCTCACCAGTCACACCGGTCACCTGCCCCCACACTCTATGACTTGAAAACCGCAGGCGCGACATGGAACAAAAATGGGATTTCTGGATCGACCGGGGTGGCACATTCACCGATATCGTGGCACGCGCTCCCGACGGAGGGCTGCACCCTCACAAGCTGCTGTCTGAGAATCCTGAGGCCTATAAAGACGCTGCCATCGAGGGCATCCGCCAATTGCTCGGGGTAAACCAAGGCGACCCGTTGCCCTCAGATAAAATCGGTGCCGTGAAGATGGGCACCACCGTCGCCACCAATGCCTTGTTGGAGCGCAAAGGTGACCCCGTAGCGCTGCTGATAACAAAAGGGTTCGGCGACGGTCTGCGTATCGGCTATCAGGCCCGACCCGATATCTTTGCCAAGCAGATCATCAAACCCGAAAGCCTGTACCAACAGACCCACGAAATACCAGAGCGGGTATTGGCGGACGGAACGGTGGAAATACCGTTGGACGAAGCTGCGGTCCAAGCCGCCCTCGACACGGCCAAGTCAACCGGGATCGATGCCATCGCCATCGCGTTTTTACACGCGTGGAACTATCCGGACCACGAGGCCCGCGCAGCCGAGATGGCCCGTGCCGTGGGCTTCTCCCAAGTCAGCGTGAGCCACGAAGTCTCCGCGCTGGCCAAACTGGTGGGACGCGGCGACACCACCGTGGTGGACGCCTACCTCTCGCCAATCTTGCGCCGGTATGTCGAGCAGGTGCGCGGTGAACTCTCCAACGGAGAAGACGCGGGACATCAGCCGCGTTTGATGTTCATGCAATCCTCCGGCGGCCTCACCTCGGCTGATTTGTTTCAAGGCAAAGACGCGATCCTGTCCGGGCCGGCCGGTGGCGTGGTGGGCGCTGTGGAGACGTCAGCACTCGCTGGCTTTGACAAAGTCATCGGCTTTGACATGGGTGGCACGTCCACTGATGTCTCTCACTTTGACGGCGAATACGAACGGGCCTTTGAAACCGAAGTGGCAGGCGTGCGCATGCGCGCGCCGATGATGCGCATTCATACGGTCGCTGCAGGCGGTGGCTCCATCCTGTTTCACGAGTCGGGCCGATTTCGGGTCGGCCCGGAATCAGCAGGCGCAAGCCCCGGCCCGGCCGCCTACCGTCGTGGCGGACCGCTCACAGTCACCGATGCCAATGTCATGGTGGGGAAACTGCGAGCGGAGAACTTTCCTTCCATTTTTGGCCCAAACCAAGATCAACCGCTGGATGCGGATGCCGTGCGTGACAAATTTGAAGCACTGGCAAAAGAGATCGACACTGGACAATCACCGGAGCAGATCGCCGACGGTTTCCTGCGCATCGCAGTGGAAAACATGGCCAACGCCATCAAGAAAATTTCGGTTCAGCGCGGCTACGATGTCACCCGCTATGCGCTGACATGCTTTGGCGGTGCCGGGGGACAACACGCCTGCGCGGTGGCGGACAATCTGGGCATGGAAACCGTCGTCATCCATCCCTTCTCCGGCATCCTGTCGGCATACGGTATGGGGCTGGCGGACATCCGGGCAAGCCGGTCTCAGGCGATCATAGAACCTTTGGCCACAACCGGATTCACCGCTCTCAAAGCGCTCGAATCAAAACTTGAGGAAGCGGTGCGCCAGGAAGTTGCGCAACAGGGCGTAAGCGATCCAGAAATCACTGTTTTTGCCCGCGTGCACCTGCGCTACGATGGTACGGACACGCCCATCTCCGTGCCGCGCGGTTCCGCTGACGCCATGGCAAACGCGTTCAGCGAGGCGCACAAAAAGCAGTTCGGCTTCACTTTCGACAAGCCGCTCATCGTGGAAGCTTTGGAGCTGGAGGCCGTGGGCGGTGGCGTAGCGGCAGCAGAAGCGGAACAGACTCTGTCCAAGGGAACGCCTGAGCCAACCGGCACCATTGCCATGTTCTCTCGGGGAGAGAGTCACGGCACAGCGCTGCATCCGCGCAAGGCTCTTAAACCCGGCAACACGGTTTCGGGCCCGGCGCTCATCATCGAGGATCATCAAACCATTGTTGTGGAGCCGGGTTGGCAGGCCAATATCAACAGCCGCGATCACATCATCCTACACCGCGCCACACCCCTGCCCCGCGAAGTTGCAATCGGCACAAAAAGCACTGACGGAGCGGGCGGCGCTGACCCTGTCTTGTTGGAAGTGTTCAACAATCTGTTCATGTCGATTGCCGAGCAGATGGGCGTGACGCTGCAAAACACCGCCTACTCGGTCAACATTAAGGAGCGCTTGGATTTTTCCTGCGCGGTGTTCAACGCGGAGGGCCAATTGGTGGCGAACGCACCCCACATGCCGGTGCATTTGGGGTCCATGGACCGATCCGTGGAAACGATCATCGAACTCAACCAAGGCACTATGAAACCCGGCGACGTCTATGTGTTGAACGCCCCCTACAATGGCGGCACGCACCTGCCGGACATTACCGTGGTGACGCCGGTTTTTGCCGATGCTGTTTCTGGAACCAAAGCGGGCGCAGGCGAAGCCGACAGCACCAGCGAAATACTCTTCTATGTCGCCTCACGCGGCCACCATGCGGACGTGGGTGGCATGGCACCTGGCTCAGCCACGCCGTTAGCAACGCATGTCGACCAAGAAGGAGTATTGATTGATAACTTCAAACTGGTGGACCAGGGCGCTTTGCAGGAAGAGGCCATGCGCAAAGTGCTCACCGACCATCCATGGCCTTGCCGCAATCCGGATCAGAATATGGCCGACCTGCGTGCTCAAGTGGCCGCCAATGAAAAAGGCGTGGCGGAACTGCGCAAGATGGTGGCCCATTTCGGGCAAGACGTGGTCGATGCCTACATGGTCCATGTCCAAGACAACGCGGAAGAGAGTGTGCGTCGTGTGATCGACCGACTGTCGGACTGCGCCTACACACTGCAGACCGACAACGGCCAGCAAATCCAAGTCGCCATTACGGTGGACCACGCCAAGCGCGAGGCAACGGTGGATTTCACCGGCACGTCGCCGATGATTGAAAACAATTTCAACGCCCCGCAGCCCGTCACACGCGCAGCCGTGCTCTACGTGTTTCGCATCATGGTGGAAGGCAATATCCCCATGAATGCGGGCTGCCTCAAGCCGATCAACATCATCATTCCGGACGGCTGCTTGCTGAAGCCGGACTACCCCGCAGCCGTGATCGCGGGCAACACGGAAACCAGCCAACAGACCACCAATTGCCTGCTGATGGCGCTGGGCGCTTTTGCCAATGGGCCGGGCACCATGAACAACCTCACCTACGGCAACGCCCGCTACCAGAATTATGAGACCATCTGCGGCGGGTCCCCCGCCGGTGTGATGAATGACGGGACACCCTTTGCAGGCACCAGTGGTGTGCACGTGCACATGACCAACACACGGATGACCGACCCGGAAATTTTGGAAATGCGCTATCCTGTGGTGGTTGAAGAGTTTTCCATACGCAAAGGTTCAGGCGGAAAAGGGGCTCATCCCGGTGGTGACGGCACCACGCGGCGGATGCGCTTTCTGGAGGACATGACTTGCGCAATCATCGGCTCCGGCCGCTACAACCCGCCAAAGGGGCTGAACGGCGGCGGCGATGGCGAATGCGGCAAAACCGAAATCCGTCGACTGGACGGCTCAATCGAACTTCTGAACCACTGTGACCAAACCGAGGTGAAAGTCGGTGAAGCCGTGATCGTAACAACCCCAGCCGCTGGAGGGTACGGAGCGGCCTAGAACCGTTCCCGTTCAAACAGATTCGTCTGAGCGAAAAGTGATCGCCCCAGCCCGCACAAAAAAAGACCGTGTCCACCCTGTGGGTAGCACGGTCTCAGTTCTGGAGGATTCGTTCAGTCGAAAAGTCGGTTGCTGCGGATCAGGCCTGCTTCATCCGCTCAAAGGTCGCGATGTTTGGGCAGTAACCGGGAATGTCGTGGCCGCCCTCAGCAGCGTCTTGGGTCGCGGCTTGGAAGTCCTTGCACTCGTTACCGTGCTTGCAAAACACGCAAGATGTGACCGCCCGGCGGTACTCACGCTCGAAGTTTACGCCGGATGCGTTTTCCAAAGCGCCGCTGCGAGCCATGCTTTCGCCCATCAGAGAAAGCTTATCATTGATGCGGTTTAACAGGGCCATTGTGCGTCCACTCCTCCCCGGATCGGGGTTTTCAATCTCGGTACGAAGCGCGCGATGCACTTCCCAACTCAGACACTTTGGAAGGATTCGCCAAACCGTTCTTTGACACAGATCAATAAATGCCCGCCGCCAAGAATGGATTTTGGACCGCGTTTGGCGCGGCTTTACACTTCTTTACACAGCTGACGAACGGCAGACACCCGCCTTTGAGAAACAGATGCTGCGGAGAGACGGAAAACACCGTTGCTCCACACACATAGACGAAAGCCATCCAACCAAAGGAAACAAACCCATGACCTCCCCCGACAAAAAACCAAGAACCTCCGCCACCACCAGCCGCAAAGCGCTGTACGTAATTGCTGGCGGCGCAGCGTTGATCGCAGCTAGCTTTAGTGTGCAGGCAATTGCTGACAACAAATATGTCCAGCACGCGGTTGTGGAAGCCCAGGCGGCTAACCCATTCACGCAAAAAGCCCATTGGGGTGGACGCGGAGAACGACGCGGTGGCTGGTTTGGCGGCCAACGGGTTCGCTTCAGCGAAATGAGCGACGAGCAGGTCGAACGGCGCGTCAACCGCATGGTCCGCCATGCATCAATCGAGATCGACGCAACCAAAGAGCAGGAAGAAAAAATCACAGCATTGGTGACCGCCGTTGCAAAAGACATGCGCTCCGTGCGCACTGAATGGCGGGCCGTGGGCATGGACATGCTCGACACTCTGACCGCAACAACGGTGGATCGCGCCAAGCTCGAAACCCTGCGGGCAGCTCGCATCGCCGACGCTGATGCTCGCAGCAAGCAGATCGTAAACGCATTGGCAGACGTGTCTGCCGTGTTGACAGCCGAGCAGCGGACCACTTTGAAGGAACGCATCAAAGACTTCCGCGCCATGGGTGGTCGCCGTGGCTGGCGTCACGGCGGTCGTGGCTAACAACCCGAGAGATCAGCAGGAACGTGTACTATGAGGTCTCAACATGAATGACCGCGTTTTGTTGATCGAAGACGACGCCCGCCTAGCCGAGATGGTCAGCGACTATCTCGGCGGGTTCGGTTTTGACATGACCGTGGCAGGCACAGGCGCTGCCGGCATAGATGAACACACAAGAGCACCTTTCAGCGCCATCGTGCTAGACCTCATGCTGCCGGACATCGACGGTCTGGAAGTCTGCCGCACCATCAAAGCCCATGACAGCGTGCCCATCTTGATGCTGACCGCAAAAGGCGACCCCATGGACCGGATCATCGGTTTGGAAATCGGTGCGGACGATTATCTGCCCAAACCGTTTGAACCGCGCGAATTGCTGGCCCGCCTGCGGGCAGTCCTGCGACGCGGAAAGGCTGCCCCCAGCGCCAATGAGGTCCTGACCTTCGGACGTTTGGAGATTGCACCGGACGCCATGCTGGCAAGGCTTGATGGTAAAGACTGCAAACTGACCGCTCACCAATTCAGCCTTTTGATGATCCTCGCCTCCACCCCTGGAAGAGTGTTGAGCCGCGACACCTTGATGGATCGCCTTAAAGGCACTGATCTCGACGTGTTTGACCGTTCCATCGATGTGCATATCTCACGCATCCGAGCGGAAATCGAAGACGATCCTAAAAATCCACGCAGGGTCATCACCGTGCGCGGCGCGGGGTATGTATTTGCCCGCGAACAAGATTAAGCGGGGTTGAAGCAACCCGCTGATGTTCTTCCTGCGCCGCCTGCATCTGCAAATCTATGCAACAATCATCGCGAGCCTTGTGCTGGTTGTGGCTTTAGCTGCGCTGTTCTTTGCCCCGTTTGAAGAAAACCGGCTTGATCAGCGCGTCTATGAAATCAGCGGCAAACTAACCTGGCTGGCTCTGCCCCCGGCCACCGCGTCCCGCGAGGAACAAACACGCGGGCTTGAGCGGCTGGCACGTGAACTGAACATCACGGCGACCCTGTTTGATCAAAACCGCGATATCATTGCCGCAATCGGCCCGCCCGCCCGCAGACCCAGGGGCAATAGAGGCGAAGACGGTTGGGAATCTACACGCGCGCGACGGCACCATGGTGGAGGATGGGTGCTCAAACTACCCGATAGCCGCTGGATTGTCGTACGGATTGGACGGTTTGACCGCCGCCGCCCGTTTTTTGCGCTGTTGCTGTTTATCGGCGTCATCACCTTGGCGGTGGGCATCGGCTCCTACCCGCTGGTGCGCAGGCTCACAGGACGCCTGGACCGTCTTAAAGACGGTGTGCAACGCATGGGGGAAGGCGATCTCGCAAACCGCGTTCTGGTGGAAGGGCGCGACGAGATTGCATCGCTGGCAGAAAGCTTCAACACCGCTGCTGGACGGATCGAGGACCTTGTGACCTCGAACCGCACACTGCTGGCCAACGCGTCGCACGAATTGCGCACGCCGCTGTCACGGATTCGCATGGGCATCGAACTGTTTGAAAACGACCCAAGCGAAAAACGAAAAGCCGCCCTGCAACAGGACATCGCGGAACTGGACACATTGATCGACGAAATCTTGATGATGAGCCGTTTGGATTCCGGCCAGATCGGCTCAGTCGACACACAAACAGACTTGCTGGCCATCGTTGCAGAGGAAGCCACTCGCTATGAGGATGTCCGCATTCAAGGCCGCGCAAACCCGTTTTCCGCCAATGGCAAATTGCTGCGCCGGGTCGTGCGCAACCTGTTGGACAATGCAGCCAAATACGGGGAGCCGCCTGTCCTGGTACAGATCACCGACAGTCCTCAAAGGGTGACCCTAACCGTCACCGACCATGGGCCCGGCATCGCACCAAACGAACAGGAAAGTGTGTTCAAACGCTTCTACCGCACGCCGGGCCGACAAAACGTAGAAGGCTATGGCCTCGGCCTGCCACTGGTCCGCCAGATAGCAGAAGTACATGGCGGCCAAGCCCGCATTTTGGACGAACCGGGCTGTGCCATCGAAGTGACATTTAAACGGTGAGGTTTGGCAAGAATGATCCGACTTGCCACGGCCCCAACAAAACGGTTGATTGGTGCACTCCTTGACCGCCAAGCCGACGGCTCCCGTTCCCTCACCCAATGACCGAACCGACCAATAAAATCGAAATTCGCAACCTGTCCAAGATTTTTGGACCCAAACCCCAAGCCCACGTTGCCTCTATCGAAGACGGGATGAGCAAAGCGGACCTGCTGTCAAAACACGGCCACGTGCTGGGGTTGGACCGGGTCAATTTGGATATCCCAACACAGCGTCTCCAGGTTGTTATGGGCCTTTCCGGCTCTGGCAAGTCGACGCT
>JBCBYZ010000167.1:0-5449 GCA_039815595.1 Pseudomonadota bacterium | reverse complement strand
CGGCATTTTGACGCGCACCTATTGCAGCACCATGGGTGTTGAATTCATGCATATCTCCGATGGCGCGGAGAAGGGCTGGCTGCAAGAGCGTATTGAGGCTTGCGCTACAAGGACGAGTTTGTGCGCCACAAGACACTCGATGCCGTGGGTGATCTGGCTTTGGCAGGGGCTCCCATCTTGGGTTGTTATACGTCCTATCGTGGCGGACACATGGTTAACGCCATGGCGCTGGAAAAACTGTTGTCTGATCCAGCAAACTACGAGTGGACCGACTCCACCGGTGCGAGCGCCCAGTTGAGCGCCAAGTCTTCTTTGAGCGCCCGGTCGAAATCCAGCGCCGGTTTGGTTGCTGTGGCCTCTCCAGCCTATGGCCCTGACAAGAACTGATTTCGGTCAGCGTTAAGTCTGCCTCAAATTTGAACCATTTGTGGCTGATGGGCAGTGGCGGATGTCTTGAATTCAGGGCATAGAATGTTTTGAACATTGCCAAAATTTGCCTGACAGGCGATTTTCCATGCGACGTGCAGGGTCAGTTATGAAATCAAGTTTACACATTTCACCAAATGCAATTGAGCGCAGACCCACCCTGTTGCGGACAGTATGCCTTGTTTTGGTGTGTGGTTTGGTGGCGTCTTGCGCCAAAGAGGAATCGACCAACGCGTTTGTGGATCCGACCGTCCCAGCCGATCAGTTGTACAATGAAGCGCTGGCCAACATCGACGTTGGTGATGTGCCGCAGGCGCGCCGCAAGTTCAAAAAGCTTGATCGCCAACACCCGTATTCCGGTTTTGCCAAAAAATCGTCGATCATGAGCACTTATCTCGCGTATCGGGCCGGGGACTACACGGAAGCTGTCTCGCAGGGAAAACGCTTCGTTCAATTGTACCCAACCCACAAAGACGCAGCTTATGCGCAATATCTGGTTGGTATGTCCCACTTCCGTCAGATTGCGGACATTACCCGCGACCAAAAGCAAGCGCGGCGCGCATATTTGTCGATGCAGGAAGTAGTGAACCGCTATCCTGACAGCGAGTACGTTGAAGACGCCAAAACTAAGATGCGTGTCGCCAAGGACAATCTGGCTGGCAAGGAAATGCTGATCGGGCGCTATTATCTGGAGCGTCGCGAGTTTCTGGCGGCGATCAACCGGTTCCGCACCGTTGTGGAGAAGTTTGAAGACACTCGCCACGTCGAAGAAGCCTTGGCGCGTCTGACCGAGTCCTACTACGCGCTCGGCCTGCAATCAGAAGCGCAAACAGCGGCCGCAGTCTTGGGTCACAACTTCCCGGACAGCAAATGGTATCGCGATTCCTATGCTCTGTTGGATAAGGGTGGCTTGCGTCCACTTGAGAATCAGGGTTCTTGGATTTCCCGCGCCGCTCGGTCTATCGTCGGCGCTTAGCGTCTCTTCACCGGCATTGGCTTGAATTGCGACTTTCCCATGTGGTGGGTCGTGGTCTAATGTAGAACAAAACAAAAACATCGTGACTCTGTGACAGTGGATGGCCTACAGTAGGCGCTGGTTTTGTTGGCCTTGGCGATTATTGTCTGCCCATGCTGTGCGCTCTTTCCATTCGCGATATCGTTTTGATCCGCTCGCTGACGATCGATTTCAAAACCGGCCTGTCCGTCCTTTCGGGGGAGACGGGAGCCGGGAAGTCTATCCTGTTGGATTCACTATCGCTTGCATTGGGCGCGCGGGGTGATGGCGATCTGGTGCGGGTGGGTTGCAAGCAGGGCGAGGTGAGCGCGATTTTTGATGTGGCGCCTGACCATCCGGTGTTCACGCTGCTTACGTCCCACGATCTTGCCGAAGAAGGTGCTGCTGATGGTGTCATCCTGCGCCGCGTGCAAAGCGCCGATGGCCGTACACGGGCCTATGTGAACGACCGCCCCGTGTCGGTTGGCGTGCTCAAATCCGTGGGCCAAGCGCTGGTGGAAATTCATGGTCAACACGAAGAGCGGGCGATGGTGGATGTCGATGCCCACCGTCAACTCGTGGATGTTTTTGGCGGTCTGGAAGGGCAGGTCGACGCCGTGCGCGCGGCCCACGGCGCATGGCGTGAGGCGAAGCGGGAACTGGACGCCGTGCGGGCGCGGGTCGCAAAGGCCGCACAGGAGGCGGATTACCTGCGTGAAAGCAGTGAAGAGTTGACCATGCTTGCGCCGCAAGAAGGAGAGGAAGAGGAACTGGCGGGGCGGCGGCAAACCATGATGGCCGCTGAACGAATCGCCAGCGATCTCAACGAAGCCTATGACGTGCTCGCGGGGCAGGCGTCTCCCGTACCAACGCTTGTAAGCGCCATGCGCAAACTGGAGCGGAAGGCCGATGCCGCGCCCGGCCTGTTGACGGCTGCCATTGAAGCGTTCGGCACGGCCATTGACGGATTGGCTGCTGCTGAAAACGAATTGCAGCAGGCCATTCGTCTTTCAGAATTTGATCCGCAGGTGCTGGAGGATGCCGAAGAGCGTCTGTTTGCTCTGCGCGCTGCGTCGCGCAAATACAGCGTCCCGGTGGAGGGTTTGGCCGCACACGCGGTCAGTCTGTCACAAGCCCTGTCCGACCTAGACGCCGGTGAGGAACGCTTGACTGCGCTAGAAACGACGGTCGCTGAAAAGCACGAGACATTGATCAATCTGAGCGATGCGCTCAGCGCTGCAAGATCGGCTGCGGGTGAAGCGCTGTCGAACAAAGTGATGGCGGAGCTTGCCCCGCTGAAACTCGATCAGGCCCGCTTTTTTGTCGATCAAGTGTCGGAACCATCGGACGTTGGGCCGGAAGGCTATGACAGTCTGGAATTTCAGGTTCAAACGAACCCTGGCACGCGACCCGGGCCCATGATGAAGGTGGCGTCGGGCGGTGAGCTTTCGCGTATTTTGCTCGCGTTGAAAGTGGCCATGGCGGACCGGGGCTCTGCACCCACTTTGGTGTTTGACGAGATCGATACAGGCGTTGGCGGTGCGGTTGCCGACGCCATTGGTGCGCGCCTGGAAAACCTGTCCAGCCATGTGCAGGTGCTTTCTGTGACCCACGCCCCGCAGGTGGCAGCGCGCGCCGATGCGCATTTTTTGATTGCGAAACGCGGTGATGAGGACGTGGTGGATGGAGAGACTTTCGTGCAAACCCGCGTGCGTCTGATACTGGGAGATGAGCGGCGCGAGGAGATCGCGCGCATGTTGTCGGGTGCGGAAGTGACTAGTGAAGCGCGGGCGGCTGCTTCTCGTCTTCTGGCCGCGAAAGATGGGGCGATGGCTGTATCATGAGCGCGACGGAAGACGTGTCTGACCTGTCCATCGAAGATGCACGGCTGGAACTGGAACGCTTGGCTGCCGAGATTGCAAAGCATGACGAGCGCTACCACAGAGATGATGCACCAACGATTTCCGACGCTGACTATGATGCCTTGCGCCGCCGCAGCGCCGCGTTGGAAGCGCAGTTTCCAGAGGCGGTGGCGGCAAGTTCTCCGTCCAAAACCGTTGGCGCAGCACCGGCCTCCAAGTTTGAGAAGATCGTCCATGATGTACCCATGTTGTCTTTGGACAATGCGTTTGACGATCAAGACGTGGCCGATTTTGTCATCCGGGTGCGCCGCTTTTTGAAATGGCCGGATGATGAAGTCTTGGCGTTCACGGCGGAACCGAAGATTGACGGGCTGTCGCTCGCATTGCGCTATGAGAACGGAGAGTTGATCAGCGCGGCAACGCGTGGCGACGGGGCAGTAGGGGAGAACGTAACCGCAAATGCCCGCACCATCGGCGATATTCCACATCGTCTGATCGGGGAAACGATACCGGACGTGTTCGAAGTGCGCGGCGAGGTTTATATGGGCACGGCCGATTTTATGGCCTTGAACACCCGCATGGAGGCCGAGGGCAAGCCGGTCTATGTCAATCCGCGCAACACGGCGGCAGGGTCCCTTCGGCAGTTGGATTCGACGATCACAGCGCAACGGCCCTTGCGCTTTTTTGCCTATGCGTGGGGTGCGGCGTCGGACATTCCCGGGGCCAGCCAGTTTGATGTGGTGGAGCAATTCGCGCGTTGGGGTTTTCAGATTAATCCCCTCATGGGCCGGTTTGAAACCGTGGATGGGATGATCGAGCGCTACCGCGAGATCGAAGAGGCGCGGGCGCAGCTCGATTATGATATTGATGGTGTCGTCTATAAGGTTGACGATCTTGCCTTGCAGCAACGCTTGGGCTTCGTATCGCGCAGCCCGCGCTGGGCCATTGCGCATAAGTTTCCAGCTGAATTGGCCACGACCGTCCTAACCGATATCGAAATTCAGGTGGGGCGAACGGGGGCATTATCACCGGTAGCGCGTCTCGAGCCCGTGACTGTGGGCGGGGTCGTGGTGTCCAATGCAACGTTGCACAATGAAGACTATATCGCCGGCATCGGGTCGGATGGCGCGCCCATCCGCGAGGGCCGCGATCTGCGAATTGGCGATACAGTTACCGTGTATCGTGCGGGCGATGTGATCCCAAAAGTGATGGACGTCGATCTTTCCAAGCGTCCTGCAAACTCGCAACTTTTTGAATTCCCTACCCAATGTCCGGCGTGCGGCAGTGCTGCCGTGCGTGAAACCAATGTGAAGACCGGCAAACCGGATTCTGTGAGGCGTTGTACGAACGGTCTAATGTGCCCTGCCCAGGCAGTCGAAGGGATCAAGCATTTCGTCTCTCGCAATGCGTTCGACATTGATGGGATGGGGGAAAAACAAGCGGAAGCTTTTTACGAGTGGGGCCTGATCGCGAACCCGGCTGATATATTTACCTTACAAGCGCGAGATGCCCGCTCGTTGACGCGGCTGAAAAACCGGGATGGCTATGGGGAAACCAGCGCCGCCAATCTGTTTGCGGCTATTGAAGAACGGCGCACCATTGCATTGCCGCGCTTCATATTTGCTCTGGGTATGCGCCACATCGGCGAGGGCAATGCGAAACTGCTGGCCCGGCATTACCAGACCATCCAAGCGTTGCTGGAAGCGGTGGACGGACTGGGTGCAGACGTGCTCGCAACGCTTTCCTCCGCCGATATGGACAAAGACACCCGCAAAAAGGCTCTGGCCGACCCCACCGTTGCCGAACTTTTGTCGATTGACGGGTTGGGGGAAACGGCGGCGATAGCGCTGCTGACCTTTTTGCACGATGCCAACAACAGAAGGGTGGTCGACGCCCTGCTGGAGAATATCGACGTGCAGCCGATGGAAGTTGCTCAATCAGATTCGCCGGTGGCGGGTAAAACGGTTGTGTTCACCGGAACGCTGGAGCGCATGACGCGGGATGAAGCCAAGGCCATGGCGGAACGGTTTGGCGCGAAGGTTTCCGGCTCCGTCTCTGCCAAAACCGATCTCTTGGTGGCCGGTCCAAAAGCCGGGTCAAAACTTAAAAAGGCAACTGATCTCGGCGTTGAAACCATCGACGAGGATGCATGGTTTGATTTGGTCGG
>JBCBYZ010000111.1:0-11434 GCA_039815595.1 Pseudomonadota bacterium | reverse complement strand
TGCGAGTACGCCTAGTGCGTGACGCCTCTTAACACACCACCAGTGGTTGGATGCTGGCAGCCCGTTGTGGTCGGGAAGGTAAGCGGCAAACCTTTGGCACTTCGGATCGCGAGATAGCCAAAGGCCTGCGCTTCCAGCATGTCTCCATCGATACCAACGTCTTCTGCCAAAAGCACTTCGCCACCGGTAGGTTGAATGAGTACTCGCAGGTCAGAAACCAAGGTGGTGTTAAGCCGCCCACCCCCGCAAAGAATCCAACGTTTGGGTATGCGAGGAAAATGCTGAGCCGACTTTGCAATTGCAGCAGCTGATATATAGGTCAACGTACGCGCACCGTCAGACAGATCCAAGTCCCCCGGCGCGAGTGGCGCAAAATCAGCGCGGTCCAAAGACTTCGGGCCCGAACGCTTAAAAAACGGGTTGGCCAAATAGTGGTCTACAACGGACGCCGACACGCCACCTTCTGACGCGATGCGCCCGCCCTGATCGTAAGGAACACCACCTTGCGCTTGCACCCACTGGTCGATCAGCGCATTGCCGGGACCGCTGTCAAAAGCAATCGGATCAGCATCCCCTTCTATGTAGGTGACGTTAGAGATACCGCCGATGTTTACGAACACAATTGGTTCCTTGCCCTCTAGGGCGACAGTCCGTGCGAGTGCCTGATGAAACACCGGTACAAGTGGCGCGCCCTGTCCGCCAAGCTCCATGTCACGGGCACGCATGTCGTAGACCGTCGCAATTCCGGTCAGCGTTGCCAAACGTGGGCCATCACCAAGTTGAACGGTCAGCGCGTTTTGGGGCCTGTGGATGATTGTTTGACCGTGGAACCCCAACAGATCGATCTGCGCGGTGGTCATGCTTTCGCGTGTCAAGAAAGTAGCCACCGCATCCGCATGCCAAGTGGTGATCTCTTGCTCCAATGCGGCAAGGCTGCCCGGCCGCCGCGACCGTTCCTTCGCTATCAGCAACTCTTGTGCGTCAGCCAGCCCCAGTTCGATGCGCCTTTTGAACGAAGCTGGATAGGCAACCGACAGCGTCGGACCAAACTCAACCACCCTGTCCCCATCACTGCGTATGAGAGCCAAGTCGATGCCATCCATCGAGGTGCCGCTCATCAGTCCAAGTGCTGTTTTCATGATGGCCATACCTCAACCGCGCTGCAAACCTCAGCAAAGCCGAGACCCATCCTCAAGAAGTGGACATAGCACACAATTCGTGTAGGACGGCGCGCACCGCATTTCCTCGAAAAAGCAAGTTTGCCAACACCATGAGCGCGTTCAAATCCGAGTTTCTGCACACCCTTCAAACCCGGGGGTTTATTCATCAAACGTCTGATGATGCGGCGTTAGATGCGCTGCTGTGCGAAGAGACCGTGACCGCCTATATCGGCTTCGACGCGACAGCGAAAAGCCTGCATGTCGGCTCACTCATGCAGATTATGCTTCTCTACTGGTTCCAACAGACAGGCCACCGTCCAATCGCGCTGATGGGCGGCGGCACATCGATGGTGGGAGATCCATCGGGCAAAGATGAATCGCGCCAATTAATGACGCGCGAATTCATCGAAGAGAACAAAGAGGGCATCAAGGACAATTTCTCCCGCTTTCTCACCTTCGGCGAAGGCCCGAAGGACGCCATCATGGCCGACAATGCCGACTGGTTGTTGAACCTGAATTACGTCGAGTTTTTGCGCGACTACGGTCGCCATCTTTCGGTCAATGCAATGCTGGCGAGGGACTCCGTGAAACTGCGCCTCGAGCGGGAACAGCACCTCTCGTTCCTCGAGTTCAACTACATGTGCCTACAGGCCTATGACTATGTGGAACTGAACCGGCGATACGACTGCCGCCTGCAAATGGGCGGGTCGGACCAATGGGGCAACATCGTTTCCGGTGTCGATCTCGGCCGACGCGCCGGGGCCAAACAATTGTTCGCACTCACCACGCCACTGCTGGCCACGGCGTCGGGCGCAAAGATGGGTAAGTCCGCGTCAGGTGCCGTGTGGCTGAGTGCTGACATGCTCCCCGTGTTCGACTTTTGGCAATATTGGCGCAACACGGAGGACGCGGACGTCGAACGGTTTCTAAAGCTGTTCACAATTCTCCCGATGGACGAGATTGCCAAATTGTCTGCGCTGGAAGGTGCTGAACTGAACGATGCCAAGAAAGTACTCGCCACCGAAGTCACCGCCATGGTGCACGGTCGCGATGCCGCGAAAACGGCAGAAGAAACAGCACGACAGACATTCGAAGTCGGCAGTGTGGCCGCAGACCTGCCGTCTGTGAGCGTACCGAAGGCCGAGTTTGAAAATGGCATGGGCCTGCTCAGCGCGCTCGTCACAGCCGGAATGGCAAAATCAAACGGTGAAGCTCGCCGCCACATCAAAGGCGGTGCAGTCAAGATCAACGATGAACCGATCAAAGACGAAACACGGGTGCTAACCGCTGATGACCTAAGCGCTGATGCGGTCGTAAAAGTATCGTTTGGGAAGAAGCGCCACGTCTTATTGAAGGCCGAATAGGCCTTCGAACTCAGAACTCAAACAGCTTACGGAACACACCTGGCGCAATGAGCGACAGGGGGTTCACCCTTATACGTGGATTGCCGTAGGGCCCGGAAAGGCGGAACGTAATCCCCAACAGGCCGTTCACTTTGCCCTTACCGAAGGCAAGCCCGAGCAGCGGAATGCGGGAGACAAAACGGTTCAGGTTACGGGCAGGCAAAAACGTCCCGCTGATGTCGATGCGGTTTCGGCGGTCAAACACCGTGCCCTTGAACGCAGCGCTGGCATCACCGCCGGAAATGCGCCCGCGATTAATGCGCAGGAAGTTTGGCCCTTTTTCAATGTCGGCCTCTGCACGGTCCACGCGAACTTTGTTTGGATTAAGTTTGGGGATTTGGTCGTAGATGCGTTCGCCGTCTTCAAACGTAGGGTTGGGCGGCGGCTTACGCAGCAGCACACCAAGGCGCGGTTCATTGAGCAAATCAAAGTCAACCGCATTGAGTTTACCACGGAACACCTGCGAACTGTCGCGCACGAAAGAAGCGGTCAAACGCCCGCCTCGAACATTGGAATAGATGTCCAGAAACGAAAGCAAGGCACCAGCATTCGTGGTTTGCATTAGCGTCTGCATACCGCCGGGCAAGGGTTTCATCTCAAAAGACGTTGGCGCGTTCCCGGAGGCAACCGCACTCACATAAGCACTCGCGATACGCCCGCCCTTTTGGGTCATATTAACGCTCACACCACTCAAAATTTGTCCGCCAAAACCGATCAACCGGTCCATCTTACCCTTAACGATGACGCGCGGATTGCCGTCTGAACCACCCTCACCCCGCGCGGCTTTGCCCAAGCCCAAAATCATGGACCGCGCATCATAGGACCGACCGTTGAAATTCACCTCAAACCCGGAACTTGAACGCTTCACGTCAACATCAATATCGTCAGTACGGTTGAGCTTTACATCGCGAAAGCTGGCTGATTGAAGGGCGTTTTCTGCAACGACGAGTTTGCCATTGGCCTGAAAGCCCTTACCCCGTAGTCGGAAATTGGAAATCGAAATGCGGTTGTCCTTTTGGTCAACCGTCATGGTGGCGGTAGCGGGAATACCCTTGCCCTTACTCCAGCCTATCCAAGGAAAGTCGAGACGCGCCGTTTTCAAGTCCACAGTCAGTTCGCTGTTGTTTCCGTCACCCGCGTTCACCAAAACTGAGATAGGGCCGTTCACTATCGGCGCGAGATTGATCCCCATCTTCGCGCGGGCTTTTTCATCCAACAGCAAAGACGCAGACCGTTGCATCTGCCCAGACGCGCCGCTTTGCACCATCGCCAGATCGGCAGGCACACCGTCTACATTTGCCTTGCCGTTGATCGTGGTCTTGCCGGGGCGTGCCTTTACGGAAAGACGTCCATTGGTCAGCGACCGTGAGCCGCCATCAATACGCGCATTAAAATTACGCAAAGCAACGTCTGCTGCCCAACGATTATCCCTCAACGTCACATCCTTGCCGATGCCCAGCGACGCCTTCATGGTTGTTTTAAATGTACCCTTCATGCCACGCGCTTCGAGGCCGGACGTCTTGCTAAACTCCAATGGCTTGCGCTTGCCCAACTCAAACAGTGCTGTCGCAGGTCCGCTCATGTCCATGGAAAGCTCGGCTGGAATCACGGGCAAATTATAGTCGCCAACTTCCAACAGGCCATTTGTGATTGCGACGGAACCGCGTGATCCCAAGTTGGCCTTTCCGCTGCTGACGCTCACCGATGTTGTGACGCCGGCATAGTCTATCTTGCCTTTTGTGTTAGTGATGCTGGGCAATTGACCAGGCAGCTTGATGCGCGTGCCGCTTAAGTCAACGTTGGCGCGCATCTCATCGTTAGAGAAACGGGCCTCGCCAAAGACTTCGGTTAACGGCGCATCGGCGACCACCCATGCGTCCGTGATCTTTCCGTCAGTGATCCCGTCTCGTGCCCACACGCGTAAACCCGGTGCCAAAAACGCCGGCCAAAACTCCTTGAAATCTGTGACACCCATCTCGGCGATGTCGAGCCGCAGTTTCAACCGGCCATCAGCAGCACTGAGGCCCATCTGCCCACTGCCCTTCATGTCACCCGTCGACGTTTTCAAAAGCAGCGTGTCAAATTCCAGCCGATCCGCATGCAACTCACCGGAGAGTTGGATCGCACCGGGGCGGGCCTTATCCGGCTCGCTCATACCGTGGGCGAGCATATCGTTTAGAATGATCTCAAATTTGGTCGCGGCCACGCGGTCAGCCTGCGTGTCGGACGGCTTGCCGGGAAACCGAATGCCTCCGATGGCTGAGGCCTGCATGTCGGAAAACCGAAGCATTGAAGGTGCAAGCTCAATTTGGTTTTTGGCCGGGAACACTTGGAAATTCAAAACGGTGTCCGCCATGGCAGTCTGCAAATCCGCACCAACCTCCAACTTGCCGCCGGACAGTGTTGCCGTCATCAACCCGTCTTTTGGCGCACCATCGGCATCAAACGGCTGGACGATACGGAGTTCCAAAGTGCTGCCACTTTTTACATCGGCTGTGGCTTGATCACCAAGGAATTCCTGGACGTCTAAACCGCCAAAGCGAGCTTCCAGCCGATACCCCTCTTCCCCGTCCAAATGCCGCCAAGCAGCATCGACGGACCATTGAGACCGGTCCGTCTCAACTACACCGTTCATGAATATACCTGATTGAAAATTTCGATCGCGTTCAACATTCAACGAGATCAAACGGGCGGAACGCGACAGCAAACCGACATCTTCAAAACCCAACAGTTTCGCGTCTTGCAGATCAAACCGGTCCAACCCCGCGGACGCAAACTGCGCATCAAACGCCAACAGCATGGTGCCGATAGCCGTTAAACGCTGCGTCAAATCCAACTCGGAAAGGGCTTGTTCCAATGCTACTGTATCGGCACTCTCGGTCGCTGCGGATTTCGGTTCGGCAAAGCCCCCCAGCATATGCGGCAGTGAAACCGACGCGCCACGCACATTCATCTTATCGACCACTACGTTGCCGGACAAAAAGGGTAGCGCCTTCACAGTCAGCGCAACTTCTTTTGCCACGCCCAGATTGATGGTCTCGTTTTGTAAAATGCGGATGTCAGACGCGTTGATGGAAACGATACCACCCTGCCCAAACGATAGGATCGCACCGCCCAGTTTGACGGAACGGCCAAACCCCAAAAGCGCTGTCAAACGGGATTCAGCCTGAGCGCGAAACTGTTCGGAATTGATCGGACCACTGCCAATAAACCAATACGCAGTGCCAAACGCGACTGCTCCCAGCACCACCAGAATGGTCAGCACACGGGCAACGAGAGCGAGAAAAGATCGCTTGCGCTTTCTTACGCGACCTGAGGTCTTTGTAAGAACGCCGCCGCCATGGGCTTTGGCCGACGGGAAGTCGGACAAGGCCGGGGCCGGGCTCTCTTCCTCATGCAGCTTCATGTGCGTCCGTACCCCAATTTGGCCCCGTCATCATCTTGCGTTTGCCGTTCCGACAATAATGCACCCTCGAAACAATTCTGCCCCTCGAAACGCCGAATCAAACCCGCGCAGCTGCCATCATATTTAGCCCAGCTTTTGGCCAAAGCTACACCAATCAGCGTTCAACACTTCGTACCCTAATCGTGCATCCTAGGTGGTCTCACTTGCCCAGCCCCGCCTGCGGCATCCCGCGACTTGAGTTCACCCCACACCGCGCCTATTTCACTGCTGCGCCGCATCGGCATTTCGGCCTCACAGCAGGCCAGCTTTTATGCACCAATTCTTTAGTCCACGGAGTTTTCAAAATGGTTGACCAAGGCAGCACGGCCCCAGCTTTCACCCTTCCTGTAAATGGTGGCGACACGGTGACCGTCCCCGGCGGTGAGCGCACCATTCTTTATTTCTACCCCAAGGACGATACGCCCGGCTGCACAACCGAGGCCAAAGAATTCACAGAGCATGCAAAAGCGTTTGCCGACATGGGTGTGCGCATCCTCGGCTGCTCTCCCGACACTGTTGCCAAACATGAAAAATTCACGGCCAAGCATGAGTTGGACGTGCCTCTCATTGCCGACGAGGAACACGTTGCTCTTGAGGCTTATGGCGTGTGGGTGGAAAAAAGCATGTACGGTAAGACCTATATGGGGGTGGAGCGCTCGACCTTCCTGATCGACGCGGATGGCACGGTGTTGGAAGTGTGGCGCAAAGTACGTGTCAAAGGTCACGTGGCTGCGGTTCTTGAAGCCGCCAAGACCCATTTTGCGACCTGAGGCATCTGCACGCGAAAGCTGAGCAACGCACGTGCCAAATCAAGCGAGCGAAGCGCTGACCGCAATTATGCGCTGGGACGAGTGGCCTGAGGAACAGTCCAGGTTGGACGATACCTGGGATGAAGCTCCCCTGTCTTTGCAAGCGGCTGCTGTTTCCGCCCTGTCAGCGACTGACCTTGATGAGAAAGTCGCCAACACCAAACAGGCTGCTGCATTGTGGTTTCGCGGTGCTTTATCCACCGGCGGCAACAGAACGTTGGTTGTACCGGATAGGCCGGGCCGCCCGCAAAACCCGGTTCTTGTTCCTCCATCCAGTCTAAAAAAGCGATCCATCCGGTCGGAGCGCGGTCGCTTCGCCCTGCTCCATGCCATTGCCCATATCGAACTCAACGCGGTGGATCTGGCTTGGGACGTGGTGGCCCGTTTCAGCCATCGCACCATGCCTCGCTCTTTTTACGACGGGTGGGTGCGTGTGGCGCTGGAGGAAGCCAAGCACTTTAGCCTTTTGCGCAAACGCTTGGCCGAACTGGGTGGTGTCTATGGCGATCTGGACGCTCATGACGGCCTGTGGGAGGCCGCGCAATCCACCGGGCATGACCTAACGGCCCGTTTGGCGATTGTGCCTCTTATTCTGGAAGCGCGAGGCTTAGACATCACCCCTTCCCTTATCCGGCAGATGGAAGAAGTCGGTGATGAAAAAAGCGCAGCGATCTTCCGCATCATCCTGCGGGATGAAGAGGGCCATGTCGCAGTCGGCGCAAAATGGTTCCGGTTTTTATGCGCGAAAGAAGGGAGAGAGCCTGCAAAAACCTTCCAGACGCTGGTACGAAAACACTTTCGCGGCCCGCTCAAACCCCCGTTTAACGACATGGCCCGCGCCCGCGCCGGCTTGACACCAGACTTCTACCGCACGCTTTCCAGCGCCGGCACATAAGGCAGGCACAACAACGCCGTTTGGTTCGGGCTGTTACCCTTGGTTAACCATACCCATCCATATTCGGTTAACGTTTGACCTCACGCTCCGTCAGCCATGTCACCTTTACTCACACCGCAGCCTGCTTCGCAGACAAACTGGCAACCAAACAAAACCGCCTTGCCGCCCCAGAGCGCGGACAGACCCCTGCTTCGCGTGGCTGTGGTGACTTGTTTTTTCCTGACAATGTTGGGCGTTTTGGCATCAAGCGTGTTTTTCATGCTGCGGGATGATTTGGTGAACACCACTCTCGCCCGCCATGCGCAAATGCAAAACGCCTATGAAGACCGTATCAGTGCGCTACGGACGAAGGTTGATCTGGTGACAAGTCGCCAACTGCTGGATCAACGCAAAGTAGAAGCCCGCGTCGAGGAACTGCTAACCAAGCAGCGCGAACTGAAACGGCGCAGCCTCTCCGTCACCCGTGCCTACACCCGCACGGGATCAGCGCCATCTAGTTCAGTGGCGCCCGCAACATCAAAAGTGTTGAAGCTCAAGCCAGGCGTGGATGCCTCCACAGGCCTTCGGTTGGGCAGTCTCGGCCAAGCCTGGAAAGACGTGGACGCAACCGACGAAGTGACCACGGCGAGTGTTTCATTGTTTGCACCCACGCAGACCGATGGGAGACGCGTTGGAAACAATACGTTTGACCGCTTGGAGCAGTCGCTCAAAGCTGCAGAAGAGCAACAATTGGTGGCGCTCAACCGTCTAAGGGACAAAACACTCAATACCAACCGTCAATTGCGGCGTATTCTCAAACAGCAGGGCGTCAAGCTTCCAACAAACGGCACATCCGTCGGCGGTCCCTTGATCGAACTGAAAGGCGGCAGTCAGTTTGTCGCGACGGAGGAAGCGCTCAACGCAGCCTTGCATGACCTCAATGTTGTGCGCAGCGCAGCTCTCAGTTTGCCCCATGGAAGCCCTTCACCGGGTGCCCGCATTTCCTCTCGTTTCGGCAGCCGTCGCGACCCGTTCACGGGCCGAAGCGCCGTGCACAGCGGTCTCGATTTCAGCGCTCCGCGAGGAACGCCAATTGTCGCAACCGCCGGTGGTCGCGTTACAAAGGCCGGGCGCTTGGGTGGCTACGGCAAACTTGTTGAACTGGACCATGGCGGTGGTATCACCACCCGTTTTGCGCATCTAAGCCGCATCAATGTCAAATTGGGCCAAAAGGTAAAACGTGGCCAATTGGTTGGACGTGTCGGCAGCACAGGGCGCTCCACCGGCCCCCACCTGCACTACGAAGTCCGCCGCAAGGGCCGCGCGCTCGATCCACTCACATTCGTGCGGCTGGAAAGAAAGTTGAGGCCCTACCTTTAGGCGCATAGCGACAGATACAGGGTTACTGCTGACCCGTTGCCGCGCATCAAGCCAAGGGACAAAACCTCCTCGCATTGCATTTTGGCAACGCTGATCTCTTTTTTATCACATCACCTAACGCGAGACGTTGCGCCTCGTACCTCGGCCAAGTATCCGTGTTTCGATACTTGCCAGGGGAAGATCGATGATAAAACCGAAAAAGACTTGGACAAAGCCTGAACTACAATCAAAGGCTGGTCTAGCTAACGTAACTCGTGTGACAAAAATGGACGTAGCCATGAGCGTCAACGAAGTTGATTCGCAACCAGTGAATTACCAGCAATAATAGTGGTATGTTTAACGCACTCTCACTGAGTTTCCCAACGAACATCATACGATAAGTCGTTTAATCCCCTGCCAAGTGCGTAGGGTATACGGGCACTCACTCGATACGCTAACCATACAGTAGGCGTAAGTTAGGCGTATCGCAGTTGATTGAATCACGGCAACATTGTTTTTTTATCATTGGAACGCTGCTGGGGGCAGTTGCCACCCTTGCCGGAACGAATTATTTCAACCCAACACTAAGTATGGAGTTGGCCTAATGACAAAATCCCGAAAAACGTGGATGCAACCCGAAGTTACATCGCGCCGTAGTCTCCAAGACGTGACGCGGAGTGATTACTCCACATCTATGAGTGTCAGCGACGGCGAAATGGGTGGGGGCAACGATATGTACTCAGGGCAGAGCGCTGAGGTGGATAATGGGGCGAGTGGTGATTAACAGTCTTTGATTGCCATCGAAGCTTTGAGTGCACCAAAATACGTACAAGCGTCCCGCGTTGAGTATTCTAAGCTACGAAATCCCCCTGCTGAATGATCTTTGAACATTCTGTTTTGATAGACTCGGCCTAAGGCTGCTGACAAAAAAGATTGTAGTTTGCTGAAACGTTGGAAAATCTGGGTTGCCGGTATTTTAGCCATTGTTCTATTGAGCGGCGGTTTTGTTGCTGGTCTATGGGCATCTACACAAGAAATAGTAGCCAAGACCTTCATTGAGCCGCGCTTGAACGCCCAGTCTTTCGCCAAACGCGCGCGGGAACAAGCCAAAGACAAGATGTGGGCAGAGCGCCTCATAAAAGGCGGCTACATCATCCATTTGCGGCATGCGCAGAGAGAAAAATGGCGCGATTCGGCAGCCTTTGACGCGATCGAACTGGCCACCAAAACAGATGCTTCCAAATCCACCTTCGCCAAAGCAACCTGTCTGACACCGCAGGGCGTTGAAGAAGCCAAGATGATTGGCCGCGTTTTCGAGATCGCCAAACTGCAGGTCTCCAAAGTGTATTCCAGCCCAAGCTGCCGCGCATGGCAAACTGCGCTGCATGCTTTTGGGCCCGACTACACGATCGACAATTCACTCCTGAACCGGTCGGCCATGATCCCGAGCGAACGCGCAGGCTTTGCAAGACAATTGCGCAATCTGATCCTGAATGCGGAAATCAAGCCCGGCACAAATATCGTGCTCACAGGCCACGGAGCCACGCTTGAGTGGGATGGGAAGATCGGCTTGGACGAAAACCAGATGATCCGCCGCAAGCCCAGACACGAAACCGGATTTTTCGTGCTGGAGCGGGTCGATGGTAAGATCATCGCCCGCTACAAGTTCAGCAGCCTGAGGGATTTTTCATCGGTGACTGTGTCACTCGCCGGGGGTAACTGATCGAACCGAACACGGTGTAGGTTTCCGGCCTTATGCGGGGGTATTTGTTTCATCCGCGCAGATAGGGATAAGATCAAACCAGTAACCGCAGGGCATTTGGGGTTGCTTGAGGCTCGGGGACTTAGCCTCGCTGATGATCCTGACGTCACTTTCGATCGGAGCAAACAACAAGAATTAGCCGGGGGGCGGATGTCAGGGGAAGCATTCGCAATGACCGATAAGCCAGACCCGAACTTTTTGTCCCCTCGTCAAAGTGTTTTGGAGCCAGCTACCGCAGACCTGCGAGCAAAGGGCTGGTGCCGGCTTCGCGGTTTGAACCACAGCGATGACGCTTTGTTGGCATTTGTTTCGGCGATCGGCAGCGCCGACCTTGGTGCAGACGAGCATCTAACCGGCCCGCCGATCATGGAGCTCAAATTGGATGCTCAAAGGGCGAAGCACGCTGTCACGTCCGCTTATTTCACCCCGGATCAGTTTAATCTCCACACAGACCTCGCTTATGTCGACCGACCGCCACGGTTGACCTGCTCCCCGGATTGTCCTCGTTTATAAGTTAGCTCTGTTCCGGTTTTGGTCCTGAATGGACCGGGTTGCGTATTCGATCGGCGTCATGCCGTCGAGGCTCGTATGGGGCCGTTCGTGATTGTAGTCGAGGCGCCAC
>JBCBYZ010000192.1:0-3676 GCA_039815595.1 Pseudomonadota bacterium | reverse complement strand
GCTTTTGAAGCTAAACCGCATGACGGTATGCGCAAAACGATCGCTCAGCGTCTTACGGAATCGGCTCAAACGATCCCAGCTTATTTCGTCACAATGGAAGCCGAGATCGATGCACTCTTGGCCCTACGGTCGCAAATGAACGCTGCCGCGCCCAAGGATGGTGACGGCAAGCCGGCTTACAAATTATCGGTCAATGATTTCGTCGTTAAAGCCATGGCCATGGCGTTGAAGGCAGTGCCGCAGGCGAATGTCTCTTGGACGTCTACCGACCGGCTTTACCATGCGCACTCTGATGTTGGCGTGGCCGTAGCCGTGGATGATGGTTTGTTCACGCCCATCGTGCGCCGCGCAGAAGAAAAGACGCTCTCAGTCATTTCAGCTGAGATCAAAGACATGGCCGGCCGGGCGCGGGACAAGAAACTCAAGCCGCAGGAATATCAAGGCGGCTGCACGGCAGTGTCCAACCTGGGCATGTTTGGCGTGAAAGAGTTCACATCCATCATCAACCCGCCGCATGCTTCCATCGTCTCCATCGGCGCGGGCACGCAGCGCCCTGTTGTGCGGGATGGCAAACTGGCGGTGGGCACGGTAATGGGCGCAACCTTTGCCTTTGACCACCGCGCTATCGACGGCGCATTGGGTGCCGAACTGGCAGCGTCGTTTAAAAACTATCTTGAAAATCCGATGGCAATGCTGGCCTAGCCGGTGATGGTCTTTACGAACAGCGCAGCGGACTTTGCGTTAAGTCAGCAACAGTGTGGCGCAAGCTTAGTTTTCAGGGATCGTGCGTTTCAAACCGCCTTCGGCGCGAATGGCGTCGTTCAGGATGCGGTTTTGTTCGGCGAGGTAGTTGGTGGCGAACACCATGCCCGTGCCGAAGACAAGCAGGACAGGCAGGGCCCACAGCCAATGTCGTTTGTGCAATCCCAACGCTCGATATGCCACGGCCGCCGCGACCAGAAACACCAGCACCACGTTGATTGCGGAATAGCCGAGCTGACTGAACGAAGAGAAGAATTCCATGTCGGTGTCCTTGGCGCTAGCAGTGGCGCTGACGGTGCATTGGCCGGATGTCAAATGACCGCTGGAGAAGACCCGCAGGGTCGCACGCCGCTGTATTGCGCACCGCGACCACGGGAGCAAGACACAAGCGCACCATACTCGGCCGTCAAGCGCGTTTTGATTGACGCAGGCGGCGAAAGCGCAGGCCATTTGCTTGCGTCTCAAACAGATAGAAGCAGGAGATCCTAGCATGAGCGGACCCTATGATGTGATCGTAATCGGTGGCGGACCGGGCGGCTATGTGGCCGCCATCCGCGCTGCACAACTCGGCCTGAGAGCCGCCGTTGTGGAGCGGGAACATCTGGGAGGCATCTGCCTCAACTGGGGCTGCATTCCCACAAAGGCCTTGCTGCGCAGTGCGGAAATCTACGGACACATGCAACACGCGGACTCGTTTGGGTTGGCCGCCAAAGACATCACGTTTGACATGACAAAAATCGTCACGCGGTCGCGGGGCATTTCCGGCCAGTTGAACGGTGGCGTTGGCTATTTGCTCAAGAAGAACAAGGTTGATGTGATCTGGGGTGAGGCCAGCATATCGAAGCCCGGCACTGTAACCGTGTCTGAAAAAGGTAAAGCCCCTGTGGAGCCGCAGCACCCCAAGCCGAAAGGCGTGCTGGGGGCAGGGGACTACAGCGCCAAACACATCATCATAGCCACCGGTGCGCGCCCACGGGCCTTGCCGGGTATGGAGCCGGACGGTGAACTGATCTGGTCTTACTTCGAGGCCATGGTGCCGAAAACTATGCCGAAATCGCTGGTCGTCATGGGGTCCGGCGCCATCGGTATTGAGTTTGCCTCCTTCTATCGCACCATGGGTGCGGAAGTGACCGTGGTCGAGTTGATGGATCAGGTCATGCCTGTGGAGGACGCGGAAATCGCAGCCCATGCCCAAAAACGCTTTGAGAAGCAGGGCATGAAAATTCTGCTGAAATCCAAAGTTACCAAGGTCGAAAAGGGCAAGGGTTCAATCACCGCGCATGTGGAAGATGCGGCTGGCAAAACCAGCACGGTGACCGCCGAACAGATGATTTCCGCAGTCGGTGTTGTCGGCAACGTGGAGGGGCTTGGCCTGGATAAACTGGGCGTTAAAACCGAACGCGGTGTCATCGCCATTGACCAGTACGGCGCGACGAACGTGCCTGGTATCTACGCCATAGGCGATGTGGCGGGCGCTCCCATGCTGGCCCACAAGGCGGAACATGAAGGCGTGATTTGCGTTGAAAAAATCGCAGGCAAACACCCCCACATCATGGAGAAATCCAAGATCCCGGGCTGCACCTATTGCAACCCGCAAGTGGCCAGTGTTGGGATGACGGAGCAAGCTGCGAAGGACGCAGGCCACGATGTGAAAGTCGGTCGTTTCCCGTTTCAAGGCAATGGTAAGGCCATCGCATTGGGCGAACCGGAAGGGCTGGTCAAAACCGTGTTTGATGCCAAGACCGGCCAGCTGCTGGGAGCGCATATGGTGGGTGCGGAAGTGACAGAACTGATCCAGGGCTTTGTGGTGGCCATGAACTTGGAAACGACCGAACAAGACCTAATCGACGCGGTTTTCCCACATCCAACGTTGTCCGAAATGATGCATGAAAGTGTGCTCGATTCTCAGGGACGGGTGATTCACACCTAGGCACAGAGCGTCTTCCTTTCTTTCAAGTTCGGACCGGAATTCAGCTAGTGTTCAGGTGCGACGGCCCATATAGTTGCCACACCAATGCGGGGGCATTCGGAAAGCGGCCATGGCCGCTCTTGGGGAGACTTAAGAATGACGAAGCTTTCAACAAAATTGGCCAAGTGGCTGGGTTTAACGCGTGCCTCTGCTCTGGCGGCCACGATCGCGCTCACCGGCGGCATTACGGCTGCCGCCTCCATTGGCGGTGCAACAATCGCGCATGCGGACAGTTGCTGGAACCACAACGGATCTCTCATGCGGCTGACGTCGAACGGATCGGGTCGATCCATGTATTATGAGCGTCCACGTCAAGTGTTACGCAATGCTGGTGTAAGACGGGGCACGCTCCTCTTCAACGGTCGTAACACCGGGGACTATTACGTGGGCACCGCCCGGCGCTTCTCGAAGTTCTGCCGTGGCAACCCGCTGACGTATCGCGTTGAGGGCCCGGTGACCCGTCCCAGCGGACAGATCGTGATTACGATGGAAGGTCCCCGCCCGGTGCACAATCGCTGCAACCCAACAGGTCGCACAAACTGGGATGTGCTGCGCTTCACCTATGTGCGCGACTGCTAACCCAAGTCTGTAGACCGCCTACTGTAACAGTCGTTTCTGAAGTGCTCAGGAACGGCTGTTTTGCTTTGGACATGAACAGAGGAGGAAGCATGGCCACCCGCTACGTAGACCCGGAAAGGACACTGTTTGCCGAACTGCGCAAACTGCCGCGCGAACACACTGTGGATATGCTCAACCTCGTGAAGCTTCGGCGCTTTGCCGAGTACGAAGATAGCCGAAGCGCGACCGGTCAAGAAGCCTATGCGGCCTATGGGCGGGAAAGTGCGCCCATTTTTCAGAGTGTGGGCGGTAAAATTATCTGGTCCGCAGAACCGGAATTCATGGTCATCGGCCCGCCGGACGAGATGTGGGACATCGCATTCGTCG
>JBCBYZ010000060.1:0-19073 GCA_039815595.1 Pseudomonadota bacterium | reverse complement strand
TGCCGACGTTCCCCTTCGGGCGCGACCGCCAACGCTGGCGACGCTTTGCGAAATCGTGACATCGCAGGTTGTTACGCGCCACGTGGCCGATCTTTTGTGGAGCCGCTTGTCCGCACGCATCGATATGGATCAATCTTCAGCCATCTTAAGTGCAACTGAAGATGTGTTTTTGGAGGCCGGCCTCACGCGGGCCAAGATGCGTGCCATGCGGGGATTGGCAACCGCAATCGACAATCGCTCGCTGGATTTGGCTGCACTGCCCGCCATGGACGCTGACCAAGGCCTTGCCCATCTCACCAAAGTGAAGGGGATCGGCCCTTGGACCGCCCATATCTATCTGTTGTTTTGTGTGGGTCATTTGGACGTCTTTCCTGCTGGAGACGTTGCGCTGCAATCCATGCTGCAAGAGGTATTGCACTTGGAGGAACGACCGAAGGCGCGGGAGGCGGCACACCTGGCCAAACCGTGGAAGCCGTTGCGGGGCGCGGCCGCGCGTGCACTCTATGCCGCCTATGGTGCAATGCGCATCGGGGCGGGGCAGCCGATCTGATTTCGCTTGCCGACATCATTCGCGTCGGCTGCTAGCGACTTTGGGACACACGATGTGTTGGGTTCACAACGCCGTCACACTATCATTAGACTAAGGATGTGGTTGGAAATCGATTGATTCTTCCCGGCTTGGCACGCTGGGATGATAGGAGGAACAGTTCGGTGGGTATGGCCGTCAATCCGGAGATGCATCCGGCCCTTGTCTTGAACGCGGATTATCGCCCGCTCTCATATTATCCTCTTTCCCTGTGGTCTTGGCAGGACGCCATCAAGGCCGTGTTCCTCGACCGGGTGAACATCGTGTCTGAATATGAGGCGGCGGTGTCGTCCCCCTCGTTCCAGATGAAATTACCCAGCGTTGTCTCGCTGAAACAATACATCCAACCCCAGCGCAATCCGGCGTTCACACGCTTTAATGTGTTTCTGCGCGATGGGTTTGAATGCCAATATTGCGGCTCGCCCAACGATCTGACGTTTGACCATCTTATCCCGCGCTCACGCGGCGGGCAGACCACTTGGGAAAACATCATCACCGCGTGTTCCCCGTGCAATCTGCTCAAGGGCGGTAAAATGCCGAAGGATGCCGGTATGCATCCCGCGCGTCAGCCGTGGGTTCCTAATGTGCACGAATTGCACAATGCGGGTCGGCGTTTCCCGCCAAATTTTTTGCACGAGAGCTGGATGGATTATCTCTACTGGGATGCGCCGCTGGAGCCTTGATCGGTATTCATGCAGGCGCGCCACTTCGGCGGCTTTATTCACCGTCGCTGAACGTTGCCTTACCGGCGATGATTGCCAGTGCGGTTGCGGCCACAACATTCCATCCGGCGAAACTTAGGCCCAAAAACCGTCCCGCTGCATCTGCGCAGCTCGGCGGTTTGCTGGTGGAAAGTTCATCAAACAAAGAACCAGCGTCGCTGGCTGTGCCGGTTATACCGGCCCCGCAGGAGGCCGGACCTTCCCACCACGCCCATTCCACACCCGCGTGGTAAAAGCCCAACGCGGCCGTGGCCAAAAGCGCGAAAAACGCGATCGCCAAACCGCCGCGCAAAAGACAGGCGGGCGCTGACGCTGCGTGTGCAATCAGACCAATGGCCAGAAAAGGGATGCCGAGGTAGTAAGGTGTGCGCTGTTCCAGACACAGGGCGCAGGGCACGTATCCGCCGATATGCTCAAACGCCAAGGCCCCGCCAATCGCGCCGACCATGCCCGCCAATACGAGCAACCCAAGCAGGGCACGCGCGCGATCTGCGCCGTGTGACGGGATGGGTTGGGTGAGAGCGGTCAGGACCATGGAAATGCGTTTCCAAAAAGAGCGGACGGGCTTGGCGCTAAAACAGGCCGCGCGCTGTATCGATTAGGAAGGAAATGGCCGCTTCCCCTCCGATGATCAAGGCTGCCACCCAAATCAAACCCATGATGAGGCCTAGCAGGATTAAGAGACCATCCCGTTCGATCAATCCCCCGGCGGCGATGGCCACGCCGATGCCCGGTACGGTGTTGGTTAGGGGCAAGGGCACCAATATGGATGCGCAAGGGATGATCAAGAGACCTCCGAGAACCCGCAACATCACCCCTTCCGTCAGGAATGTGAGGCGCGGTCTGGCGAAAAACTCCATCCGCTTTAGCCAAGGCGCTGCGCGGGCCACCGTGCCGGCAAGACCGTCTACCGGCAGTTGGCGGTTGGCCAGTTTTTGCGGCAGCCACACTTGGGTGCGCCCGAGCGCTAATTGTGCGCATAGGGCCAGCATGGGCAGGGCCACGATTTGCGGCAGGAGATACACAAACGGCAGGCAACAGGGCAGGGCCATCAACAGTAGGATCACGCCATAGGCACGGGATTTCAGTGCCGCTGCCAACGCGCTTAGAGAGACGCTGGACCCCTCGCCATGCTGCGCTTTTAGGTTTGTCAGCAAAGCTTCCAGCAGTGCTGTAGTGCCGTGCACCGGTTTACCCGCTTGCGCGTTCCCGGCGGATGGAGATTTGTCGTGGTTCACTAGGCGGCTCATGCAGGGAGAATCGTCAGATTAGTCCCATGATCGCTATCACGGACTGAGCCGATGTGCGACCGCGTTGGGTCGGCAGAAACTCAGCCTTTGCATGCGATCTCCTATTGAAGAAGTGCGCATCTTCGTGCTGTTAAAGATTGGATTTCCAAGAGCAGGGCTGGTGCCCGAAAAGCGCTTTCCATCAATCGGCACAATCGTTCACAAATTGTGTTGCCACGCATACGAGTATGGCTATAGTCCGCCCGCAACCAAATCAGCTGCCCCTCTGGCGGAATTGGTAGACGCGCGGGATTCAAAATCCCGTTCCTAACGGAGTGCCGGTTCGATTCCGGCGGGGGGCACCATTGATTGATCGGAAGGCACCTTGCGAGAAGCGTTTGGTGCCTTTTTCATTTGAGTGTGTGATCCAACCGCCTGTGGCATTTGCGCCCTCTTTGCGTGGATGATCTTTGTATTGACAGTTTAATTGGTTCATTCTTTCGCACACCATGGGTTCAGGCCGCTTGCGCAAGCAATATCTTTCCGACTCGCGATCACCCAAGTCAGCCCGCTTTGGCTTTAACAAAATGTCGTTCCCTTTCCACATCCAGAATGAAAAGAGCTTCTGATGAACCGAGTTTCGAACCCGCCTATCCACTCTGCTGCGGCTGTATACGCCGATGAATACGCCAAAGGGGATTTGGACCGCCGGGAGTTTTTGACCCGTGCGACATCTCTTGGGTTGTCAGCCGTGGCAGCCTACGGGCTGATCGGGATTGACGCGCCTGCGCAGGCAGCAACTCACACAAAGAACGGCGGGACGCTGCGCATAGAAAGCACCGTCAAAGCTCTTCGCGATCCTAGAACCTATGACTGGCCACAAATGTCGAATTTCACCCGTGGCTGGCTGGAATATCTTGTCGAATACAACAGTGATGGCACGTTTCGCGGCATTCTGCTCGACAGTTGGACCGTCAACGACGATGCGACCCAGTACGTTTTGAAAGTCCGCAAAGGGGTGACCTGGAACGACGGGTCGCCCTTCACCGCAGCCGATGTGGCTTACAACATCACCCGGTGGTGCGAAAAGAAAGTTGAAGGCAACTCAATGGCCAGCCGGATGGCGTCGCTGATTGATGCAACGACTGAAAAAGCGCGCGACGGTGCGATTACCGTGACCGACGATGCAACTGTAACTCTGTCACTGGCCTCGCCGGATATTACGCTGATTGCCGGTTTCTCCGATTATCCGGCAGCCATTGTGCCGCAAGGCTTCGAAGGTGATCCTCTGACAAGTCCCAAGGGCACAGGGCCTTACCTTCCCGAGAGCTATCAGCCAGGCATTAAAGCGGTGCTTGTCAAGAATGAGAACCATCAATGGTGGGGTAAGGGAGTGATTGGTGAGGCGGCCCTCGATCGCATTGAGTATATCGATTACGGGACCGATCAAGCGACGATTGTGACGGCTGCCGATTCAGACGAGATCGACATGCTGTATGAAAGTCTCGGTGACTTCATTCAGATCCTCGACGGAATGGGCATGAAGAAGTCTGAGGCGATCACCGCCAACACGCTGGTGACCCGTCCCAACCAACAGGCGGAAGTGGACGGCAAGAAACCCTATGCTGACGTCCGCGTTCGCCAAGCTATGGCCATGGCGGTGGACAACGCACGGTGTCTTTCGCTTGGATATTCCGATCTTGGGACGGTTGCAGAAAATCACCATGTGTGCCCCATTCATCCTGAATACGCCAAGATGGATCAGCCCAAACATGATCCAAAAGCTGCGCTTGCTCTATTGGAAGAGGCTGGCATGGCAGACCATGAATTCGAAATCATTTCGATTGAAGACGATTGGCGGCGCAATACGTCTGATGTGATTGCTGCGCAGTTCCGCGAGGCTGGCTTTAACGTCAAGCGCACGGTCTTACCCGGGTCCACATTCTGGAACGATTGGGCGAAGTATCCGCTGTCGACCACTGATTGGGCGCAGCGTCCGCTGGGTGTTCAAGTGTTGGCGCTGGCCTATCGCAGCGGCGAGGCGTGGAACGAAAGCGGGTTCGCCAATGAAGAGTTCGATAAACTGTTGGCGGAAGCGCTGTCGATTGCGGATGCTGATAAGCGGCGCACTGTCATGGAACGTTTGCAGGCGATCATGCAGGAGCAGGGCGTTGTGATACAACCCTATTGGCGCTCTACCTACCGTCACTACAAAGAGGGTGTGACGGGGGCCGAGATGCACCCAACCTTTGAGATCCACGTCTACAAACTGGGTTGGGCCGCTTAGCAGCCCTATGTTTTTTAAGAGTGACTGCAGTTTAGGCTGCGGCCACTTTCTCTGTTTCGGGTTCCAGCGGTTGGTTTAGTGCCGCAGGGCTTTTTGCTTCCGCTGCTGTCTCAGCAGCTGGCGGGCGGATATGGCGGGGGGCGTTTTTGCCGGGGTTACCCGCGTAGTCTTTGTGGCCGTGTTTTTGGATGTGGGTTGCGACCCACTGTTCCAGCTGTGGTACGGGCAGGGGCTTTGAGAAGAAATAGCCTTGGATTTCATCGCAACGGGTTTCACGCAAGAAATCCAGTTCGGCTTGCTCTTCAACCCCTTCCACGACCACTTTGAGGCCGAGGCAGTGGGCCATCACGGTCATCGCGCCCACAAGCGTTGCGTTGGCATGGTTGCTGTTGACGCCGGTGACGAAGGAGCGGTCGATTTTGATCACGTCCGGGTGCAGGCGCTGCAAATAGGTGAGCGAAGACTGGCCGGTCCCAAAATCGTCAAGTGCGATCTGGACGCCCAGATGCTGGAGACGTTTGAGCTGAGATGCTGCGGTTTCCACGTCTGAAAGTTTTGCGGTTTCCGTCACTTCAATCTGGACCCGTGATGGAGCGAATTTGACGGCGCTGATGCGCTCAAAAATGCGATCCATGAAATCCATGTTCAGCAATTGTTTGCCCGATATGTTGATGGAGACCTTGGGCAGATTTAATCCCCGGTCGCACCATGCCTGCATGTGATCGAGTGCCCGGGCGACCACCCATTCATCTATGTCTGCGATGAGGGCTGATTCCTCCGCCACGTTGATAACCTTGTCCATATATACACCGCGCAACTGGTCGTTGTTGCAGCGCAGCAGCGCTTCTGCGGCCGACAGGGCTCCCGTCTGAGCATCGACGATGGGTTGGAAAAACAGTTCAAATTCATCCTGCTGCAACGCCGAGCGGATGCCCGCTTCGATTTCCATGCGTTCCAGCGCGGTTTGCGCCATTTGGGATGAGTAGAACTTGACGCCGTTGAGGCCGTCTTCATCTTGCGCGCGGCGCATGGCGATCCCGGCATTGCGCACCAGCATGTCAGCGTCTGTTCCGTCTTCCGGACAAAGAGCGACACCGACTTTGGACGAAATGTAAACGGTTTTGTCGCCAACCAAGAGTGGCTGCTGCAGCGCCTTGATCAGCTTTTTGGTGACCCATGTCACGTCTTCTGACTGGTCGAGTTGCGGCAGTTCTATAAGCACAGCTCCAACGTGGGGCAGCAGGCAGATGCCGTCGCTTTCACGCAGATGGGCGCACAACACACCTTTGACCTGTTGCAATATATTGGCGCACGCCTCCGGGCCCCAAACTTCTTCCAAGAAGTCCCAAGCCAGAATGGCGAGATGGAGAACGGCCATCGGGCGTTCCGCCGCCCGTGTGCTGGCGATGGACTGGGACAGTCTTTCGAAAAACGCTGTTTGCTCGCAGGCTGTGTCCAGTTGTGCTCGTTCGGATGCGTTGAGCGTCGCCCGATAGGCAAGAACCGAGGTTTCTTGCGAAGGCGAGTCCGAAAAACCTGCGGTGGGTTTTTTATCGGTCATGGCCGCTTTTGCGGACCGTGTGGCCTTGGGTCGGTGCGCGGCATTCGTGCCAGCCTCACCCAAGGCTGCGTTCCATTCCACCAGACTGTTGGCGCTGAACTGTTTGGCCGCAAACAAGCTCCGCTCGGCCCGCTCCACGAGACGGTGGGCCGGAGTGCCGTCTGCGGACCAGTGGGCCACACCAATGCAGACAGTCAATGGCTTGCCGCCGGGGGCGAAACCAGACGAGTTTTTGGTGATCGAGCGTTGTAAATCGCGGGCGCTTTCATGGGCCTTTTGGGGCGATATGCCGTTGAGCACGATGCAAAACCGATCGCCACCACGCCGCCCTACCGGATTGGTTTCACCCAGTGTCGTTCGCAAGTGAGCACCCAGAGCTGACACCACCCGGTCGGCGGCTACTGGACCATGCTGCGCATTGATGCGGCCAAAGCCATCTACGTCGATCATCAGTACGGACAGGCCCGATGCGGAAAGACCCGATGCGGATGCGCCCGGTTCCTTCACAGAGACATCGCTGAGTGCATCCACGCTCCAAGTCAGGTTTTCCATCAAGGCGCGTTGGTTCAAGCAGCCGGACAAGGAGTCGTGGTTGGACAGAAAAGCAATTTCCGCTTCCTGATGGGCGATTTGCTTTTCGCGCTCTTCCAGTTCCAGCGTGGCCTTCACCAAGGCATCTTCTTTGCGCTTGATGTTGGTGATGTCGCTCAATGTGACGATGGCACCGATGGCTTTTTCCTTTGCGCCGGAGATCACCGTGGCGTTGACCTTGAAGTTATGAATGCTGCCGTTTTCGTTGCGCAGGCTCAGCAGGTCTTGCCGCTTCTCGTTGTTTTCATGCAGGGCCGTGTGCCACGGATAGCCGCCGGACTGTGCGCTGCCGTCCACCATGCGCCATGGCAGACTGTTGATCTTGGTGCCGGGTGCCAGCATGCCATCGTGTATGCTGGCAAAGGCCTTGTTGACCAGCAGGATGCGCTCTTTCTCGTCAATCAAGATCACGCCTTCCGACAGCGTGTCGAAAGACTTTTGCACGCGCTCCGGTATCACCCGCCCGGGGTCTAACTGGTGCAGGGTCCTCTTGAGAAAAAACCCGTAAGCGAAGAAGCCACTAACGATTATGAACCCCAAAAACCCAAGGATCGACTTTGGTACACCCAGAAACAGCGTTCCGGAAGATGTCGGTAGGAACACGATTTCAATCGCGCCTTGTTTTCCCTCCGGCCCCAGCAAAGGCACAGCGACATGGGTTGGTGTGGACTTGCCATCCTTTGCTTTGATCCACTTATTTTCGTGATCGCCAGCGGACATTAGAATGGCTCCGTCGGCACCCCGCAGCGCTGCTGACACCACGTCCGTGTTGCGGTTGACCACCGATGAAATGGTTTCTTCCAAGGCTGTCTTGTCATTGCGGTTAGCAGCACCTGCGAGTTGCACCGCGAGGGATTCCGCAACTTTTGCCCGGGATTTTAGCTCCTCATAGCGACCATCTGGCAGAAGGCCCAAAACATAGGATGCGAGAACCAAGGCCAACGTTAGGGACACCAGCCCGAGACTGAGCCATACTGAAAGGCGGAAGCGCTTCATGACTTGCTTCCCGCCGTTTTGTCGGTGGCGCGATCACCCGCAGCGCGCACATCTTGAAGCATGCGCTCCAGTTCCGTCGGTTCCTTGTCTTCCACATCGTCCTCGCGACCGCTGACGACTGCGATGGGGTCAAAGCGTCGCCATGCCGGCATGGAGGACATCAGTACTGCGGCCAAAGCACCACCGCGCAGCAACCAAGATACGCTGCCGACCGAAAGGGCCGACCCAAACGCGAAGGCAACTTTTGCGGCGCTGGCCTCCAAAAGCGGTTCATATTGCTTGATGTCCTCGCCCGTGCGGTCGAGATCGCGCGTAAATGCTTTTCGGTTCAAGGCCGAAAAGTCGAAAGGCCGCCTTGGAATCGAAGTATCGATTTCACTGGGCTCGAAAGTGAAGGGCGTGCTGGGCGTCAAAGGAGCTTGGTTCGATCGCGGGTTTGTGTCCTCAACCTCTAAATTTGCCTCTGGAGTGGTAATATTTGGTGAAGGATCACGCACCGGCTGCACCGTGACGCTTGTACGTTCAATTGTTGGTGGTGGTGCGGTTGTTGTGGCATCGTCAACGATTGTCGTGGCGACCTCTTGTTCGGTTTCTTCTGCCTCGGATTCTTCTTCTTCAACACGTTCCACAGCGACTTCGGGTGCGGTGACCGTTTCGATCGGCGCAAAGCTGTTCCCGACCGGCTCTTCTGCATCATCGTTAGGGTTGATTGCGACGACCATGCGGGCTGCCGTTGTTCCAGCGCTGTTATCATTGACTGTATAATCAAAGCTTGCCGGCTGGGTGGAGCCCGTTGCAGGCGTGAACACAAGGCTTTCCAGTTCGACCGTGCTCAGCGTGTCGCCATCCGCAACTGTGACACCGTTTGAGTGGGTGAGTGCTCCGCCATCCAGAGCCAGATTGGTCAGCGTTGCGGATTGAATAACGTCGCCATCCTGGTCCGAGTAGGTGAAGTCTTCCAAGCCGAACGCCACCGGAAAACCTTCTTCGGTTGTCAGTTGATTATCCGTGGCCACTGGCAAATCGTTAACGTCAACCACCGTGATTTCGACGTCCTGAACAGCCTCACCACCCTGGCCGTCCGATACAACGACTTGCGCAGTGTAGATGTTATCCCTTGCGAATTGTGCAGGCGCTTCAAAGTCGGGAGCGTCGTTGAAGCTGAGCGCACCGGTTATGGCATCAAGCGTGAACAGATCAGACACCGGTCCATCCACGAGGGAATACCTCAGTTGCGCCTGTGGCGTGTCTGGGTCGGTTGCCTGCAGTGTGGCAACAGTGGTGCTGTTTTCATCCACCGTGACGGCGACCGTGGTTGGCCCGCCCACGAATACCGGTGGGTCGTTGACCTCCGCTACGGTTATGATCATGGGGGCTTTGACGAGGCCGGTGAATGCGTCGTTGACGCTGTAGTTGAAGCTCGCATTGGCCGTAGATCCCGGTGCGGGCGTGTAGGTCAGCGTAGAGATCAAGCCCGGGCTCAGCGTTGTGCCTTCTCCCACCGCGACACCGCCCAGTATCGTGAGTGTGCCACCAGCTAGACTCAGATCGGTTAAGGTAACAGACTGAAGAGCATCGCCTTCTGGATCTGTGTACAAAAAGTCGGAAAGATCAAAGACATAAGGCGCGTTTTCTGGCGTGTTTACTGTTTTGCCCAGCGCTTCGGGCAGTTCATTTACATCCAGAACCGTGACCGTGATCCACTGATTGATTTGGCCACCATCGGTATCGCGCACCATAACTTCAACACCGTAGATGTTGTTGCCGTCATCATCCGTTGGATTTTCAAAATCGGGCGCAACATTGAAAGAAAGTTCACCGGTAAACTCGTTCAACGAGAAGTTGGAGGATGAACTGCCATGAATTATGAAAAAGCGCAGATCCGCTTGTGGAGTCTCCACGTCAGTCGCGTTCAAAGTTGCTGAAAATGCCTCGTTTTCGTTAACAGTGAACTCGATGGGTCCGTTGCTGACGTCAAAAACCGGCATATCGTTCACCGGATCAACAGTGATGGCCATGGTGGCAGAGACTGTACCTTGTTGGGCGTCATTGACCTTGTAGGTGAAACTGGCGGCGCCGTTGGCATTGGCGGCTGGTTCGAAAACCAATGTATCCAGCTCGCCTGCGGTCACTGTCGTGCCATCCACTACAGGCGTACCGCTGGAATGGCTCAGTGACCCTCCAGCCAAATTCAAGTTGGCGATGGTGATCGATTGGAGAGTGTCTCCATCTTCGTCCGTAAAGGCAAAATCGCTGACTGAGAAAGTGTAGGGCGTGTCTTCCAGCGTGCTTACGGCGGCGTCTTGAGCCTCTGGTAACTCATTTACGTTCGCCACAATGACGCGGATGAAACGCTCATGTTCTCCGCCATCCGTGTCCCGCACAGTGACCCTGATGCCGTACTGATTGTCGCCGCCGCTGTCGGCAGGATTTTCAAAATCCGGAAGCACTTTGAAGGTCAATTCACCTGTGACCGGATCAAGGTTGAAGGCCGACTGCGATGCACCACCCGTTAGAAAGTAGCGCAGATCATTTGAACTGGTCTCAACATCTGTCGCGCTGATTGTTGTGACGAGACTCTGGCCTTCAGGAACTGTGATCTCAGCGACACCTGAACCCAAATTCAGAACCGGATTGTCGTTGATCGGATTGACCGTAATCGTCAGAGGGGCGCTTACGGCACCGGCTTGGCTGTCATTGACCGCGTAGCGGAAGCCTACTGTGCCGCTGGCGTTTTCTGCTGGTACATAGATCAGGGTGTTCACTTCAGCGGCGCTTAGAACCGTGCCTTCCAGCACTGACGTGCCGCCGGAATACGTGAGCGTGCCACTGGCGAGGTTGAGATTGGTAAGTGTGACGGACTGCATCGCATCACCATCCTCGTCCACAAACGGGAAGTCTGCGGCGGTGAAGGAATAGGATGTGTCTTCATCCAGACTGACCGCGTTTCCAGTTGCGACCGGCGCATCGTTTACCGCGGTAACCGCGATGTTCATGGTGGCGGCAGTTGCACCAAAATTGGCATCGTTAACGGTGTAATCGAAGCTCGCTGATGCCGATGATCCGGCCGCTGGAGCATAGATGAGCTGTGCGATCTGAACGGGATTGAGAACCGTGCCATTCGTCACGGTGACGCCCGTGGCCAGTGTCAGCGTTCCACCAGCGAGATTGAGATTGCTGACTGTAATAGACTGTAGACCATCGTTTTCTTGATCGGTGAAGGGAAAGTCGGACACCGCAAATGATACCGGTGTGTCTTCCAGTGTTGTAATTGTCCCACCCGTGGCGACCGGTAGTTCGTTTACGTCTTGAACGATTGCGATGAAGCCTTTGGTGTCGCTGGCCCCAGCGCCGTCTGTGACCTTCACGTTGACGCCATAGTCGTTTTGAGCACCGATATCCGTGGGATTTTCAAAATCCGGTGGGGACCTGAAGCTTAACACGCCGGTTTGTGCGTCGATCTCAAAGAAGGTGCCACTTGCGCCTGCAACAATTTCATACGTCAGATCGCTCTGTGAATGATCGGGATCGGTTGCAGTGACTGTTGTCACGAAGGACTGGTTTTCATTGATAAATACAGTGGTGGCGCCTCCGGTGGCGGAGTCGATCACCGGGGCATCGTTTACTGCGGTAACCGCGATGTTTATCGTGGCGGAGACGGCGCCAGCATCGGCATCATTGACTGTATAATCAAAGCTTGCCGGAGCGGATGATTCCGCTGCCGGGGTGTAAATAAGCTGGCTAATCTGACCCAAAGTAAGGGTGGTGCCGTTTGTAACCGTGCCGCCCGATGTCAACGAGAGCGTTCCACCAGCGAGATTGAGATTGCTCACGGTGATTGATTGTAGAGTGTCCCCCTCTTGATCCGTGAAAGGAAAGTCGGTCACAGCAAAGCTGATCGGCGTGTCCTCTAGGGTTGTAACTGCGCCACCTGTGGCGATCGGTAACTCGTTCACGTCTTGGACTGACGCAACATAATGCTGCGTGCCGGTTGCCCCTGCCCCGTCGGTCACTCCAACTGTAACGCCATAGGTGTTGCCTTGGCCAACAATGTCAGTCGGGTTTTCGAAGTCTGGTGGCGATACGAAACGCAGCGCGCCGGTGGTAGGATCAATTGTGAAACTTGACGCGCTGACACCACCCACAATTGAGTATGTCAGTTGAGAGGCCGGATGATCAGGATCGGTTGCTGTCACCGTCAAAACATCGACTTGGTTTTCATTAACCTCGACCGTGATCGGGTTACCGTTGCCATTGGGGGTGATCACTGGTGCATCGTTTTGCGGCGTCACGGATATGGTCATGGTCGCCGTGGCAGAGGAGACCGATCCGTCGCTGACAGTGAAGTCAAATGAGGCTGACTGAGTGGAGTTTGGTGCTGGAGTGTATCTTAGATCGCCCAATTGTGCGGCTGTCAGTGTGATGCCGCCGTTAATCGGTGTGCCGCCGTTATAAGTCAGTGTTCCGCCGGCCAGATTCAGGTTGGACAGAGTAACCGATTGCAACGCATCACCGTCTTCATCCGCGAACGCGAAATCGGACGCTGCAAATGCTAACTCTGTGTCTTCCAGCGTTGTCACGGCCCGGCTGGTCGTAACCGATGCATCATTCACGTCTCGTACGGTAACGCTGATGGTTTGAGCGTCGGTTCCGCCGCGCCCATCTGACACTTGAACGATGACGGTGTAGGTGCCGTTAGACGGAAAATTATCGGTGAGGTTTTCGAAGTTTGGCGCCGTTACGAACCGCAATTCTCCCGAGGTTTCGTCGATGACAAAGTCTTCTTGATCCTGACCGCCGATGATTGAGAAGGTGAGTGTGTCTTCTGTTGGATCGGGGTCTTCGGCCTCCACAGTTGTTGCCAGAGTCTGGTTCTCATCCATATCGATGAAGGCAATGAAACCGGACGGTGAAGTAATTTGGGGATCGGAGTTGGCGCTTGTATCCACCAACCGGAACAGGAGGTCACGCCCGGTGTTGGGATTGCCATCTGCCTCAACTAATTCACCTCCAGAATATGCGTTGTCGTGTTCCCTGCCCACTTCAACCACGTCATTGGATGAGTCTGCTGTGACCACGATGTAATAGGTTTGGTTGGAGTTAAGGTCGGCAGCCGTGTCGAGATCGATTGAGTACCAATCATAGTCCGTTGTCAGTGAATCGTAAGACACTGTGCCGCTGGCGATATCGGCGCCTGTAAACGTATCGCGAATGGCAATCGAAAGTTCTTGTGAGGGCTCTGGTCCCGCATCTTTCAATCTTAAAACGAGGTCGACTTGGTCGATTGTATACGTCGCGACGCCAGAATCGTGGGTGAAAGTCTGCCCCACCGGGTCATCGTTTGCGATGTTTTGGTCATGGCTGACGTCAGCCAGTGCAGCATCATTTGAAACAACAGTCTCTGATGCCAATATCTCAGTCCACGCGGCGTCTGCAGCAAGGCTTTTGCTCTCAACGGTTCCGCTTTGTGCTTCCAGGTCCCAGTCTGCGCCGAGCGATGCTGCACCTGTTATGTCCGTGCTCGCGGCAACGTCTGCGCCGGTGAGGTTGGCCAATTGATCGATGGTTTTTTGACCCAGTTCACCACTGGCAAAATCGCATCCGTAGACGTGTATGTCGCCACTGTCCGACAGCGCAGCGCCGATCACGGCAAGACTGTCTTGATAGTCGGACGTCATGGTCTCGAGCGTCAGATCGCCGCCGCCGAGATTGAGGACGCCGGAAGATCCGTGGCTGAAGATGTGGATTGCATCAATCTGAGAACGGGCGGCCAAGGTGTTGGCGATCTGGTCTAAACCGTCTGTGGAACCATGCGTCTCCGGTTCCAAAACGATAATTTCCACAGTTGAGGGCAGGCTGGCGATCAGGCCTTCAAGGTCTGGTATGTCAGCTGCGATGAAGGCAATCTCAGAGCTTGGATCGTTGTTGTTGAGAACACCGGGATCGTCACTTTCTTGATTGAGATCGCGCAGTGCGATTGCACGAGCCCACGCGGTTTGATCTTCGCTAGTGCCGTTTGCGTAGGCCTGAGCCAAATCGCCGTGTACAGCTTCGTTCGAAGCATCGTGTGCTGTCTCACCCAAAGCCGCATCCAACAGGATGCGTTGCTCAAGCGCGCGCATGAGCAAGGGATCACTTTCTGGCAAAGCGATAGCGGCGTTTTTCCGCGCTGGTCCTATTTTTTGCCAGATTGACATCGGCTTTGGCTGTGCACCCCTGCAAGATTCATCCAGCAAGAGTATCGCCCAGACGTGAACATCTATTGAATAGAATGGCTTAGAACGCAGCTGCGCACTTCAAGGTTTTAAAATTCGTGCCTATGGTTAGCGCTTCTTAAGCTTATCCAGGCGCAATAGAGACTTGAGCGTTGTCTTTACCCGGTCTTGCCTCTGGCTGGCTTCAAACGCGGACTGAACGGCTGGCCGCGATCGCGGGGTCAACCCCACCAACACGTTTTGCATAGACAGACGGTCTGGCCATATGTGGTTCATCATCCAATGATCCTCCACAGCCAAGCTGTCGGCCATCACCAGATTGTCCTTTTCCACCAAGTGGGTCGTAGCTTTGGCCATGATCTGCATACCCGGTGAAAAGGCGCGATAGTCCTCGTCAAAGGCGATCTTCCACGGAACAAACCATCCGTCGCCCGACAGCAAAATCAGCACTGCGACGGGTCTGTTGTTGTGGGATAGAACCGCGATTTCGCTGCCGCCATTGGCGCAAAGCTCCACCACGATCTGCCGGGAAAAAGCCGTGACTTTGCGGTGATTGTAAAGCGCAGTGCCGCGGCGTCCTTTCCAGCCATGCAGTTCAAGGGTCAAGAACTGCTCAAACGCGTTCAGCAGGTCGTCCTGTGTGTTAGCGACTGTAAACGAAAGCGGTCCTTTTTCTGCCAAGCGTCGCCATTTTCGGTTCAGCTCCCGAAGACGCTTTTTTCCCAAGCTGGTTGCAAGGAACGTTGATGGATCCTCTTTTGGCGCTAAGGCCGCACGTTGGGTCTTGCGGTGTACGACACTGGGCAGGCCCAAGGCCGTGAGCGCTTCGTCAATGCAGGCCATGACCGGACCGTCCGCCCTTTGATGCGGCAGGCTGAACAGTGTGGGCAGTTTCAGTTGCGGGTCGGCTAGCAAGCGAAACAGGGTTTCGACCGCTTCATCAGGGTTTTCACGATCCACCAGCGGCGTTCCGGTGGGGAGGTATTCATGGGCGAGAATTTCCAACACAAGTTTGGAGGGCAGGCCGATCCGGGAAATGCGCACCGGCATGAAGACGCGCAGTTTGCGGCTTTCCCCTGCGCCTTCCCACAGACACAACATCCAACATCCGGACGGGGCAAGCAATGAGGCGAGACGCGGCCAGGCTGCCTGGACGACTTCCGCCTCAAAAAACAAGTTGGGTTCGAGCGCGTTTTTGGCTAGGTTTCGAATTGCGCCCATCAGTCTGTCCAAGCCGCGCGGCGGTACGAGTTCCAATTCCCACAAGTGGCTGGTGAGTGTGGAACTGGTGCTGCGCCGTGTGGTTATCGCGCTTTGGCCGCGGCCTTCCAGAATGCCGGCCAAACCGCCGGGTCTGCGGCTGGACTGGGCCATCATGTCTTCAAACACACCCATATCAGCGCACCTCACCTGCGATCGACGGTCTGTCGTCCGATGGACGTCTGCTGAAGATGAATAGCTCCATGCCCAAACGGCGGCGTGTGATGGAATAGAGGGCGGCAGCTTCAAAGATCATCGCTATTGTGGTGGCAATCGCGGCGCCGTACAGGCCATAGACCGGGATCAAAGTGACGTTGAGCGCGATGTTAACGAAGAGCGTGACGCCATAAATTGCAGCGCAGGCGTTTTGTTCGCCGGACATGTTCAACACGCTTTCTGCCGGTCCCACAGAGGCCCGCGCGACAATGCCTATGACCAGGATAAACAGAAGCGGATAGCCCGCATCAAACCCTGGCCCGAAAAGCATGAGCAGATATTTTCCCACCAGCAACAGCAGCGCTGCCATGATGCAAGACGGCCAGAACGTCCATTTGACCGTGTCGCGCACGAAAGCCTCGTATTCAAACGTATCGCCTTTGGAATGATAATGGGCGTAGCGCTGGGCCGCCCCGGCTTTCACCGCAAAATAGACAAAATGCACCAAGGCCAGTGTTTTCACCGCTGCGAAATACACCGCCACCTGATCGGGCGGCACGTAGGCCCCTGCAATCAAAATATCGACGTTTGTTAGAAGAGTGAAAAACCCCTCCACCAGAAAGATCGGAAGCGATACCCGGATCCAGATTTTCATGTTGATGTCGCGTTTGCCGCCTGCCACCTCACGTTTAACGCCGCGGTTCATGATCAGCATCTGCCCCACCGACGTGATCCAGGTGGCGGCGATGGAGGCTATGAGCGCGGTTTTGGCGGTCGGGTCGAACCCCATGCCCAAGGCGATTGCCATAGCGGCGAGGATTAAACATGGGCGTACAAGATAGGTGGGCGACAGGGCGAGCCCTATCCAATTCATTGCGCGGGCCACGCCGTCCTGAACTTCTGCCAAAGCCAGCATGGGCAGGCAGATAGCCCCTAGAAACAACGGCATGACATAGACATTGGACACCGTGTCTTCGAACATCCAGACCAAACCGCACCCGATCAGTGCGATGGCAGTGGCGGCTGCGACGGAGAAGATGCGTGATCCAAAGATGATGCCGCGCATTCCTGCTGTGTCACCCGACAACCTGTATTGCGGGATGAAGCGTACGACGGCGGACGGAAAACCGATGCAGGCCACGCCGCCACAAATGACAGCCGCCACCCAGACCCACACAAACACACCGTATTCATGCCCCCCCAACCAACGTGCGATAAGGACCTGGCTGACATAGGCAATGACGGCACTCACGATGCGGATGGTGAACGCGACGAGGGCTGTCCGCTGCGCCTGCGCTGTCTCATCGGTGCCGGTGGCGATGGAATCGGCAATCGACAGCACCTTTTCAATGGGTGCGTTCCAGCGCTGATGGAGGGCGTGCGGAAGCAGCGGGCGCACGAGGCGCGACGGCTGAATGTTTCCAATCGACAGTCCCATAGTCCATCCAACCGCCTGAGGCGGCACCCGGTGCCTTTGCGCTCCGTGGCTGCTTTCGTCACCGAGATATGGTGTGTCGAACGGGCCGCGCAGTGTTCAACCTGCATTTCGACACAATTCGTTTAAGATTGTCTTCGAATGCGAAGCATCTGCTTTTAGATTGGGTTTACAGCGGGTTAACAGTCGCCGGTAGCGTTAGGCGGAAAAGCCGCCCGCGTCGAGAAAGGCTTGTTCTTCCGGGGTTGTTGTGCGTCCCAAAGCCGGGTTGCGGTGCGGGAAGCGACCAAATTGCTCAATGACGTCCAGATGGATTTTTGCGTATTTGGTTTCATTTTCCAAGCCGAGCCGTGTCATCTGTTCGACACATCTATGCTGAGCCGCCAGGTTTTCCTGATGCATCAACGGCATGTAACAAAAACTCACCAAGTCTTCCGGCATTTGTCGGTCCAGACCGGCTGCCATTACGGAATTGACGATGCCAAGTGTTTTGTCATCGCTTGCAAAGGCACGGGGGTCGTCTCGATACAGATTGCGCGAGAACTGGTCCAGCACGATGATCAGAGCCAAGGCGCTTTCCGGGGCGAGCGCCCAAACGTCCAGTTGTCCGGCCGCCGCCGCGTTGTAGGTTGCCTCAAACTTTTCACGGATCTGAGTGTCCAGTGCGTCGTCCCGGCTAAAGCGGGCCTTCGGTTCGAGGTCGCGCCAGAAATGGATGACGTCTTTGGCTGTGGCGATCATGGTGCTTTTCCCGCGTCCTGTTTGCCGGTATCAACGCGTTTGCCTCGGTTGGGGTCAAGTGACGATTGGTGCAGGAGTGCTTTATGAGCGATGAAAGTGCGGTGGGCGGAAACACGATCGATAATGAGTGGGACCTGCGCGGCCTGCGTTGCCCCTTACCGGTCTTGAAAGCGCGCAATCGGATGCGGCAATTGGCTGAGGGTGAACAGGTTTGGGTCATCACTGATGATCCCATGGCGTTGATCGATATTCCCAACTTTGCCCGGGAGTACGGTCAGGGTCTGATTGAGCAGACACAAGGCCCGAGCGATGAGGCACGGTTTTTGTTGGAGCGCCGGGGAAAACTGTAAAATTGGTCTTACCGACCTCGGTTACACGCCCGGGATGGCGAGTGGGTTGTTTTCCAGTGCGGCCCGGTCCGCCGTGTCGATGCTTGGGCGGTTCATGAAGCCGTTGAAAAGTTCTTGAATGTAATCTCGCGAGCCGCCGTCTAACACAAGAACCACTTTTGATACTTGCGGACGCTGAAACGTCTGCCCCATTGAGGCGTCGAGTGGGCGTGGAGCATCGACGATTTGTTGAGCAGCATGGATGATGAACCAGTCGTCGGGTGCGTCTGTGAACTGCACCACCGCTTTCATGCGCAACAGTTTTTCACCCTGCGTGGCGCGCAACGCGTGGACAAAACCCTCGAATCCAGCCCGGTCAATGGGTCCAGCATGTTCCAGACAGATGGCGCGAATGGCGCCGTGCTGGTTAACATCGTGATGGTGATGGTGATCATGACTATGCGCGCCGTGTGCCATGATACCATCCCGTGTTCCCGTGAACGGTGCTGCTAGTATTTGTGAAAGGAGCCCTGCCTCTTTCGTTGTCTCGTTTTTGACAAGACGGGCGGTTGGGTTGGTAGCCGTCACCCGCTCTATAAGCGCGCTTTCTTGGCTTGCCTGATGGTCGCTGTGATCGGTTTTTGAAATGAGCACCCAGTCGGCCATGGCCAATTGACGACGCGCCTCCTCAAACCGGTTCAAGGTGTCCGGCCCGTTCACTGCGTCCAGCACTGTTACAATGGCCGCCAGTGACACTTGCTGACAGAGTATTGGATGGCCGATTAGCGTTTGAACAATCGGCGTTGGGTCTGCCAATCCCGTTGTTTCGATGATGATCCGATTTGAGGCGGGGTTGCGGGCCAAGACCCGTTCCAATGTGTCGGCAAGGTCGCCCCGGATCGTGCAGCACAGGCACCCGTCAGACATTTCTACAATGCCCTCATCGGCTTGCTCAACGAGCATGG
>JBCBYZ010000071.1:0-17025 GCA_039815595.1 Pseudomonadota bacterium | reverse complement strand
CGTCACGCGCTTTCTGAAATTCCTGAGGCAGTCCATGGTCTCGCGGAAGGTCGCGACCTCGTCCTTGGCACGGTACTTCTGAGGGTCCCCTTCGTAGTGGCCGTAGAAGCGCGTGATGGACGGTGTTGAGCCGGATATCGTGACCATGGCGAAAGGCGTCGCTTCCGGCTACGCCGCAATCTCCTGCACGGTGACAACCGAGGCTGTATTCAACGAGTTTAAGGGCAATCCAGCCGACCACATGAGCTATTTCCGCGACATCTCCACGTTTGGCGGATGCACGGCAGGCCCTGCAGCCGCTTTGGAAAACATGCGGATTTTGGAGGACGAAAACCTTCTCGAAAATTGCGCAGCCATGGGCGACTACATGGTGGAGCAGCTCTCGGTGCTCGCCGAACGCCATGATGTCATCGGCGACGTGCGCGGGGCAGGGTTGTTCTGCGGCGCTGAATTGGTGGCGGACCGTGTCACAAAAGAAGCGCTGCCCGAAGCGATGGTGCAGGCCGTTGTGGCGGACTGTTTTGCCAACAATGCCGTTGTGATCGGTGCGACTAATCGGTCCTTGGCCGGCCTCAACAATACGCTTTGTTTTAGCCCGGCGTTGATCTGCACCAAGTCGGATATCGATGAGATCATCTCCGCCGTGGACGGCGCGCTGACACGGGTAATGGCAACCGCCTAACCACTGCTTCGCTCAAATGCACTGCATTGCCGCTTCGGCGGCGATGCCCTTGTCTTTTCACTGTTGACCCGGTCAGATGGTCGTGGATTGCCCGATTATTGAGCATTTGGCGACTTGATTAATTCTTGGTCATCGCATTTTATGTGAGGGAAAGGAATTGCGCGCTGTTCGATCTTTGGAGCGAGCAGCGAAAACACCGTTGAAAACAGGAGATGTTTGGGTGCTGAAAAAACTTGCTTTGTCTTTGACCGTCGTGGGTGCGGTCGCCGCGGCCCTAATGGTTGGCGCTGTTGGTTCCGCGACCATCGCTTTCGCCGATGGTCACTCCACGAAAATGCCCTTCGCTTTGGACTGGAAATTTGAGGGGCCAAGTGCCGCTTATTTCGCCGCCATCGATAACGGGCACTTCAAGGCGGAAGGTCTGGACGTCGAAGTGTCCGCAGGCAAAGGCTCGCTTGATGCGATCCCAAAAGTCGCCACGGGCGCGTTTCCCATCGGCTTTGCGGATATCAATTCGTTGATCAAGTTCTTGGACAGCAACCCTGGCGCTCCGGTCACGGCCGTCATGATGGTGTATGACAAGCCACCATTCGCCGTTGTGGGTCGCGCTTCGCAGGGTGTGAGCACGCCGAAGGATCTGGAAGGTAAGACACTGGGCGCGCCGCCACCGGATGGTGCTTGGGCGCAATTTCCTGCCTTTGCCACCGCTAACGGCCTGGATGTGTCAAAGATCACGGTGGAGCCGGTTGGTTTCCCAACCCGTGAACCGATGTTAGCCGAGGGCAAGGTGGATGCGATCACCGGTTTCTCCTTCTCAAGCTATTTGAACCTCGTGCGTCTGGGCGTGCCGGAAGACGATATCAAGGTTATCTTGATGGCTGATAATGGACTGTCGCTTTACGGCAATGCCATCATCGTCAACACGGACTTTGCCAAAGACAATGCGGACAAGATCACCGGCTTCTTGCGCGCCGTCGCTAAGGGTTGGAAGGACGTCATCGCTGACCCGAAAATGGGTGCGGAAGCCGTTGCCAAACGCAACCCCGCCTCCGATGTGGCGCTGGAAACGCGCCGGCTTCAATTGGCCATCGATTCCAATGTCGTCACTGACTATACGAAAGCGAACGGAATGGGTGGTATCGACGCTGACCGTATGGCCGCCGCTCTCAAGCAACTGGCTGAGAACTACGAGTTCAAAACCACGCCAGATGCGTCGCTGTATTTCACAGACGCTTATCTGCCAAAGGATGGCAGCCTGAAACTCAACTGATGGGTTGAGACTGACTGTGAACACATTTGAAAAAGGCGGGCCGTGTGTCCGCCTTTTTTGTATCATTGTTCCACCACTGCACCGATGGAGCATTGGTGTGGACGGGATGATTGGGGAACAAATTTGGCCAACCAGATTGAACTGAAAAACGTAACCCACGCTTACAAGACAGCGGCGGGGCCGTTACCTGTTTTGGACAACCTTTCGATTGAGGTGCCTGAAAACAGTTTTTGCGCGGTGGTCGGTCCCTCCGGTTGCGGCAAGTCCACGCTGACGCGGTTGATCGCTGGATTGATGATACCGGACGAAGGGGAGGTGACACTGCACGGTGAGCGGGTGCGCTCACCCCGCGCGACGGTTGGCATGGCGTTCCAAAATCCGGTGCTGTTGGAATGGCGCACCATCATCGACAATGTCTTGCTGCCGCTGGAAATCGTGCCCAACAAATTGTCCCAATCAGAACGGCGCGACCGGGCATTGGGCTTGCTGGATTTGGTGGGACTGGCCGGTTTTGAAGACAAGCGCCCGTCAGAATTGTCGGGCGGTATGCGCCAACGGGCATCGCTTTGCCGCGCCATCGTGCACCGGCCCGAAGTGTTGATATTGGACGAACCTTTTGGCGCGCTGGACGCGTTCACCCGAGAGGACCTTTGGTTGACCATGCATGAGCTGCGCCGCCAAGAGGCGTTTACCGCGCTTTTGATCACACACGATTTGCGCGAAAGCGTGTTCTTGGCAGACCAAGTTGTGGTGCTTTCCGGCCGCCCGGCCACGGCGCAGCACGTGCTCAACGTGGATTTGGGCGACAAGCGCGAGTTGGAAGACCTCTACACCAAACAATCGGTGGATATGCTGGCGGAGCTGAGGGCGCAAATTCAGATTGCGCAGGGGCGTACACCGCCTGATGCGGTTAGACCGGTGGGGGCGGCGGCATGACAACTCTTCCAAACTGGGTGCGGCAGTTGGGGATTCCCCTCGCTGCCATCGTGATCTTCGTTTTGTTCTGGGAGTGGTTGGTCTGGGTGAACGGGTGGCCCAACTACAAAATGGCCTCGCCCTCCGATCTCGGTCCGGCCTTCGTGAAATACCGCTGGTTGTTTTTGGAATATGGTTGGGAGACGCTGTGGCGCACCGTGGTGGGCCTTGGACTTGCCGTCGTCTTTGGCGTGCTCATCGGCATGGTGATGGGCTTCTCCAAGGTCGTGCGCGATGGGCTTTATCCGTTGCTGGTGGGCTTTAACGCCATTCCAAAAGCCACTTTGGTGCCCGTGATCGCGCTGATGTTCGTCGGTGCCCATGATATGAATACGATCCTGATCGCTTTCTTGATCTCGTTTTTCCCGATTGCTGTTTCCATCTCGTTGGGCCTGTCCACGCTGGAGCCGGAATACCGCGATATCCTGCGCTCTTTGGGGGCGAGCCGTTGGACGATCTTTAAAAAGATTGCATTGCCCAAAACCCTGCCGGAATTTTTTGGCGCGCTTAAAGTGGCGGTCACGCTGGCCTTCATCGGCACAAACTTGATGGAGATTGTGGAGCCTCACGGAAAAGGTCTTGGCCATTTGTTCGACAGCGGCAAGATCAATGCGGACTATCCGCTGATGTTTGCTGTGCTCATCGCTTTGGCCGTGCTGGGCATCGTCCTCTATTACGTCGTTGTGTTTTTGGAGCAGATTTTTGCTGGTTGGGCTGAGCGGAGCGAGACCTGAGCCGTAGTTGATTGGCGTTTGGAATTACCCGCCGGTAGACCTGAGCATGAGCGCAATGCCCATAACTGCGATGGCCACTAGCCACGAACTGCCTGCGCGCCAGACGATCATGACCCAGTCGTAGGAGAGCTTCTCGCGTGATTGGTAGACGATCGCTGCGCAGGCTGAGACGCCGAAATTGAGCGCAAATGCGATCCCGACATATGAGAAAGCCGGTATTTCGTCGATTGTGTGGCCGCTTAACACGGCATTGGTCAAAACCATCCCGACGACAAAGTAGATGCCTTGCATCATGCGCGTCGACAGATCAGGTGCCAAGGCACCCAGCAGGCCAACAAAGATCACAGTCACGAACATCGGCAGGGCGGGGGGGATCGCCAGTGCGAAGGCGAGCACTGCGCCGGCAACCAGACCCGCAAGATAAGGCAGCCACACGGTGGGAAATCCGTCCGCCCGCCATATGCTCACGAACAGGCCTGCTGCAATCACGCCCAGCACGACTGGAAAATCGACGAAGACAGCCTGGTTGCCCGAGAGAAAGTCTTCGTATGCGTCTTTGCCGACACCAAACTCGTGCGCGAGTGCTGGTGTTGGAAGAAACGCAGAAGCAAGCGCTATCGCGAGTGGCAGGCCAAACAGAAGGGCTGCGGGACGCTGTTTCGCGCCCGCACGGCAAGCTTGGTTCATGCAACCCCGGCAAGGAAGGCTGCACCCACCATTGCGATGACGGCGCCACCGGCGCGGACGATCCATTTGCCCGCTTCACTGGCCACCAGTGTGCCGAACACGATGCCGAACAAGTGCAACAGGCCCGTGGAAATCACAAAGCCTATCGCATAGGCAATCGGGTTGGCGGCATCTGGCAGTTCCGTGCCGTGGGCATGGCCGTGGAAGATCGCGAAAAGCCCCACCAAAACGGCGGCGATGGGCAGCGGTGCCTTGACGAAAAAAACGATCAGCAAACCGAGCACCACGCCGGACAGCGCGATACCCGCTTCGATGAACGGCACAGGAATACCGACCACGCCGAGCGCTGCGCCAAAGGCCATGACGAGGGGAAACACGATCGGGAGAATCCAGGTCGCCGGACGGCCTAGAATGGCACCCCATAGGCCCACCGCCACCATGGCGACCACGTGGTCCCAACCAAAGATCGGATGCGTTAAGCCGCTCAAAAAGCCGCCCGTCACACCCTCACCGGTGTGGGCCCAAGCGGAAGCGGCAGACAAAAGAACGGATACGCTGGCAAGCGCGATAACACGGGCGGAGTGACGCATTTTCAAACCCTAAGAAAACGAAAAACAGCGTTGAAAGCTTAGAGGGCCAAGGCTGGAAAGCAACAGCGTGGATTGGAAAATGTGCACTGCTTGCCGCTGGTGGTGCGTTTGCGCGAGATTTTTTATCCCGTTGCGCCCCGTCGTTCATCTTCCAACGAAGCCTTTTTCAAATGGTGCAGTCATTCTCACTCGATCCACGTCGTTTTCGCGACAGAGGGTCACTTTGTATCTTGAAACAAATAGTGTACGCCCCTCCACTCCTTTCCGGGAGGGCGTTGTTCCCAGCCTGAGGAGTGCCCCCATTGCGAGCCGCCGTTTTTAGACAGTTCAAAGGGCCCATTGCGGTGGAGGAGGTCGTGGACCCCTCTTGCCCCGATGACGGCGTGATTGTGGAGGTTAAGGCTTGCGGGGTTTGCCGGTCGGACCACCATGCCTGGGTGGGGTCCGATGCGGACTTGGAACTGCCACACATTATGGGGCACGAGATGGCCGGCGTGATTGTCGAGGCCGGTCCCAAAAGCGGCCGCCGAGCCGGTGATCGGGTCACTGCGCCGTTTATTTTTGGCTGCGGCCATTGCCACGATTGCGCTTCTGGTCAGCCGACGATTTGCGATGACCAATATGTTTTAGGCTTTTCTGGGTGGGGTGCATTCGCGCAATATGTTGCGGTGCCCAACGCGCCTTACAATCTGGTCTCGTTGCCTGATCCCGTTGAATATGTGCAGGCAGCCGGAATGGGATGCCGTGTGACAACCGCCTATCGCGGTCTGACCGAACGGGGAAATTTGAGCGCAGGAGAGTGGCTTTGCGTGCATGGATGCGGCGGTATTGGACTGTCTGCCATCATGATTGCTCGCGCCTTGGGCGCGTCTGTTGTTGCCATAGACATCAATCCAGAGGCCTTGGCTTTGGCCAAGTCTTTCGGGGCAGATGTTTGTCTTGACGCTCAACAATATGATCCCACCACGCTCTACGAAGCGGTCCGGGATGCGACGGGTGGTGGGGCTCATGTTTCCATCGACGCGTTGGGACATACGCAGACCTTTCACAATGCCCTTTACAGCCTGCGCAAAGGCGGACGGCATGTGCAGATCGGTTTTCCGGTCGGCGTACACGCTTCTCCCACTGTGCCGCTTTTGGACTTGGTCTACGGTCGTCAAATCAGCATCTTGGGATCGCGCGGCATGGCCGCGCAAGGGTTTCAGGATTTGTTCGATATGGTGGACAGCGGCCAGCTTGATCTGGACGCTCTCGTTTCCAAACGCATCGCGCTTGAAGATGTCGGTGCAGCCATTCAGTCAATGGACGGATTTTCCGGAGCGGGCGTTACGGTTGTTGACCGGTTTTAAGACCGTCCTTGAGTGCAGCCAGCCATAGGGCAAACGGCGCCTTGCAAAAGTTGCGATTACTTGCCGAACTGGGCGATCAGTCTTTTTGCACAAGCGTCGGGAATGTTCCTGCTCGTTCAACTCACTCTTTGACGCTTTCACACTGAAATTTTTGCCTATTAAGCTATCCGCTTGGCGACGAGTGCTCGATTTCCATACGGGTCAACTGATACAGTTGATAGGGTTGCGTGTTTGCTGGAATTAGATGATGCTCCACCCTCGCTGCCACCCTTTTTTGACCAATTCTGGAGCCTAAAAATTGGCATCAAGCAGTCTGAAACTTATCTCAGTTTTTTTGCTTGGCCTCCTCGTTTCCGCTTGCCAGCAGGAAAATGACGGTGAAACAAGTTCAGAACCAGTCATACGCGGTTTGAAAACTGTCCTTGTTCAGGACCAGGAACAATCTACCGTCCGCCGTTACCCCAGCGTGTTGCAGCCGTCAGAAGTAACCACACTGTCGTTTGAAACACCCGGTAAGCTTGGAGCCGTTGATCTTAAGGTGGGGCAAGTGGTTGCCAAGGGTGACCTACTGGCTCAACTCGACCGTCGTTCTTTGGAGATTCAGGTAGAAACCGCTGAATCCGCTCTGCTTCAGTCGAACGCAACGGCTAAAAATGCCGCTGAGTCCTTCAAACGCCTAGATGAGCTTTTTAAGAAAAAGGTGACAACCAAGGCGAAAGTGGATGATGCGCGCACCTCCATGGAGACGAGTGCGGCCTCCGTCAGACAAGCAGAAAAACAACTTGAGAACGCCCGGGAAAATTTGAGCAAGGCCGATCTTAAGTCTCCCATCAACGGAGTTATCAATTCCGTGGAGGTGGAGTCGTTTGCCAATGTTTCCGCTGGTGCGCCCGTAGCAACTCTTTATCGGACTGATGGCTTCGAAACATCGTTCTCTGTGAGCTACGAGGTTATTCAACAGATGGCTGTTGGAAAACAGGTCACTGTTCGGCTTGCGGACAATCCCAGTGTCACACTGGTTGGGATTGTGAATGAGTTGGGATCAAGGGCAGATACGGTATCCTCGTTTCCACTGGTGGTAAAACTGAGTGAAGTACGGCCTGAGTTGAAGGCTGGCATGGCTGTCGAAGTTTCGATCAACCTTCCCGTTCCTACGGGCGATGGCTTTCTACTACCGCTCACCGTGCTGCCAATGACCGGTCAGATTGATCCCGCTGCTTCACCGAACACTCCTGGAAGTACGCAGGTATTTGTTTTTGATGCTGGAACGCAAACCGTTTCCAAGCGACAAATCACAATTGGCGGGGTGCGGGAAAATCGATTGATCGTCATCAATGGTTTGAATGCTGGTGAGCGTGTGGCATCGGCAGGTGTTTCGTTCCTGCGCGATGGGCAGGAAGTCAAACTGCTCGACACCGCAGAATAGGCCGGACAATGGATTTCCTGACGCGGTTTGGAATCAATCAATCCCGGCTTACTATTCTTGTTATGATTGCGCTCATTCTTCAGGGCTTGATCACATATGGCAACATATCCAAGCGTGAAGACCCGGCAATTACCATTCGCACGGCAGTTGTCTCAGCCCAATTCCCGGGTATGGCCCCAGATCGCATGGAAGATCTGATCGTTACACCAATTGAGCGCAAGGCGCGCGAGATTGCCGAGGTCGACGAAATAAAAGCCCTGATCAGCACTGGCAGCGCCGTGGTTAAGCTCGAGGTTGCTGACTCAGTGCCAAAGACCCGGGTCGCCGATGTTTTCCAGGAAATCCGCAACAAGATGAAGGACCTCGCCAATGATCTGCCGCAGGGCACGAAAGGGCCTTTTATAAACACCGACTACGGGGATGTTGCCATCGCTTCTATCGCGGTTACCGGGGAGGGGTTTTCTTTTGCCGAGATCGGTGATGCTGCGGACCGACTGCGTAATCATCTCTACACTATCAGTGGCATTGGTCGCGTCACTCTGTACGGGGAGCAGGAAGAACGCATCTGGCTGGAGATTAATTCCCGCAAACTCGCGGCGGTCGGCGTTCAAATCAATCAGGTCCTGACCGACCTGCAATCGCAAAATGTAATCCTGCCTGCGGGGCAGCTTGACGCGGGCGGCACGAGCCTCATTCTCGAAGCAAACGGAGATCTAAAGAGCGTCGAAAGTGTGCGTAATGTGCTGACAAAGGTCAGTGGCCTTAGCGGCTTCGTTCGGCTTGAGGATCTGGTGAATGTCAGGCGTGGCTACGCCGATCCCAAAACCAAACCTGTCTACTACAACGGGCAACCAACGGTCGTTGTTGGCGTGGAAATGACCGACGGTGAAGATATCCAAAAAATCGGACGTCGACTGAAACAAGCCGTCAATGCGCATATTGCGAGCCAACCTATCGGTATCTCGTACAATTTTTCGACCTATCAGGAGGCCAAGGTAACGACAGCGATCAATGATGCGTTGCTGAATGTCGCGCAGACCTTTGGGGTTGTCTTGCTGGTCATGCTGGTTTTTCTGGGGCTCAGGGCGGCCTTCATCATTGCCTGCATAGTGCCCTTTACAGTCATGTTTGCCCTGATGGGTATGCAGTATCTGGGTATCGAACTACAGCAGGTTTCGATTGCCGCGGTGATTATCTCGCTGGGTCTGTTGGTGGATAACGGTCTGGTTGTTGTCGAGGATATTCAGAGCAGGATTGCGCGAGGCGTTGATCCAAACGAAGCAGCAAAGGGTGCCGGTAAACAGTTCACCATTCCTCTGGCTGTTGCGTCCGTCACAACGGTTTCCGCATTCATGCCGCTGCTCATCCTTGAGGGAGTTGAAGGAGAGTATGGGTTTTCCCTCGGTGCGGTGGTTGGTGCCATGCTGCTAGGTTCATGGATTACGGCGCTTTATATCCTACCTGCGCTCACCGTGTGGTTTTCAAAGCGCAAGTTAGAAGCATCGAAAGTGCAACGGGAAAATTTGCTGGTCAGAACTTACGGGGCGATCGTCAACAAAGCCCTCAGCGTTTCATTGCTGATCCTGCCGTTGGCTTACCTGTTGGTGATTGGGTCGGCGACTTTGTTTTCCGGTGTAAAAAAGGAGATGTTCCCCCTTAGTGCGAGGAATCAATTCCTGATTTATCAGGATATGCCCAAGGGCACTGCGATATCTGCCACCGACGCGGAAGCGAGTTCCGTGCAGAAGTGGCTTTCGGACAAAGAGACCAATCCCGAAATATCAAATGTAACGACTTATGTGGGCGACGGTGGTCCTCGATTTTATCTCGCGCTTAATCCCGCTGATGCAAATCCATCCAGTGCATTTATGGTAATCAATACCGAAACGTTTGAAGGTGCTCTCTCCGCGTCAGCGCGTGCGCAGCGCTATCTTCTGGAGAACCATCCTGCTGCACGGTTTAAGGTCAAGCGACTCGCCATGGGCGGCTCGGAGTCGGGAATAGTTGAAGTGAAGCTCACAGGTCCGGACGGTGACCGGCTTCTGGCTCTGGCTGAAGAAATTGAAACAGGCTTTTCGAAAGCAAAGGGGATTGTTCAAAACGAAAATGATTGGGGGAACAAAACACTCAAGATCGTCATCAACATCGCACAGGATAAAGCGCGTGAACTCGGGGTAACCTCGAAGACTATTTCGGAGATTATGGACGCATATTTTTCCGGCGCAAAAATCTCGGATTATCGAGAGGGCACTGATACGATACCTATCATCGTTCGCGCTGCTGAGAGTTTCCGGGACAGTTTGGAAGACCTTGCCAATCTATCGGTAACTGCAAACGGTCAACTTATATCGCTGGATCGAGTGGCAACCTTCTCACCCAAGCTCGAATACTCACAATTGCGGCGGGAAAACCAAGAACGGCTAATCACGGTATCGGCAAAGAGCAGTGTGTTGAGCGCGCAGGAGTTGCTGGATTTTGTCCAACCCACACTTGATAACCTCAACCTTGGCGCGGGTTACACCCTTCGTATCGACGGGGAAACCAAAAGCAGCGGGGACGTGAATGCCAAGCTGGGAGCGGGCATGCCCTTGGCGTTGATGATTATGCTGTTTGCTTTGATGTTCCAATTCAATTCCGCTCGGCGGGTGGCGCTTACTCTCTTAACAATTCCACTCATTGTCATCGGCGCTCCTGTTGCTCTGCTTCTGGTCAATCAACCGCTTTCCTTTTTCGCCATTCTCGGGATGATCTCACTTGCCGGCATAATCATAAACAACGCCATTGTTTTGATTGATCAAATCGATATTGAGCGACAGTCATACGAACTCCGATCGGCTATCGTAAGTGCATCAAAAAAGCGACTGACCCCTATCATGCTCACCTCGCTTACAACGGTGTTTGGGCTCTTGCCGATGGCAATGGCCGGTGGTGCTTTGTTTGAACCGATGGCAACACTGATGATCGGCGGACTTGCAATCGCTTCGATTGTGACCCTGTTTTTTGTTCCCTGCGGTTATTATCTGCTTTTCAGAAACTGGAAATCAGACATGCCCATGGATGAAGATCGAGACGTATCGCCTGAGGTCAAGTCTGCTTCTGGTGAAGTTGTTGTTCCTCAAAGTGCGTAGGTCTGGATATAAGTCTTGCTGATACAACTCGTCATAGGACTAGTGATGATATTGGCCTCGATGGGTGTCATGGTAGGCTTCATCGGTGCTTCGATGCGCTTATTGAAGAGCATTCAGGTGCACGTTGCCGATCGTAGTTTTTCGAAACATCAATTTTTTATTGTTGCATCCGCCGCTGTCATTCTGGTTTTGACCGCGAACACAATTTGCGTCTGGATCTGGGCTGCGCTGTTCCTGACACTAGGGGTTTTCCCAACGCTTGAAGAAGCAGTCTATTTTTCAATCGTTTCGTTCACGACCGTCGGATATGGCGATGTGGTCGTGGATAAAAACTGGCGGATCCTGTCGGGATTTGTTTCGGTGAATGGCCTCTTGGCTTTCGGGATTTTTACTGCGTTCTTGATTCAAGTGATGCGTGAAATCTCAAGCCGCGTTCTTCATCGCATCTGATTTCTTTTAGCCCACAGGTGCGGTTGAACCCGAAGCAGTATCTTTTCGCGGTTAAATTGAAACACTTCAAATTGCGTCTCTAAAACTCAGTTGCCGTTTGACTTTGACGAAATCTGTCCGGGGAAGCACGAATGACCGCAGTCGGCACGATGGACTTCAAGGAATTCGTCGCTGGGTGAACTATAGTGAAATTAAAAACGGTACTTTGTCCGCGTACGCACCTGAAATGCCCTGTCTGTTATGGGATGTTGTGCAACTCACCCATCTTGACACTGCCCCAACGCTTCCGCCACTTAGGTCCAAACGGAAAGTTGGTTTGGTGCCACATTGCAAGAGTTGCTGATTGATCTCGACCGCAGTGCAAACAAGAGTTTGCAGTCTCAGTTGCGCGAGGTTTTGGTGTCGGCGATTTTGCAAGGGCATTTGGGGCCGGGGGAGAAGCTGCCTTCTACGCGCAGGCTTTCCACGCAGCTGGGCATCTCGCGTAACACCAGCGTGTTGGTCTATCAGGGGCTGACGGAAGACGGATATCTGCGCACAAACCAGCGCAGCGGCTACTTCGTCAACGAAGCGATTTGCGAAATCGGCATGGCGAACCACGGTGGCCAGCAGCCCGCGCCGGTAGAGCCTGTTGAGGGACTGAACTGGGGTGACCGGATCAAGCGCAAGCCGGGCGCGCAGGCCAACATTCGCAAACCCCGCGATTGGCAAAAACTCAAATTCCCCTTCATCTACGGCCAGCCGGACCGCGCGCTGTTTCCGATCACCGATTGGCGCGATTGCGTCTACAAGGCCATGGGCAAGCAATGGCTGGACGATTGGAGCCAGGACACACTGGACAATGATGATCCGCTTTTGATTGAGCAGATCCGCAACCGCATTCTTCCCCGGCGCGGCATTCTGGCGAGCGAAGATCATATCCTCGTCACGCTTGTCTCACAACAGGCGCTCTACATGGTGGCCAGCCTTTTGGTGGGGGAGCGTACGCCGGTTGTGCTGGAAGAGCCTGGATACCCGGACGCTCGCAACATCTTTTCCCTACGCACCGAAAATGTGCACTTTGCAGGCGTGGATGCGGGCGGGTTAAAACTGGACGAAGTGCCTGCCGAGACCGAGTTGGTGTACACAACGCCCAGCCACCAATTGCCCACCACGGTGACCATGCCCATTGAACGGCGCAAGGCGCTGCTGGCGCAGGCAGAAGCGGATGACTTTGTGATTGTCGAGGACGACTACGAGTTGGAGACGAACTTTACCGGCAAGCCTGTGCCTGCCTTAAAGTCTCTCGATAAAGGTGGACGGGTGATTTATCTGGGGTCGTTTTCCAAGACCCTTTTTCCCGGTTTGCGGCTTGGCTTCGTTGTGGCATCCCGCGAATTGATAGCTGAGATGCGGGCGCTGCGGCGGCTGATGGTTCGCCACCCACCCAACAACAATCAGCGCAGCACGGCGTTCTTCCTCTCGCTTGGATATTATGATGTTTTCGTGCGTCGCCTTCACCGCACCTATGAGCAGCGTTGGAAAGCGATGGGGGAAGGGCTTGCACGGCATGTGCCCCACGCCAAGGTGACAAAGGGCATGGGCGGATCATCGTATTGGATGCAATTTGACGATACGGACCGATTTGACGGTCACGCGTTGGTGCAGCGGGCGCAGCGGGAAAGCATTTATGTCGAGCCGGGGGACATTTATTTCGCCCGGCCCGATGCGCCCTCCTGTTTGAGACTCGGCTTTTCATCCATTCCCACAGCGTCGATTGAGCCGGGGCTGGCGATCTTGGGTAAACTGCTGGCCAAGACTGGATGACCACTCTGTCTGCCTTCGTAAAACCACCTAATCCCGTTTGAAGCGTGAAAATGGTTTGCAAATGTAGAGGCGGCATGCGCCGTCGCGTGTGGGAACGGTGAAGGGCGCACGCCGTTCATCGAAACTGCAAAAGCCGAAGCCTGACACGAACCGGCGGTACAGACTGCTGCTCTTGTGGTTCATGACCACGGCACCGCGGTCGGCCACGAAATCGCGAACCCCATCACATGTGAAGTTGCGTGTGGAGGGACGCGCTTCCGCCAGCGTGGTTGCCAGCATTGTGAAAGCCACAGCGCTTGCTATGGCCGCTGCGCCTGTTCCTACTTTTGAGCGCGATCTCCGTGCCATGCTGTGATGTTGGTTCGGTATTTCGTTTCTCATGGATGTGCTCCTCAGATGTTCCGCCTGTATTGAACGTTGTTCATGATTATAGCGGGGATTGAGACGCTTTGGTGGACAGACTTGGGTCTTCGCGAGAGTGTGACAAAGCGGTGACCGAAACCGTTCGACGGCCCGTTTATGCCGGGCAGGCAGGTGCTATGTTTCGTACTGAGATGTCAGGCAAATGTTTGGCATCATCCCTTGCATTCAAGTGGTACTAAAGGTGTTCGTCTTGGACACATTATGCTAGAGAACGTTCAGGTATCGAGACTTTAAGTCTCATTTTTTGAAAATTGGAGGCTGACCATGACCAAGATGACGACCGAGGAAGCGTTTGTAAAAACCCTGCAAATGCACGGCATCGAGCATGCTTTTGGCATCATTGGTTCCGCCATGATGGCGATTTCCGATTTGTTTCCGCAGGCCGGCATTAAGTTTTGGGACTGCGCCCATGAAACAAGCGGCGGCATGATGGCGGACGGGTTCACCCGCGCCTCCGGTAAGATGTCCATGATGATTGCGCAGAACGGCCCCGGCATCACCAATTTCGTGACCCCTGTTAAGACGGCCTATTGGAACCACACACCTCTATTGCTGGTGACACCGCAGGCTGCCAACAAAACCATCGGGCAGGGTGGCTTTCAGGAAATCGAGCAAATGAAATTGTTCGAAGACATGGTCTGCTATCAGGAAGAAGTGCGTGACCCGTCCCGCATGGCGGAAGTGCTGAACCGCGTCATTGAAAAAGCGTGGCGCGGATCTGCCCCGGCCCAGATCAACGTTCCTCGCGATTACTGGACGCAAGTAATCGATATCGAACTGCCGCAGATTGTCCGTTTGGAACTGCCGCGCGGCGGTTCACAGGCCATCGAAGAAGCGGCTGACCTGCTCTCCAGTGCCAAGTTTCCGGTGATCCTCAACGGTGCCGGAGTGGTGTTGTCCGGAGCAATTCCCGCATCGGCAAAACTGGCTGAAAAACTCTCCGCACCCGTTTGCTGTGGTTATCAGCACAATGATGCGTTTCCGGGTTCTCACCCTATGCATGCTGGTCCCCTGGGTCACAACGGCTCCAAGGCCGCCATGGAGTTGATCAACAAGGCGGATGTGGTTCTGTGCCTCGGCACGCGTCTCAACCCGTTTTCCACATTGCCGGGCTACGGCATCGACTATTGGCCGAAAGACGCCAAGGTCATCCAAGTGGATATCAACTCCGACCGCATTGGACTGACCAAGCCTGTCACCGTCGCCATTCAGGGTGACGCGAAAATGGTGGCTGAGCAGTTGTTGGACAAATTGGCAGACGATGCCGGAGACGCTGGTCGCACGGATCGCGAAGCGCTGATTCACCAGACGAAGTCATCCTGGTTGCAGCAACTGTCCTCCATGGACCACGAAGACGATGATCCGGGTACAAACTGGAACGAGCGAGCGAGGGACCGTGAGCCGGAGCGTATGTCGCCCCGCATGGCATGGCGTGCAATTCAGCGGGTGTTGCCTAAGGAAGCCATCATTTCTTCCGACATCGGCAACAACTGTGCAATTGGTAACGCTTACCCGTCGTTTGATGAACCACGTAAATATCTTGCACCCGGCCTGTTTGGCCCTTGCGGATATGGCTTGCCCTCCATCGTGGGTGCGAAGATCGCTAAGCCGGATGTGCCGGTTGTGGGCTTTGCCGGTGACGGTGCTTTTGGCATCTCCATGAACGAGATGACCGCTGTTGGCCGCAACGACTGGCCGCCCATCACAATGGTGATTTTCCGCAACTACCAATGGGGCGCGGAGAAGCGCAACACGACGCTTTGGTTTGAGGACAACTTTGTGGGTACTGAACTCAATCTGGGCGTTGAATACGCCAAGATCGCCGAAGGCTGTGGCCTCAAAGGTGTTCAGGTTCGGTCTATGGAGCAACTGTCCAGCGCATTGGAAGAGGCCATTGAAGGGCAGATGAAGCGTGGCGAGACAACCTTCATCGAATGCGTGCTCAACCAGGAATTGGGCGAACCCTTCCGTCGCGATCCCATGAAGAAACCTGTTTCGGTTGCGGGTATCAGCCCCGACGACATGCGCCCGCAAGCCGGCGCATAAGAGGGCGGTGGTTGTTGATCGCAGCACTATCTGATGGATGCGTTCGGCGCGTTGCTGACGCTAACGGATTTGACGGCGGTGGAGTTTTCCATTGCCGTCATTGCCGTTTTTGCAGCCGGTCTGGTGCGCGGCTTTTCGGGGTTTGCCCTGTCGGCCATGGTGATGGCGTCTCTGGCGCTGCTGATTCCGCCGGTGGAACTGATCGCGATCTGCTGGTTTCTGGAACTGTCTGCCAGCCTTTTGATGGTGCGCAAAGGCTTTGCCCAAGCCGACATGAAAATGGTGTTGGGGTTGTTTTTGGGTGGCCTCATGGGCGTGCCCATCGGGCTGTATTTCACCAATACACTGCCGGTAGACACATCGCGCATGATCGCGCTGGTCATCATCATGGCGTTGGCGCTCAGCCAGTTGCTGCGGTTGCGTCCGAAGTTCTTGGCGACGGGGCCGGGGTTGATCGGGTCCGGGCTGACGGCGGGTATCGCAACCGGCCTCGCAGGGGTCGGTGGCATGGTGGTCGCGCTTTATGTGTTGGCGCGGGATGCTCCCGCCGCCATCATGCGCTCATCCATGGTGATGTATCTGTTCATCGGGTCGGCCACGAGCTTCATCTATCTTTGGCTCTACGACATGGTGACCATAGCTGTCGTCAGCCGCGCGCTGGTGTTCGTTCCGGTGGTGATCGTGGGGGTGTTGATCGGCAAGTGGCTGTTTCAGCCCAAGCTGGAACCGTACTACAAACCATTTTGTCTGGTGCTGTTGATGGCTTTGGCCAGTGCAGGGTTGCTTAGGCTTTTGGGTACCTAAAGGGTCGTTCGACCCTTGTTTCAAATGACAGTGGGCGCATATGCGCCTGCTGAGAGGGAGTGAGATTTTGGGCGCACATGATGTGAAACTGAACGGCCCGGTGGGGGAGAAGCACTCGACCACCTGCTATATGTGTGCGTGCCGGTGTGGCATTAATGTTTATCTCAAGCCCGACGAAAGCGGCGTCAAGAAAGTGCGCTATATCGAAGGCAATCGTGATCATCCGGTGAACAAGGGCGTGCTCTGCGCCAAGGGTTCTGCCGGGATCATGCAGCATTATTCACCCGCACGCCTGAGTGCGCCTATGAAGCGTGTTGGTCCGCGTGGCTCCGGTGAGTTTGAAGAGATTGACGCCGCCGATCACCACGAACAACAGCATGCCCAGTCCCACGGCGATCACGGTATAATGCAGCTCCACCAACGGCACGAACCCGAAGACTTCCTTTTCGGCGGCGCTCCACGGCAATTCGCCTTCCACGACCAACGCCACGCCCGCCGCGAACAACAACGAAGCCACCGTCGTCAACGATTGCTGCCGCGACAACCGCTGCGCCCACAAATCGCGGTCGCTCTCTTGCTGCGCTTCTCTCAGAGCAGCCGTCAAATGCTTCTCTTTGAACGCATGGCGACCAGAATGCTTGCCCATGACAAGGCT
>JBCBYZ010000190.1:0-4028 GCA_039815595.1 Pseudomonadota bacterium | reverse complement strand
ACCGGTCAGGTCTTGCCCCTGTGGCCTGCCATGGCGGTCAATGTAGGTGCGGTGGGCAAACAGTGCGAAATCCAGCGTGCAAAATGGTTGCACGACGTAATCTGCGTTGGTTGCCTTGGACCCGACGCGCAACGCAACATGCGCTTCGGCCAACTCAAGGCGGGCCAGCTCATCTCCAGTTGTCACGCGCACCCGCGTCTTTGGATGGCGGCGCCGAAACTCCAGGATGGCGGGCAAGATCAAGTCCGTCAGAGGAAAGAGCGTGGAAACGATGACCTCTCCCTCAACATCGGCGTTTTGCACGCGTACCCTTCCAAAGAAATCTTCGAGCATGTCATAGGACCGCTCGGCAATCTCCATGAATTCGTGTCCCGCATCCGTCAGTTCATAGCCGCGCCGGTGGCGCAAAAACAGGCGCGTTCCGATCTCGGCCTCGAGCGCGTCAATGTGTCGGTTTACGGTTGCGCGGTGCACGCCAAGCTCTTGTGCCGCCTCGCTGACAGTGCCGGTGCGCCCCACGTTGTAGGCCGTGCGAATTTCGGTCCAGTGGTCCATCTTTGCCTCCTGAAGCGCATTTATGTGGCCCTGCATACATTGAAAGTCTTCGGTTGTCGCACCAGCGCGCATCTGATGCGCTTTTGATGATGTTGAGGCATTCACGGCAGACGGTTACATCCAGGGTTGTCCACAGCGGAGACCCGATATGAAAACCCTCGCGTTTGCAGCGTCAAACCATAGCCAGTCCATAAATGGCGCATTGGTGGGCTATGCCGCCGAACGGTTAACGCAGCTCTCGCCCAGCGTCGACATCGAGTTCATTGACATCAACGACTACGAAATGCCGATTTACTCGATGGATCGGGAAATGTCCGATGGTGTGCATCCGCTTGCCCAAATGCTTTTTGACAAGATTGGTGCCGTGGACGCGCTTATCGTCTCCTTCGCGGAATACAACGGCTACGTCACCGCGGCTTGGAAAAACATCTATGATTGGATGAGCCGGATCGACCAAAAGGTGTGGCAGGACAAGCCGATCGTCTTGCTTGCCGCAACGCCTGGCCCGCGCGCAGGCGCCAATGTCCTTCAGACGCAAGAGTTTACCGCCCCGTTTTTTGGCATGGACATCAAGGGAAGATACGGCGTTGGCCAATGGCGTGAGGCCTGGGACGGGACCACATTGACCAAAGATGACGACATCGCTGGCATTGATGCTGCGATCAAAGGACTTCTCACCTGAAACCCACAAGGCGCCGCCACCACTCACACAACACGGGAACGCACTATGTCGGATAGAAGAATAGCGGTGATTACCGGTTCTACCGGAGGCATCGGCAGCGCAATCGCCGAGCAGCTTGCAGCAGGCGGTTGGGATCTTGTGCTGGTCAATCGAAGCGCTGAAAAAGCGTCACAGCAAAAAACCGACCTGAATGCCGCACATCCCGAGGCTAAAGTGGATTTGGTTCAGGCTGATCTGATGGATACAGATCAGATTAAGCGGGCCGCAGGTGAGATACTGGCGATCCATTCCAGCATCGACGCCCTGTACAACAATTCCGGGGTTTTGACATCGCAGCGCATCATGAGTGCCCAAGACCACGAGTCCAATTACGCGGTAAACACGCTGGCCTCTTATGTCATGCTTGAGTGCCTGCGTCCTGCGCTGAAACGGACCGCCGGGGCGCCAAAGACCATGATCGTCAACACGACGTCTTCGGCACACAATGCCGCCAAGTCACTTGACGTCGACATGTTGTCGAACCCAGCGGAAATCGGCGGGCTGACGGGTGTCTACGCAACCACCAAGCTGGCACTGACCACCATGGGCACGGCTATGGCGCCGCAGCTGGAACAGGATGGCATAATGTTGCGGTCGGTTTGTCCGGGCGCTGTCGTGACGCCTATGACCAAGACCAGCGATGCAATGCCGGGGATCCTAAAGTTCCTTGTTCCTCTCTTGTTTAACAAGCCAGAGAAGCAGGCGGGTAAAATGATCCATGCCGCACAACCGGAAAGCTTTGGTGGACGCACCGGCATCTACATCACCAATGGCAAGGAAAAAGCAGCGCCGAAACTCGCCGTCGATGCGAGCGTTCAGGCAAGTCTTATGAAAAAACTGTCTGTCGATGCAGCGCTCTGACGGTCGGTTCAACCCTCGGCCATGGGCCCCAGCACCGTGCAACTTCGCAACACCAAAACTGAGGTTTAGACATGGCCCATAAAACACTGGAATTCACGCTCAAAATCGGTGTCAGTCTGATTACTATTTTCTATGGCTTCGTGCCTGCGTTTGCCGACTTGAACGAGACCCACTTGTTTAATCCGTTGTGGAGTGCGCATGCACGATTTCACGGTGCTTGGTTTCTCGCTTTTGCTGCGGGCGTAGCACTCATCTCGCTTTACTTGATGTGGTGGCGCGATGACGTGTTTGTTCCGATATTTCTTGGGCTCATGTTTGCCATCGGATTCTGGATCGCCACAGTCTTTGGCCCGGCCTATGGCGGCGCATTGGTCGATCCGAATGGTCATGTGCAAACGATTGCTGGGGTTGAGGCCAACATGTTCCTGTTTTCGGCTGTTACGATTCTGTTGATTGCCGCTCTTGGTCTTGCCGGTTGGATTCGGCGCGCCAAGAGCTAAAACGAACGCTCCGGGCGATAGCTATCTCTTTATGAACAATTCGCGCGCATGGGATGCGCGGCAGCTGCGCTTTATCGAACCAACGGGAATGTGTCAGGCTAGTCTTACACCCCAACCTGGCAAGAGATTTCTCATGACCCGTTCGATCCTTCTCGCTGCGATCGTTTCTGCAAGTGCGCTCGGCGCGGCCTCAGAGCAACAAACCACAGAAACCGATCCCTATACCCCTTACCCGTTTGCACAAATCACCGATGATATCCGGTATCCGGCCGCGAAACCGCCTGCAGGAACGGTCAGCCGGCACGGTGAAATCGAGTATCTGGCCAGCAATGTGTTTGGCACGCATTGGTACGTGGAAGCCAACGCGGCTGTCTGGCATTTCGTCACCGCCGGAGACCCCAAAGATGAAGTCATCCTTTTTGTGCACGGGCACCCCGACACTTGGTGGTCGTGGCACGAAGTGATGTCCTATCTAGCCGACGATTTCTATGTGATCGCGGTCGATACGCTGGGCTACGGTCAATCCGACAAGCGCTTGGACCTTGAGCTGACATATACCAGCGTCGCGACAGGAATTGGCGCTTTGATGACCGAAATTGGTGTCGAAACTTTCAACCTGGTGGGTCATGACCGCGGTGCTGTGCTTGGCGATCATATGGTGGCCCAAGACGATATCAATCCGCGCATCCTCGCCTACCTGCGAATGCAGCAATCGGCGGACAAACCGCATGGACTGCCACGCCCGCCTCACGAACAAATGGCCGAAGTGCCATTCCACGCCAACGAAAACGTCATTTATGGCATCTTTGCGAGCGACTACTTTTCCGTCGATATCCCAAAAAGCCGCCAAGACCGCGCGCATTGGGAGTACTTCTTCCCTGGCACAGCAGAGGCAGCGGCCAAGCTGTTCTCGCAAGCTGGTTTTGACAAAGAGTTGGATTTCCGTTTGGCCGAAGTGTTCCCACGCATGACCATGCCAGTTGTCTTTATGCAAGGGCAGCACGACCCAGGGCAGCGGCCTGAAGAGTACTGGGAAACGGCTGAACTGGTGCCTGATGGCGAAGTCCTGATCGTCGACGCCAACCACTTCATCCAGGCTGAAAAGCCGGGTCTCGTCGCTGACGCGGCACGAGACTTGTTCGACTGATCAAACACAGCTCGGAAAGCTCCCGGTCTGTGTCGCCTAAACGGCGCGCATGCTTCCAGCCGTCCGACCCCAATCCGGTGAAACACTTAAACGAGGACATCATGACCCCCAAAATACTCTGCATGTCGGCGATGTTACTTGCGTCCACGCTCAGCGCGACGGCGCAGGACAATGACCCATTTGCTCCGCCCACACGATCACAGGATCAGGGTTTCATTTACCGCAACACCATTCCTCAGGGCTT
>JBCBYZ010000126.1:0-9816 GCA_039815595.1 Pseudomonadota bacterium | reverse complement strand
GAAAGCACCATGGCGGCAGTTTCTACTGCCTCAACATCTTCCTCATCAAAATGCGTACTGTCCGTGGTTTGAACCGTGAGCACGCCCAGGGCACGCCCGCCCCTTTTCATCGGCACACCGAGGAAAGACTTAAAACGCTCCTCCCCGGTCTCCGGCAAATAAGCGAAGGACGGGTGGCTGGCGGCATCCGCCAAGCTCATGGAACGGCCGCTGGCAGCGATCGACCCCACAAGGCCCTGCCCCACCTTCAGTTGTGAGGTATGCACCGCCTCTGCCTTAAGCCCTTGGGTGGCGAACAGTTCCAACACGTCATCGGCTCGCAACACATAAACCGAGCACACCTGTGCCTGCATCGTGCCAGCCACTTGCTGCACGATCCGGTCGAGCCTCTCTTGGGGCCCAAGCGGTTCTGCCATCGCTTCGCGAAGATTGCGCAGCAAAACCCGCGGCCCGGTAACATGGGCGTGCACGGTTCTCTCGCTCCATTAGAGGCGGGCTGCGTGCCCGCTGGTTACTCTTTATCCAGCCCGTAGACTGAATGCAAAGCGCGGACGGCCAGCTCCGCATAATCCTGATCGATCAAGATTGAGATCTTTATCTCCGACGTCGTAATAGCCCGTATATTGATGCCTTTATCGGCCAACGTCTTAAAAGCGGTAGCGGCAACACCCGTGTGGCTGCGCATACCGACCCCAATGACAGAGACTTTCACCATGCCCGGGTCGCTCTGCACCACTTCATAACCAATCTCGCTGCGGGCGCTTTCAAGCTTGGCCACAGCCTTGCTCAAATCCGCATCGGGAACCGTAAACGTCATATCAGTGACGGAGCCGTCTTCAGAGACATTTTGAACGATCATATCGACGTTAACAGCAGCATCGGCGAGGGGACCGAACACCGCAGCCGCAACACCCGGCTTGTCGGCGACGCGACGCAAGGAAATCTGGGCTTCATCTTTGGCGTAAGCGATTCCGGTGACGGTTTGCTGTTCCACGATCTCATCCTCATCACAAATCAGGGTGCCGGGCGGGTTCGCGCCGGAGCTTGAATCAATACTGTCCGGGTCGTCAAAGCTGGACCGCACGAAAAGGCGCACGCCCTGGGTCATTGCCAGTTCGACCGAACGGACCTGCAAGACCTTTGCGCCCAAAGACGCCATTTCCAGCATCTCTTCAAACGAAATGCGGTCCAGCCGCGATGCGGAAGGCGCAATCCGCGGATCGGTCGTGTAGACCCCGTCCACATCGGTGTAGATATCACACCGGTCTGCGCCCACGGCAGCGGCCAATGCGACCGCGCTCGTGTCTGACCCACCTCGGCCCAAAGTGGCCACACGCCCATTGGGCGCCAATCCTTGAAAGCCTGCGACTACAGCCACTTGGTTTTGCTCCATGCGGGAGGTGATGTTCTCGCCATCAATCCCGTCAATGCGCGCTGCCCCGTGAGACGTGTCGGTGCGCACCGGTATCTGCCATCCCTGCCACGACCGCGCGTCAACCCCCATGGACTGCAGAGCGATCGCCAGTAAGCCGCTGGTTACGATCTCACCGGAAGATACGATTGAATCGTACTCGCGCGCATCAAAAACAGGGGCATTGGAACCGGCCACCTTCGGCATTTGCTGCACCCAGCTGACCAGTTCATTGGTCTTCCCGGACATGGCAGACACAACAACAGCCACCTGATGGCCCGCGTCGTGCTCCCGTTTCACATGGCGCGCCACATTGTAAATGCGTTCAAGATCGGCGACAGACGTGCCGCCGAATTTCATCACCAAGCGTGCCATGGGGGAAGCCTAATTACAGTCAGTCAATACGGAATGGAGGTGGCATGAACCGCTAAGCGTCAGCCATTGGAGAGGTCAATAGACCACCTCTGGCGTGTGAGCAAGAAACCGCGAGCATCACCCCAAACCTGCGGCATTTCAGTGATTTGCACGCATTTATCGAAAATTGGACGGATGCAGCACCGATTTGCCGCACAAGGCGGCCTTGCCTTACGCGACACGACAGGCCAGTCAATTCCAACATTTGTAGGAGCCTCAACATGACCGCAGACATTGCAAAGCTGGACCAGAAGGGTCGTGGCTGGGAAGCCGATACAAAAGCCGCACCACGAGCAAATCAGGCCCGCACCACAATCGACCAGTCCGAGGTGGACCGTTTTTCAGCGCTGGCTAAAGAATGGTGGAACCCAACGGGCAAATTCAAACCGCTCCACAAGTTCAATCCTGTGCGCCTGACATATATAAGAGAACAAGTGTGCACGCATTTTAACCGCGACCCGAAAGCACCGGACGCTTTGGCGGGTTTGCGCATTTTGGACATCGGCTGCGGCGGCGGACTGCTTAGTGAACCGGTGGCCCGCATGGGTGCGGACGTCGTCGGTGCTGACGCGAGCGAAATGAATATCGAGATCGCCAAACTGCACGCAGAGCAATCCGGTGTTGCAGTGGATTACCGGGCCACAACGGCGGAAGCTTTGGCGGAGGCCGGTGAAAAATTCGACGTCGTGTTGAACATGGAAGTCGTCGAACACGTCGCTGATGTGGACCTTTTCCTGACCGCTTGTTCGTCAATGGTAAAGCCGGGCGGGTTGATGCTGGTCGCCACCATCAATCGCACGCGCAAGGCGCAAGCACTCGCAATTTTCATGGCTGAAAACGTTTTGCGCTGGTTGCCCCGGGGTACGCACCAATACGACAAGCTCGTAAAGCCGGAAGAGATCGAAGCGCCTCTGGCCGCGGACGGTATGCGGGTCGTGGAAACGAGCGGTGTTTTCTACAACGTTCTCACCGACACGTGGAATCGGTCCCGCGACATTGATGTGAACTACATGATGTTGGCCCACCGCCCAAAGGACGCATAGGGGAGCGTTACACGCGGTCTCTAGTTGGCATCCTCAGGCAGGGTCGGCAGAGGCGCTATCTCAATGCCTTCTTCAACCAGCCCTTCGATCTGCTCTCGGTCCGCCTCGCCGTAAACAAGGCGGTCGTCCGCTTCACCGTAGTGGATCTTACGGGCCTCTTCAGCAAAACGCGGCCCGACATTTTCACCTTTTTCGGTGACACTGTCGCGCAACTTCTTCATTTCTGCGAACACGGCTTTGCGCGTTTGGTCCATGGTTGCCACAGATATCGCTTCTTTCACGCGGCCTGTTGAAACTTGCGGCGCCATCAGCGCCTTCTCCACGTGTTTCGTGTGGCAGTGCGGACACGTGACAAGATCACGGCGTCGCTGCTCATCGAACGCGTCACTGGATGCGAACCAACCGTCAAACTCGTGGTCGTCCTCACAGCGCAGATTAAATCGGATCATGAAGCGGCAGCCATTTGGTTGTCCGTCCCATCCAAATTGGCCATTTGCAGATCGAATGCCCGTTGATTGACAAGATTGGGGACTTTGGCCCGGGCAGCGGCAACGTCTGCAAGGTTGATGTCGGCCACGGCCATGCCGGGCTCCTCGCCAACCACTTCGGCAAGCACTTCGCCCCAAGGATTGACGATGATGGAGTGGCCATAGGTTTCGCGTCCATCTTCCATGTCACCGCCTTGGGCGGCTGAAATCATAAAAGCCCCGTTCTCGATGGCACGAGAGCGCATCAACACATGCCAATGCGCCCGGCCCGTCTGACGGGTGAAACAAGACGGACTGGTCAACACGGACACACCGGCCTTCGCATACGCATTGTGCAGAGCGGGAAAGCGGCAGTCGTAGCAAATACCCAACCCAAACCGGGCGCCCAAAACATCCACCATCACGCCGGACCGACCGGGCTCGTAGACAGCGGATTCGCGCCAGGATTCTCCGTTGTCCAGGTCAACATCAAACATGTGGATCTTGTCATAGACGGCAATGCGATCGCCATCGGGACCGAATACCACAGCACGATTGGCCGCTTTGTCACCGCCCAACAGGATAGGCGTGGAGCCGATATGTAACACCACGCCATGTTTCTTGGCCAATGCGGCAGCCGCTTTCATCAGCGGGTCGCTCTCTTTCGGGTGGGCAGCCTCAAAAAACGCCTTTCGATCCCTTTGGACCAAGCCGGTCATTTCCGGGGTTTGGATGTAGTCCGCACCTGCCTTGGCGGCATCCGCAACCAGCGCGGTCAAAGCATCAATATTGGCCTCCATCCTTATGCCGGAGCGCATTTGAACGACGGCTGCCTTGAAAATCATATCGGTGGTCATCACGCAGCACCCGCAGACTTCAGGGTTGCATCCAGCTTTCCCGACCGGTCCAAGGCCATCAGATCATCGCAACCGCCCACGTGCATGTCGCCAAAGAAGATCTGCGGGAATGTGGACGCGCCATTGGCCCGCTGGATCATCTGCTTGCGCAAATCCGGCTCGAAGGTCGCGTCGTGTTCCACGAAATCCACGCCCTTGGACGACAGAAGGTTTTTTGCTGCCGTGCAGTAGCCGCAAAGCTGGCGCGTGTAGACGGTAACTTCAGCCATGACAAAACCTCATAAGACTAGAATTGAGCGGGGCCTTGCAGGCAAAAGCCGCTTCTTCACCCAAGATATAGGGATCAATCTTCCCCCGGCGCAACCCTTGCAAATGTGAGACAAGACACACGCACTGCCCCGCCCCGTCTAAGCGCTCTTGTGCACGCTTCCAGCGTTGCGCCGGTGGTGAACACGTCGTCCACCAAAACAATGTGTCGGCCTTTGAGATGCATTTTTTGCACATCATCAACCCGAAACGCGCCTTGCACGTTGCGCACCCGCTCTTTGCGGCCAAGGCCCACCTGCTGGCGGGTGGGTCGGATGCGGCTTAGCCAATCGGGTTGATAGGACAGTCCCGTCAATCGACTGACATGCCGCGCCAGTTCCGCAGACTGGTTGTATCGCCTTTGCCACAAGCGTACACGATGCAAGGGCACCGGCACGAGAACAGACGTATCCTCAAACACCTCTCCACCAACACGTGTCATCCATTGGGCCATCCAAGGTGCCAGATCGGTTCGGTCAGAAAACTTCAACCCCTGCACCATGTGCCTTGCGCGGTCGGTATAGAGCACCGCAGCCCGCGCTTTGTCGTATGGCGGCGGGTAAGCGATGGCATAGGCGCTTTGCGCGCCCTCACCCAAATCATAAGCAAAAGGCGTGCCCATAACCGCACACCACGGTCGCTCCAAAAACGACAACTGGCTCCAACACTCGGCACACACCATGCCCTGCTGACTGACGTGGTTCTCACAGGAAAGACAGACGGGCGGCACCAAAACATCACAAAGAGACGAGAAAGTTCGTTTAACGGTTGCCCCAACAGCCGGAACAACCGTTTTGCTCAACCGGGAAACCGCACGCTTGGACTGCTCAATCATGGCCATGGAAACCAGTGTGGCGGAGACCCGAGGTGGATGCAAAGCGTGGCAAGACACCACTTCTATCTTTCCATCGTTATCATTGCATGTCGATGGCGCGACGCCGTAAGTGAGGGATCATGGCGGACTCAATACAGACCGAACACAGACCCAACATTGGCCCGATTGATGTTTGACACCAAAAAACACACTCAGCGTCTCGCCCGTGCAAAAGCCGGATACGACGAACGGGCAGAAGTTCTGGTGCAGTATGCCGGTGAAGAACTTTTGGACCGACTGTCTGCTGTCCAACGCAGTTTTCAAACGGGCGTCGCCGCGTTTGCGCGCACCCCGTTTCTGGCAGCCGCGATGGATCAGCATCCCCAAATTGAAAACGTTCTCCGCTTGGAAGAGGCGTTTCACGTGGGACAGACAGACCGTGTCAGCGACCTCGATACGCTCGACTTGCAAGCCGGTTCAGTCGATTTGGTTTTGGCACCGTTCGGCCTGCATTGGAGCAATGATCTACCCGGCACGTTGGTACAAATCGCCCGCACATTGCGGCCCGATGGGTTGTTTATGGCCGCCCTTCCCGGGCCGCTCACGTTGCAAGAACTGCGCGAATGTCTTTTGGAGGCCGAGGCGGAAACCACAGGGGGAGCCGCTCGTCGGATCGACCCCTTTGTCGAGGTGCGCGACGCGGGCAGTCTGTTGCAACATGCGGGTCTTGCATTGCCGGTTAGCGATCAGGAAACGTTGAAGCTTCGTTACGACGGCTTGGAAGGCCTCATCAAAGACCTGCGCGCCTTTGGAGCCACAAGCCGCCTCAGCGCATCTGCGCCGGTCATCAATCGCAAAACATGGGAACGCGCCAAAAAGTTGTACCGAGAACGGTTCAGCGACCCTGACGGGCGTGTGCGAGCAACGTTCCAGATCATCTGGCTGTCGGCCTGGTCACCCCATGAAAGTCAGCAAAAACCGCTCAAGCCCGGAAGTGCTAAACAACGCTTGGCCGATGCTTTGGGAACATCAGAAACGAAACTCTAACGCGGACTTAGCAGCCGCCTTCTTGGGTGCCGTCTTCATAAACGATGCAAGGCGTGTTGGGGTCTTTTTGGAGCACACTGCGACGGATCGTGTAACGTTTGACGCGCTGGGGTTTCGGCGCCACCGTGCCGGTCACAGTGGCATCAATGCCCGCTGGCCCACCGCGAAAAGCCGCAAACCGCTGGTTTGGCTCACCGTAAATACCCGGAATGAAAACCGCCGACACGAGAGCAATCACGGCAAACGCGCCGGCCGCTTGAAGGGTCGTAAAGCCCTTCGTGTTGGAGAGGAACGCTGAAAAACGCTGGAAAAACATCACTCATCACCCTTCGGTCGCCCCATAGAACCACCGTGTTATCAAGCCCCTGCTTGGTAAATGAAGGGTAAGAGAAACCTATAAAAGTTCTCTTAAGATCGGGATCAGAGGGATATCGGCCTCAGGCATGGGGTAGTCGCGCAGCTTCTCGCTGCGCACCCATTTGAGCACTTGGCCCTCTTGCGGCTGGACGATGCCCCACCAGCGACGGCACACAAATAGCGGCATGATGAGGTGAAAATCATCGTAGGCGTGACTGGCAAACGTCAGCGGTGCAAGGCAGGCGACTTTGGTTTCGATACCCAGTTCTTCGGCCAGTTCGCGGATGAGCGCCTCTTCCGGAGTTTCATCCTCTTCCAGCTTGCCCCCGGGAAACTCCCACAAACCGGCCATGCTTTTGCCGGGTGGACGTTGTGCCAACAACACGCGGTCGTCCGCGTCCACCAGCGCACACGCCACGACAAATACCAGCTTTTTAGGGGAGGTCATGAAACAAACCGGATACAGCAGGGGACAATATGCGGGGTGATACCACAAGCGGAACCCCCAGCAAGGCTAACCGACAAATCCATCCGGCGCCTGCCTGTAGGCGTAGCGATAGGACTCCACGAAGCCGAGCGTTTCGTAAAGGGAAACGGCAGAACTATTCGCGCTGACAACCTGCAACCACGCTTGTTGGGCACCGTGATCCAGCCCCCACCGCATTGCACTTTCAACAATTCGACGACCGTACCCCTGCCGCCGGACGTCGGGATGGCTAACCACTTCAAAAATGCCCACCAAACCGCCAAACCGCACCGCCATACAGGCTGCCAGCGGCGCACCGGACTCATTTTCCAGGAGGAACAGGCCCACAGGGCCATGCGCCAAGCCAATCAACTCCGCCATGCCCGGACGCAGGCTTTCGTCAAACCCGCCCATAGCAATGCATTGCTGAATCCATCGACCGGAATCCCTTAGCGGCAAAAGCGAAACGACATGATCAAGTTGCGCTTTTTGCAGCGGCACAGTCATGACTTGAGTTTCATCAAAACGCCGCCAACCCCGCGCGTCCAAAATATTGTCCAGCTCCGGCGGAGCCAGAGGCGACTGACGAAACACCAGGGGCCGCCCGAAGCCGGAGAAGCGTTTGGCCGCTCGGGAGATGCGTGCTTCCAAATCTTTATGATCAGCGCGGTCCAGCGGATTGACTGAATTCAGCCGTTTTGCCGGATGACCTGCCGACAAACGAATGGCCCATGTTCCATCAAATATGGTCGTTGTGGACGGCCAGCAGCGAAATGACACAGCTTCCAGCCGCCGCACTTCCGGCAAATCTGCGCTATACGCTGGTACACCCATGGGATCAGTTCCGTGCAACGGTGACCCTCGGTTTAAGCGTCATTACGACCGATAGTCGCCGTTTATGGCCACATACTGCTTGGTGAGATCGCAGGTCCAAACCCGCGCGTTCCCAAGCCCAACACCAACATCAACACCAATTGTGATCTCAGGAAGGCGCATAACGGCGCTCGCGGCGTCTTCGCTATAACCTTCAACCCGTTGTCCATCCTTGGCCACCTCAACATTCCCAAACCGAATGCTGATCTTATCGCGGTCGGCGGGCTCTCCTGCCTTGCCGATAGCCATGACGACACGGCCCCAGTTGGCATCTTCGCCAGCCACTGCGGTTTTCACCAAGGGCGAATTGGCAATGCTTAAGGCGATCTTTTTGGCGGACACATCATCGCTCGCACCGGAAACGGATACCTCAATCTGCTTGGTCGCGCCTTCACCATCCCGCACCACCAGCATGGCAAGGGCGTGCAACACACTGCCCAAAAGATCGAAGAATTCGCCGAACCGTTCGTCTTCGCGGCTGGTCAACATCTCACCACCGGCAGCCCCCGTGGCAAATACCATCACGCTATCGCTTGTGGACGTGTCGCTATCAACTGTGATCGCATTGAAAGAGATGTCTGCCAGCTCAGACACCATCTGCTGCAACAGTGCCGGAGCAACCGGCATGTCTGTAGTCACGAACGACAACATGGTCGCCATGTCCGGTGCGATCATGCCGGAGCCTTTAGCGATCCCAGTTACGGTGATAGTGCGCCCACCAATCCGCGTTTCTTGAACGGCCAGCTTTGGATAGGTGTCTGTGGTCAGGATCGCCCGGGCCGCCTGCTCCCAAGTCGCTTCACCGCCATCCGCCAGGAGCGCGGGCAAATGATCGGTCAACGAAGACGCAGCCAAGGGCTCTCCGATAACGCCGGTGGACGCTGCAAGGATTTGGGTGAGGGGTGCGCCCGTCGCCTCCGCGACCGCTCTCATGGTTTCAGCGACGGCCTCAGCCCCCGCACGACCGGTAAACGCATTGGCATTGCCCGCATTCACGAGCACGGCATACGCAGTCCCATTGCCGTCACCCAAAGCGGTGCGGCACCAATCCACCGGGGCCGAAGGACACAAGGATTTCGTGAACACACCGGCCACGCTGGCCGGCGGATCAAATGTCATCAGGAGCAGATCAGGACGACCCGAATATTTGACACCCGTCTCCGCAACAGCCAACCGCACCCCATCCATCGGTGCTGCGTTCGGCAGGGAGGCAGGCGCCAAAGGAGAAACGGGCAAGTCGTCCATAATCGTAGCGCTGTGTTTTTTGATCTAGTTGGCAGGCAGCTTCAAGCTGTCGTCCAAGACCTCTGCGCCGACTTCCTCGCGAGCCGCTTTCACGGCTGCCGCATAAGCTTCCGACAGCATGACCTGACGCAGTTGCTGTTTAGATGCTTCATAGCTTGGAAGCGGCTTGTCGCGCTTATCATCCACGCGGATCACGTGATAACCAAACTGGCTTTTCACCGGTTCTTTTGTGTAAGCGCCTTTTTCCAACGCAAAGGCTGCGGTTTCAAACTCCGGGACCATGCGGCCCTTGCCAAAGAAACCCAACTCGCCTCCCTTTGGCCCGCTGGGGCCGGTGGATTTGGTCTTCGCCAGTTCCACAAAATCGGCACCGCCGTCCAACTCAGCGATAATGGATTTGGCTTCCTCCTCAGTTTTCACCAAAATGTGCCGCGCGCTTACTTCCTGTTCCGGCGTTGCAGAGCCAATCTCTTTATCATAGCGCGCCTTCATGGATGCCTCGTCCACGCTGGGCTG
>JBCBYZ010000059.1:0-19087 GCA_039815595.1 Pseudomonadota bacterium | reverse complement strand
GGAAAATAAAAACCTCCGCCATTTTTGATCTCATAGTAAAAGACAGTGTTGCGGTGCGAAAGTGATGGCATGATGAAACGGGGATGAGCCCCGCCCTACCCAACAGGAGACACGACATGACCATGCTTGAAACAGCTCATACGTTTTTTGATGCTTGCGAGACAGGAAAAGGCTGGGAGGCTTGTGCGCAGTATTGCAAAGCCGACGCCACGTTTGCTTGTCAGGCCGAGGCGCTCGCCGAAGTGACCACACTGGCTGCCTATGCTGACTGGATGAAGGGCCTGCTCACACCCGTGCCGGATGGTCATTATAAGCTTAAGGGTTTTGCTGCTGACGATGAACGCGGTGTGGTGATGGCGTTTGCTGTGTTCCACGGCACCAATACGGGGGAGGGCGGCCCTCCTACACCGACCGGGCAATCGACGGCCTCTGATTACGTTTATGCAATGGAGTTTGAGGGCGGCAAGATCGTTCATATGACAAAAATCTGGAACGATACCCATGCGCTCAAAGAGCTTGGATGGGCATAAGGTCATAGCATCACCTCAGCCGTATCGGCCTTTTGGGCCGGTACGTTGTTCCGCCGGGTCTTAGAACCGCATCTTGGGGTGGTCTGTGGCTAGAGGCTGTTTCGGTGTTGAGGAATGGTCGACACTCGCAATTCCCGCACACGTGCGTATATGGGTGGTATGAACAGACGCCAATTTGTCCAGTCGCTTGCGGCGACGCTTGCCCTTCCTGTTACCTCGCCCTTGGCCGTTACGTCAGCAAATATGTCGGCCAGTGTGGCGGCTGGGGTGCCCAAGCAAGCCCGTTTTTGGGCGATTTACATCTCAGCCCTCCATGGCGAGTGCACGCCCAAGACGCTGCAAAACCTGCTGCACATTCCAGAGGTCGACGCCAAACGGTATATCGGTCAGCTGGTTGCCGATGGTGTCATAAAGCCCAGCGCGCTTTTGCAAAATTCAGTGTCAAAAATCTTGAAAAGCAATGAGACCGGTTTGCTGGAAAATACTCCAGACCGTTTGGAGATGAAGGCGTCATCCCAGTCAGGCGATGCGGAATTCAGTTCTGATCACGAGGATGCAACTGAGGCAACGATGGACGTGGAGTTGGGCGAGGATTCCGTTGAGGAGTTGGCGGAAGTCGAGACCGAGATCGATCACGACGATCCAGATTTAACTCAACCGGAAGAGAGCGAAGACCCTGAGACTCACGCTGAAAATCAGTTGCGCTGATTAAGTCGTTCTGAAGGTGGGAAATATGATCCTTGGTTGACTTGAGCGATTTGGAACTGGGCTATGACATCCCGGCCTTTGTTGGGATGGGTGAAGCTGACATCCAGACGCCGTGTTTGGTCCTCGATCTTGATGCGCTGGAGCGCAATGTCATCAAGATGGGGGACTATGCAAAGGCGCACGGAGTGCAGCACCGGGTGCATGGCAAGATGCATAAGTGTGTCGATGTGGCTTTGCTGCAAGAGCGTTTGGGCGGGTCGCGTGGGGTTTGCTGCCAGAAGGTCAGTGAGGCCGAAGCATTTGCCCGTGGCGGTATCAAGGATATTCTTATCTCCAATCAAGTGCGCGATCCGCTGAAGATCAATCGTCTCGCGCAAGTGCCCAAGCTTGGTGTTCGGACGCTGGTTTGTGTCGATGATCTCGATAATGTGGGCGAGCTCTCGAAAGCCGCGGCGGCGCACGAAACACAGATCGAATGCATTGTGGAAATCGACTGTGGTGCTGGCCGGTGCGGCGTCACGAGCCCGGGTTCAGCAGCCGATATAGCTTTGGCCATTGACCGGGCTGAGGGACTTAAGTTTGCCGGTCTGCAGGCCTATCAAGGCGCCATGCAGCATCTGCGCTTGCACGACGAACGACGCGCTGCGTTTGAGCGTGTTGTTGCGATGGTGCGGGAGACGGTGGCTGCGATTGAGGCGGTTGGCTTGCGCTGTGAAACCGTGACCGGGGGTGGCACCGGCAGTTATCAGTTTGAAAGCCAATCCGGCGTCTATACTGAAATCCAATGCGGCTCTTATGCGTTCATGGATGCTGACTACGGACGCGTGTTGGATGAGCAGGGTAATCCGCTGAATGAAAGCGAATGGGAGAACGCGCTTTTCATTCTCACGTCAGTAATGAGCCACACCAAAGCGGACCGCGCCGTGGTGGATGCAGGCCTTAAGGTCCAGTCCGTCGATTCCGGCCTGCCCGTGGTTTTTGGTGCGGATGATCTGGAAGTCTTGGAGTGTTCCGATGAACACGGTGTCATCGCGGACCCGAAAGGGCGCTTAAAGATCAACGAGAAGCTCAAACTGGTTCCCGGCCACTGTGACCCCACCTGCAATTTACACGATTGGTATGTGGGGGTGCGCAACGGCAAAGTGGAAACACTCTGGCCGGTATCAGCCAGAGGAAAAGCGTTTTGATGGCGAGCCCTTAAGGCTTGTCCGTTAGGCCGCCAGTTTGTCGGTCACGCGTTCGGCCACCGCGCGGAACCTGCTGACGGTGCCATCCACGTCTTTGAGTTTGTCCAACCCAAACAAGCCAATACGGAAGGTGGCGAAGTCTTCCGGCTCATCGCACATCAGCGGGACGCCGGCAGCAATTTGCATGCCTTGTTCTTTAAAGCGGCTGCCGTTTTGCATGGCGGGATCACTGGTGAAGCAGACAACCACGCCGGGCGCTTCATAGCCGCGGGCGGCCACGCTTTTGTATCCCAGATCGGCCAGAACGGCGCGTATCTTCTGGCCCAATTCAAACTGCCGCTCCTTGGCAACGTCAAAACCCAATTCCTGCGTTTCCATGATCGCATCACGAAAGCCCGTCAGCGCGTCGGTGGGCATGGTGGCGTGGTAGGCATGGCCGCCGTTCTCGTAGGCCTGCATGATAGAGTGCCATTTTTTCAGATCCACTGCGTAGCTGGAGCTGGTCGTGGATTCCATGACGTCAACAGCGCGGGCGCTCAGCATAACCAATCCGGCACAGGGGGATGCGCTCCAGCCTTTTTGCGGGGCGCTGATCACCACGTCGATGCCCAGCGATTTCATGTCCACCCAGATCGCTCCCGAGGCGACGCAATCCAGTGCGAATAAAGCCCCGGCATCGTGAGCGGCTTTGGCCAATGCGGCAATGTAATCATCGGGGAGCATAACGCCGGCAGATGTCTCCACATGGGGTGCAAATACCATGGCGGGTTTTTCCTCGGCGATGGCGGCAACAACATCTTCGATAGGTGCGGGCGCGAAGGGTGCAGGCAGATCATTGCCGGTCTGGCGGGCTTTGATCACCGTCACTTCGTCTGCGATGTCGCCAGTTTCCAGAATTTGGGTCCAACGGTAGGAAAACCAGCCATTGCGAACGATGAGCGCTTTTTTGCTGGCCGTGAACTGGCGGGCCACCGCCTCCATGCCGTAGGTGCCGCCACCGGGTACTATGGCCATGGCGTCCGCCTGATAGACGTTTTTCATGGTGGAGGAGATATCAATCATGACCTGTTGAAACCGCTGTGACATATGGTTCAAGGACCGGTCCGTGAAAACGACGGAAAACTCGTCAAGACCTGATGGGTCCACTTGGCTCAGTGTCATGGGATACTCTTTGTTGTTTGGCATTTCCGGTTGCGCTGTGGCCTACCGTATTTCATGGCAAGGTGACAGAGCCAACGTGGTGCGCTCTTTGGGTTCAGGATGAACATATGAGTGATCAGGGTTTTTTGACGACGCATATCTTGGACACGGCCCGGGGCTGTCCTGCGCATGGTGTGGCGATTGAGTTGTACGAGTTGAAGGGCTCGAAGCGTGAGCACCTGGCGTCCACCACCACCAATGATGACGGGCGCACCGACACACCCCTGATACCCAAAGGCCAGTTGCGGTGCGGCACCTATGAATTGGTGTTCCACATCGGAGCCTATTTCAAGGGTCATGCACCGGACAGTGATCACCCGTTTATCGATGTGGTGCCGGTTCGTTTTGGAGTGGATGATGAGACGAGCCACTACCACGTGCCTCTGTTGGCATCGCCGTTTGGATTTTCGACGTATCGCGGCAGTTAGGGGCACGATCTGCCTGAACTTACCGTGAGAAATGGCCCTATGGTCATTGCTCGGCACCCAAAAGTGTCAAGTGGACTGGACATTGACGTGTCCGGGTGTAAGCTTTTGGACAGGGTGAGGGAGCGCCCCGCTTTATGGCCTGTCGCAAAGATATCCATAACTCGGAAATGCCAATTGTCTGCCAAGCTTGCGAAGCCCGGCATAAGGGCGTTTGCGGGGCTTTGTCAGCGGAGCAGTTGGTGCGGCTGAGCAAGCACACGACCAAAAGCATGCACGCCCGGGATGTTGTGCTGACCGAGCCCACCAGCGAAACGCTGGACACGTATGCCAATATTTTGAGCGGCGTCGTCAAGCTCACAAAACTCATGCCGGATGGGCGTCAGCAGATTGTGGGCTTGCAATTTGCTCCAGACCTGACGGGGCGTCCTATGGCGGCCAATGATGATGTTGTGGCGGAGGCCGCCACCAATGTGCGTTTGTGTTCCTTTCCAAAATCCGTTCTGGAAGAGATGCTGGCGGAATCCCCCGACATGGCCTCGCGCCTGCACAGGCAGACTCTGGCGGAATTGGAAGAGGCGCGGACTTGGCTTTTGACCCTGGGTCGAAAGTCGGCAGCTGAAAAACTTGCAAGCTTCCTGTTGCTGATCGCGAGCCATCTCGACCCGGAACATCCGGACGGCGCCGTCATCGAATTTGAACTACCGTTGAAGCGCTCCGACATTGCTGACTTTCTTGGCCTTACCACAGAGACCGTCAGTCGTCAGATGACCAATTTACGCAAGCGCGGCCTTTTGGAACTGCTTGACCGGCGTACTATTTCGATACCGGACCTAGGCGCTCTGCGACGCGCCAGCGAACATGATCCGGCGCGGGCTTCAAACAGCCTTTGAGAATTTGAATTTGCTGTCGGCCAGATAGGCGTCGAATTGGGATGCGATAATGCGCACGAATGCTCGCGCATTGTCATCGATATAAAGTCGGTCCTCGTCCGCATGGGTCATGTGGAACTCGTCGTTTGCAGCGGCCAATCTGGCCTCCGCGATATAGGGTTGAGCAAGATATCCAAACCGCTCTTTCATGTCGTCAAAGCGCAGTTCCAGATTGCACATCAATTGTTCGATCATGAAGGCGCGGATCGTATCGTCCGTCGTAAGACGGTAGCCTTTGTCGAGGGGCAGTTCCCCGCGGGCGATGGCGTCCTTGTAGGCTTTGGTGGCCACTGCATTTTGCATGAAGCCGAATTGAGACCGGCCTATCGAAGATGCGCCCAAGCCAAGGAGTGTGTCGCATTGGTCTGTTGTGTAGCCCTGGAAATTACGGCGCAAACGGCCGGCTGACGCCGCTATGGCCAAGCAATCATCCGGTTTTGCAAAGTGGTCAATGCCGACGAGGCTATAGCGTGCGGCCTGAAGTTGAAGAGCGGCCGCCTCCGCCTGATCCAACCGTTCTTCCGTGTCGGGCAAAGCCTCGGTCGGGATCATGTTTTGGTGTTTCTTCACCCATGGCACGTGGGCATAACCAAACAGGGCGACCCGGTCGGGTTGCAAGCTGATGACTTGATCCATCGTCTTGCGCACGCCGTTGATGGTCTGATGGGGCAAGCCGTAGAGCGTGTCGATGTTGAACGAGGCGATGCCTGCGTCTTGCAGCCGGTTCACAACATCGCGGGTTGTTTCAAAGCTTTGTGGGCGGTTAATCGCCTTTTGCACTTTCTCATCAAAGTCCTGCACGCCGATGCTGGCGCGGGTCATGCCCAGATGCTGGAAAGCCAGCATGGCATCGTCCGGATTTTGAGCGACGTCTGTTGGATCGATTTCGATGCTGATTTCAGCGTGATGCGTGATCGTGAACGCTTCATGCAAGGCCGCACCCAAACGCTTTGCATCGCCGGATCGCAGCATGCTGGGAGAGCCGCCTCCAAAGTGCATATTGGCGACCGTGATCGAACGGCCTAGCCGAGCGCGCAGAAGGCGGATCTCCGCGATTAGGCTTGTGACATAGCTTTCGATCGGCTCATAGCGCAGCGTGTGTTTGGTGTTGCACCCGCAGAACCAGCACAGCTTGTCGCAAAACGGGATGTGGACGTAAATCGAGACCGGTTCGCTGGATGACAGGGTCCGGTAGGTGTCACTGGCGATTTCCACACCGATGCCGGCCTGAAAATGGGGAGCGGTTGGGTAGCTCGTGTAGCGCGGCACACTGCGTCCCAGATGAACGTTGGCATTACCCATAGCGTTGTCGTTGGTTTTAAGCGTGGTGGTTGACTGTCTTGGGGGAGTGGTCATGAAAAGGCCGTGCAGGAGGGGAAGCGATAGAGCGAGGGGCGGGGCGGCTTACGCTCTTGGTTTGTTGTTTGCGCGGAAATTCTAAGGACAGGCCTTTCAGCGACGTGATCTCGAACCCGCCGCTATGACGTGGCGACATGCAGCCGCGTCACTGTGGCCTGACGCTTCAGCATCGGCAGCAAGTGCTCGGTCTCGAAAGCCATATGGCGGCGCAGCCCCTCAAAAAAACCGCGCAGCATGTAACCCAGTTTCTCGCCGTCCATGCTTCCCTCACCGCGTCCGAACTCAATCAGGCTTTCGGTCACTTCTTCGGCGAAGCTCTCATCTTCCCAGTGTTCAAACCGCAGACGCTCGAGGCTTTTGGTAAGGCTTTCCGATGGGCCGTTGAGAGCTTCCAAAAGGGGGAAAAGGCGCTGTTCTTCAAAATCGTGCGCCTTTTTCACTGTGGGAAAAATCTTCCGCGCAGCGGCCAAGCACCGTTGCCGGTCCACGGCTTTCGGGTCTTCTGGAATGTCGTCGGCGATGGATTCGAGCAGGTCACACAACGCTGCCTGTGCCTGATGGCATTTGCTCAGTTCTGCGGAAACTTCGCTTATCGGCATGGTGACCCTCGCTTTGAAAAGATGCGCAAAAGACGGAGGTGTCTTTGCTTATGCACCACACCCTATTCGCTTCCTCACTGTCTTTCGTTGATCTGGATCAAAGAACGGAACGTCCGTTTGCGGCAACAAAAGAGCGTCGAGATGTGTCCCGACCCGTGAATTTGGGTCGACAAGAGCAGTTTCGACTATGCCGAAAAGGGAGCATTCAAATGAGAAACGGAACCGAAGCCATCCTTCTGGCTGTCGCGACCTTCCTAGCCTTTTTGGTGGCGGGATTTGCCCAGGATGATTTGTTCCAGGCCCATATGTGGGTCTTGTTCTTCATCCTAGCGGGCACCACGCTGGTGCTGTTGCGCCGCGTTGAAATGGCGCCTGCGGGTCAAGCCATACCGGCACCGGACAGATCAGGATATATGGATGATGTCATTCGATATGGCGTCATCGCCACGTTGTTTTGGGGTATTACCGGCTTTTTGGTTGGTGTGGTGATTGCGGCCCAGCTTGCCTATCCCGTCCTCAACATCGAACCGTGGTTGAACTTCGGGCGTCTGCGTCCACTGCACACATCAGCGGTGATTTTTGCCTTCGGTGGCAATGCGCTGATCTGCACCAGCTTTTACATCGTTCAACGCACCTGTCGGGCACGCCTATTCGGCGGCAATTTGGCGTGGTTCGTATTTTGGGGCTACCAGCTGTTCATCGTCATGGCGGCCACCGGCTACCTGTTGGGCATCACCCAATCTAAAGAATATGCGGAGCCGGAATGGTATGTTGATCTTTGGCTGACCGTTGTTTGGGTCGCCTATTTGATCACATTTGTGGGCACGCTTGTGAAGCGCAAGGAACCCCACATCTATGTGGCCAATTGGTTTCTGTTGTCCTTCATCATCACGGTCGCCATGTTGCATCTCGTCAACAATGCGGCTGTGCCTGTATCGTTTTTGGGCGTGAAGAGCTACTCGGCTTTTGCCGGTGTGCAGGACGCGCTGACGCAATGGTGGTATGGCCACAATGCGGTGGGCTTCTTCCTGACCGCAGGCTTCCTGGGCATGATGTATTACTTCGTGCCGAAGCAAGCCAACCGGCCGGTGTTCTCCTACCGGTTGTCCATCATCCACTTTTGGGCGCTGATCTTCCTGTATATCTGGGCCGGTCCTCACCACCTGCATTACACGGCGCTGCCCGACTGGGCGCAGACTTTGGGCATGGTGTTTTCCATCATGCTGTGGATGCCCTCATGGGGTGGCATGATCAACGGTTTGATGACGCTGCAAGGCGCCTGGGACAAGCTGCGGACGGACCCGATCCTGCGCATGTTTGTGATCTCGCTGGCCTTCTACGGCATGTCGACTTTCGAAGGTCCGATGATGTCCATCAAGTCAGTCAACTCCCTGTCTCACTACACGGACTGGACCATCGGTCATGTGCATTCCGGTGCGCTGGGTTGGAACGGTATGATCACCTTTGGTGCGCTCTACTATCTGGTTCCCCGTCTGTGGCAGCGCGAGCGGCTTTACTCTCTGCGTCTGGTCAACTGGCACTTGTGGCTCGCCACGATTGGTATCGTGATCTACGCCGCCGTGATGTGGGTTGCCGGGATCACCCAGGGCCTGATGTGGCGCGAATATGATGATCAGGGCTTCCTTGTGAACTCCTTCATCGAGACCGTGTCCGCCATTCACCCGGAATATGTGATGCGCATGGTGGGCGGTGGCCTCTACCTGCTGGGTGGTTTGGTCATGGTCTACAACGTGTGGCGCACCATTCGCGGAGACATCCGCGAAGAGGTGCCCATGGGTGGCCGTGACGCCGCGCCTGCCGCACCCGTAGCCGCAGAATAAGAGAGGAGAAGACAATGGGTTTTCTTGACCAACACAAAAAACTTGAACGCAATGTCTCGCTTCTCTTTGTGGGATCACTGGTGGCGGTGTTGATCGGCGGTATCGTGGAAATCGCGCCGCTGTTCTATGTCAAAAACACCATCGAAAAAGTGGAAGGCATGCGGCCCTATACGCCGCTGGAGCTGGCCGGGCGCAACATCTACATCCGTGAAGGGTGTTATGTGTGCCACAGCCAGATGATCCGGCCCTTCCGCGATGAGGTGGAGCGGTACGGCCATTACTCCCTGGCTGCGGAATCGATGTATGACCATCCGTTCCAATGGGGCTCCAAGCGTACGGGGCCGGATCTGGCCCGAGTGGGGGGGCGTTACTCAGACGAGTGGCACGTCCAGCACTTGATCAATCCGCGCAATGTTGTGCCGGAATCGATCATGCCGCCTTACAGTTTCTTGGCCAACACGCCTTTGTCCACCAAAGGGTTTGAGGCGCATTTGACGGCCAACAGCTATGTCGGCGTGCCCTATACGCAGGACATGATCCAAAACGCTGTTGCCGACATGCAGGCGCAGGCCGATCCCGAGGCGGATACGGATGGTTTGGAAAGCCGCTATCAAAAAATCTCCATCCGGGATTTTGATGGCGACCCAACCAAGCTGACCGAGATGGATGCCCTCGTCGCCTATCTACAAATGCTGGGCACGCTGGTTGATCTCAACGCCTACAAGCAAGCCGAAAACCTGCGCTAAGGAGAGCATGATGGACAACTCTATGTACGTTTTCATGCGCGAGGTCGTGGCCTCTTGGGGCTTGATTTACATGCTCGTCATGTTCGTCGCGGTGATCATTTTTACGTTCCGACCCGGTTCCAAAAAAATCGCGGACGACGTTTCCCAAATCCCATTCAGGGAGGACAATTAATATGTCTGAACACGAAAAAGACATTGATGAAGCCACCGGTGTCGACACCACGGGCCATGAGTGGGACGGCATTAAGGAGCTTAACAATCCGCTCCCGCGTTGGTGGTTGTGGACCTTCTACGCAACGATCGTCTTTTCCATCGGCTACATGATCGCCTATCCCGCGATCCCGCTTTTGGAGGGTGCAACCGCTGGTGTGCTGGGCACCAGCAACCGCACTGAGCTGAAGGTTGAAATGGCGGCTCTTGGCGAATCCCGCAGAGATCGTTTAGCGCAATTGGCGCAAAAAGACCTTGAGACCATCCGAAATGATGAAAACCTCGTGCGGTTTGCAGCCGCGGGTGGGGCTTCGCTCTACAAGGTCTACTGCACACAGTGCCACGGGTCTGGCGCTGCCGGTGGTCCGGGTTATCCCAACCTGAACGATGATGACTGGCTTTGGGGTGGCGATCTTGAAGCGATCTACACCACGATCAAACACGGTGTCCGGAATGATGAAGATGACGATGCGCGTCTGTCTGAAATGCCGGCGTTCGGTAAGGATGAAATCCTGGAACGGGATGAAATCAATGCTGTTACCGAATATGTGCTGAAACTGTCCAACCAAGAGCACGACGTGGCTTTGGCGACGACCGGTCAGGAAGTCTACATGGACAATTGCTCTTCCTGTCACGGTGATAATGGCCGTGGCGGCCGCGAGTTTGGTGCGCCCAATCTGGCGGATTCTATCTCGCTCTATGGCAACACTCGCAGCACCATCCGTGCGCAGATTGTCAATCCGCAACTCGGCGTCATGCCGCCTTGGATTGAGCGTTTGGGGGATGCTAGCATCAAGCAGCTTGCCATCTACATCCACGCGCTGGGCGGTGGCGAAGCCGCCCCCGTCGAAGAGTAAACCTTGTGTTGGGGGAGCCGGCACAAGTGCAGAACGCAGCTTCCATCCCGCCGGACGGCGGGGTGGAACGGTTCGACGCCGAGGCGTTGAACTCAGCCGCCAAACAGACGCTTTACGCTGCGCGGCAAAAGATATTTCCCAAGCGGGCGGAAGGTGCTTTCCGTCGCTTCAAGTGGATCATCATGATCGTCACTTTGGGGATTTACTATCTCACCCCATGGATCCGCTGGGACCGGGGACCGGGTACGCCGGATCAGGCGGTGTTGTTGGACATGGCCAACCGCCGGTTTTATTTCTTTTTCATTGAGATTTGGCCGCACGAGTTTTTCTACGTCGCGGGTCTACTGGTGATGGCGGGTATTGGGCTTTTTCTGGTCACCTCGACACTGGGCCGCGCATGGTGCGGATACACGTGTCCGCAGACCGTCTGGGTTGATCTTTTCCTCGTGGTGGAGCGGTTTTTTGAGGGTGAGCGGGGCGCACGTATGCGCCTCGACAGAGGCCCTTGGACGTTTGAAAAAATCTGGAAACGCGCCGCCAAACATTCAACCTGGTTGCTGATCGGCGTTTTGACCGGCGGTGCCTGGATTTTCTACTTTGCCGATGCGCCGACCCTGTTTGTAAATTTCTTCACCGGCCAAGCTGTGCCGGAAGCGTATATAACCGTCGCTATCCTGACGGCGACCACTTACGTGTTCGGCGGTTTAATGCGCGAACAGGTGTGCATTTATATGTGCCCTTGGCCCCGCGTGCAGGCGGCCATGCTGGACGAAAACTCGCTGACGGTGACGTACAATGCGTGGCGCGGTGAAAAACGCACCCACCACATGAAGCGCCAGCGGGCGGCGGGTGAGATCACCGGCGACTGCGTCGATTGCAACGCCTGCGTTGCGGTGTGTCCCATGGGGATCGATATTCGCGACGGCCAACAGATGGAGTGCATCACCTGCGCCCTTTGCATTGATGCCTGCGACGATGTGATGTCCAAGCTTGGTTTGGAAAAGGGTCTGATCTCTTACAGCACGCTGGATGACTACGCCTCAAACATGCGGATCGCAGGGGCAGCTGGCGCCACTTTCGATATGACCACCGAGGCTATCTACGACCAGATTGATCCGACCAAAATTCACAAACCCGGTGGCGGCTATATTGATGGTCTGAAGCACACAACGTGGCGCTCTATGATGCGTCCGCGGACCTATATCTACTTGGCCATCTACGCTGGCATTGGACTGGGTATGCTGGGCGTTTTCCTAATGCGCGAAACACTGGACATTAATGTCCTGCGCGATCGCAATCCGCTTTACGTCCAGTTGAGTGATGGTTCCATCCGCAACGGATATGAGATCAAAATTCTCAATATGCGCGGGGAACAGCGTCAGTTTTGGGTGCAGCCTGTCGGCTTGGAAGGCGCGACCATGCGGATTGCAGGGTCCAACAACCGTCCAACACCGTCTCTGCTGGTGGAAGTTAACCCTGATAAAATGCGCGCTGTGAAGGTCTATGTCACCGCCCCGGTGTCAGCCCTGAAATCGCGGCGCTCCAGTTTTACGATCCGTGCCATCGCCCTGCGCGGTGCGGAAACCACCCAAGCCAACGTGACCTTTGAAGCCCCACCGGAGTTGTTCAAATGAGCCTTGCCGACACATCCAAAACCGATGCCACTGTGTCTTCTTCCTTTCGCTTCACCGGCCATCACATGGCGGCCTGCATGATCGCGTTTTTTGGCGTGATCATTGTGGTGAATTTTTCCATGGCCACGATGGCGTCCCGCAGTTGGACCGGTCTGGTGGTCAAGAACTCATATGTTGCCAGCGAGAAGTTCAACCAGGATTTGGCAGCGTCTGCGCAACAGGCCGCAACGGGCTGGCGGTCGGTCGTGGCCTATCACGATGGTTTTTTGACCGTTGAGATGTCCAACCGGAATGGCGCTCAACCTCGGGTTCAAGATGCAGTTGTGCACTTCGGTCGTCCGGCGTTTGAGCAACAGGATCGCAGCGTACCGGTGTCCGTTGTTGAAGGCTCCAATCAAATTGCACTTCCTTTGGAGCTGGCGTCCGGTGATTGGTTCGTGCGGTTTGAAGCCACTGTGAACGGTAAACCTTATCGTCGTGATGTGCGCCTTGATGTGTCCAAGGACGGCAAAGGGATCGTGCAATGAGTTGCTGCAGCACAACTCCCTTAGGAAAAGACTGCTCGAGCGGCGATGGCCTTTCCAAGAATACGCGATCCAAAGCGGACGCGGTGGTGAGCAAGCAGTCCGCACCGGCGGGCTGTGGGTGCGGTTGTGGTGCTGGTGCAAGTAATGGCTTGGAAGAGGAGGTTCGTTCTCTATCAACTCCATTGGACAATGGCGAACAACAACTCGTGGTCGTCATACCCGCCATGCATTGCGCCGGGTGTATCTCCAAGATTGAGAAGGGTCTTCACGCTCTGCCACAAGTGGTGTCCGCCCGGGCGAACCTCTCCACACGGAGGGTGACGATTGTCTGGGATGACCGGTTGGGACAAGGTTCTGATCTGCGCAAAACCATTAGTGAATTGGGTTTTGAACATCACCTCTTGGGCCAGGCGGATGATGGTGAATCCCACCTTGAGGCCCAAGGGCGCTCGTTGCTTTTGTGTTTGGCTGTGGCCGGTTTTGCATCCGCCAACATCATGCTGCTTTCTGTGTCTGTGTGGTCGGGGGCAGACCATGCCACGACGCAGCTTTTTCATCTCCTGTCCGGGTTGATCGCAGTGCCCGCTGTCGCTTTTGCCGGACGTCCTTTTTTTGCCTCTGCCTTGTCAGCCTTGCGCAACGGCCATCTGAACATGGACGTTCCGATCTCACTGGCCGTGCTTTTGTCCTTGGCCATGGGCGTGTTTGAAAGCATGAATGGGGGTCATGAAGCGTATTTTGATGCTTGCGTGACGTTGCTGTTCTTCCTCTTGATCGGGCGAACGCTTGACCATCACATGCGGCTGAAAGCGCGGGGCGCGGTGGCCAGTTTGGCCAAATTGACGGCACCCGGTGCGCTGGAAGTGCTGGACAATGGCCAGACGCGCTATGTTGCCTCACAAGACATTTCCGAAGGTATGCGGTTGCGCGTTCAGGCGGGGGAGCGATTGCCGGTGGATGGTGTTGTCATGTCCGGCAGTACTGATGTCGACCGTTCCCTGGTGACGGGTGAAAGTGATCCTGTCTCTATTGCGCCGGGGTCTGATCTTGAAGCCGGTGTACTGAACCTCACCGGGTCCATTGATCTCCAAGCGACCGGCACAGCCGACACATCGTTCCTCGCCGAGATTCAGCGCATGATGGAAGCCGCTGAGCAGGGGCGCGGTCGTTACAGACGCATTGCCGACCGGATGGCGTCCATCTACGCGCCGGCCGTTCATCTGCTGGCGTTCATTACGTTCATTGGCTGGCTGTTCGTCACCGGTGGGGACTGGAAGACATCGCTTTATGTGGCGATTGCCGTTTTGATCATCACATGCCCTTGCGCTTTGGGTCTTGCTGTTCCGGTCGTGCATGTTGTGGGTGCGAGCCGCTTGTTCCGCGAAGGCATTCTCGTGCGCGATGGTGGTGCTTTGGAACGGATGGCGGAAGTTGATACCGCTGTTTTCGACAAGACCGGCACCCTGACCAAGGGCGAACCCCGGTTGGACCACTGCGAAGGTTTGCAGGCGGAGGATTTGCCTGCCCTCTACGCATTGGCATCCCGCTCGTCCCACCCGGCTTCAAAGGCTGTCTTGCAAGGGCTGCACGACCGTTTTCTGGATGCCGGCGTCCTCTCGCAAGATGGGACTGGCGCGGGTTCCGTTACTGCCTTGAGCGCGATCAAAGAAGTGCCGGGGTTGGGCATGGAGGGTATCATGGGCGGCAAACGGGTGCGTTTGGGTCGTCCGTCCTGGGTTGCCGATATCGCTGTAGTCAAGGGCGATGCTCCAGCAATGTATGCCGGCTCGAATGCGAGCTTGATGTTTGCATGTGAGGGAACACGCCCTGCTGTTCTTTCCACGCGCGATGCCTTGCGACCTGATGCCCGGGCAAGCGTCGCGCATCTTTCCCGTTTGGGGATCAGCAATCAAATTTTGTCTGGCGACCGCCGGGACAAGGTTTGGACGCTGGGTGCGGAACTCGACATATCCACCGTGGAAGGCGATTTGCTGCCTGGCGAAAAGCTCAAACACATCGAAAAGCTGGGTGCGGATGGCCGTAAAACGCTCATGGTGGGTGATGGTCTCAACGATGCACCAGCGCTTACCGCGGCTCACGTTTCAATGGCTCCTGCGTCCGCGAGCGAGGTTGGCCGTATGGCTTCGGACTTTGTTTTTTTGAACGGATCGTTGGGCGCAGTTCCGGTGGCTTATGAAATCTCCAAACACACGGGACGGTTCGTTCGCCAAAACTTCGGATTGGCATTGCTCTACAATGCAATTGCGGTCCCACTGGCCATGACCGGATTTGTGACCCCGTTGATCGCAGCCATTGCCATGTCAGCGTCCTCTATAGTCGTCGTCGCCAACTCCATGCGCCTGTGGCAGGTGCGGGTGTTCAAGGGCAGTGAGACCGCCATGCAAGGCGATGAGGACCGGATAGGAGCGCGCGGACTTGGTTCAAATCTGGGTCCAAACTTGGGTCGGTCTCTGGGCCTCAGCGGCACCGCAACCATCGCGTCCGGTGGGCAAGCGGATCAACAAAAGGTGCCGGCATGAACCATCTTGTCATCCTCATTCCTATCGCCCTTGGGCTTGGCTTGGCGGGGTTGTTCGCCTTTGTTTGGTGTTTACGCTCCGGCCAGTATGACGATTTGGACGGCGCAGCGGAACGCATCTTGACTGACGACTAGATAAGATCCACCGCGTGCGGTTCAGCGCACATTTGGGTTTTCGGTTGGTACTCAAGCCAGCGTCGCCCAGCCTGGTTTTTTGACTTTCCTCTGAAAACGCTCTTTGTGTGCGTCCCACGACGCCTATCGCGTATGTGGTGGAGTTTATGTATGTCCAAAACACTTGGGAGGAGTTTGGATCATGGGTGATGCTAAGACGCTTTCTTACGCCATTTCTGAAAAACTGCGCATTGAATCTGAGGCGCCGATTGCCGACCGTTGGTCGGTGAAAACACCGTTTCAATTGCTGCAAAAAACAGCCGCTGCCCATGCGGACCGTCCGGCTGTCAGTTTTCAACTCAAATCAGGTCCCAATGATCCAGCCCAGACTCACACCTGGAGCGCGTTGCAAACACGCTGCACAAAAGCGGCCAACCTGTTCCGCTCTCTTGGCGTCGGCGAAGAAGACGTCGTGGCCTATCTTCTCCCGTCTTTGAACGAGACGGTGGTGACATTGATGGGTGGCATGACCGCTGGGATCGTCAGCCCCATCAACCCGCTTTTGGAAGTGGACCACATCGCAGCCATTTTGCGCGAAACCAATGCCAAGGTTTTGGTGACGTTGAAGGCGTTCCCGAAGACGGACTTGGCACAGAAGGCGGCTGCCGCGGTTAAAGACGCGCCAAATGTGAAAACGGTTCTCGAAGTCGATTTGCGCGACCATCTAACGCCGCCGTTGAAATGGTTGATCCCGTTCATCCGGCCCAAAGTGGAAGACACACACGGTGCGCAGATCGTCAATTTTGAAGATGCGATGGCCCAAGCCAATGGCGGTGCGCTCGACTTTGAGGAAAGCAATGATGACCGTTACTGCGCTTATTTTCACACCGGCGGCACCACCGGCATGCCGAAAATCGCTCAGCACCGATCTTCGGGCATTTTGTACAATGGTTGGACCGGCAGCGAGATGCTGTACAAGGCGCAAGACGTTGTGCTGTGCCCTCTGCCGCTGTTTCATGTGTTTGCGGCCTATCCCATCTGGATGGGTTGTTTGAGTTCCGGCGCTCACATGGTGCTGCCAACCCCGGCCGGTTATCGCGGTGACGGTGTATTCGACAATTTTTGGAAACTTGTCGAACGCTGGAAGGCAACCTTCTTAGTCACCGTGCCAACGGCGGCAGCTGCGTTGATGCAGCGCCCGGTGGATGCCGATATTTCATCGCTTCAACTGGCGTTTTCTGGATCAGCCGCTCTGCCGGTTGAGATCTTCAAGCGGTTTGAAGAAACCACCAAGGTAAAAATCCTGGAAGGCTACGGCATGACCGAGGCGACGTGTATCGTCTCATGCAACCCAGTGGACGGGGAAAAGAAGATCGGCTCTGTGGGCGTGCCCATGCCCTACACAGATGTGCGCATTTTCCATTGCGGGTCGGATGGCTCCGTCACCAAGGAATGTGCAGTCGACGAAGTGGGTGAGATTTGCATCTCCAATCCCGGGGTGATGGTCGGGGCGACCTATACCGAGGAAGTCAAGAATAAGGGTCTTTACGCAAACGGCACCCATCTGCGTTCCGGCGACCTTGGACGCATCGACGCTGACGGGTATTTGTGGATCACGGGCCGTGCCAAGGATCTGATCATTCGCGGGGGACACAATATCGATCCTGCTGTGATTGAAGAGGCATTGGCCGGTCACCCACAAGTTGCCTTTGTCGGCGCGATTGGCGAGCCCGATCAAGTGGCGGGTGAACTTCCGTGCGCCTATGTCGAACTGGTGGATGGCGGCAAGGCCACCGTTGATGAGCTGATGGCTTACGCTGAAGAGCACGTGAGTGAACGGGCAGCGGTGCCAAAGTATCTCGAAATCCTGCCCGAACTTCCAAAGACCGCTGTTGGCAAAGTGTTCAAACCCGACCTGCGCCGCATGGCGATCACACGCACCTATAACGAAGCTCTGACAAATGCAGGTCTGGCTGCTGAAGTCACTCGGGTCGATGAAGACAAGAAACTGGGTCTTGTTGCCAAGGTAACTGCGACTGGTGCCAAACCGTCCGACGAGGCCATGGTCAATGCTTTGGGTGCGTTTACGAGGCCTTGGCACTGGGCTGAGTGAGGCCTCCAAGGCGATCACATAAGCCAGCCCATGCGCGCTTGTTTTGCACGGTCTTTTGCTCTTGCCGTCTAAAGATGTGATCGCCGGTTACAGCCGGGAGCCATGACACCTGCGTCAAACTGTGTCAGGCTTCCCGCGTTACCACCCATACACGCTCCATTGGAAACGCCCCCATGATCTCATTTGCTCCCTCAACATCAACCCTTAAACGCTTGGCACTGGCCATCTTTTCCGTCGCTGCGCTGGCCAGCCCAACTGCAATTGCCGCTGGTGATCCAGCTGCTGAACGTCAAAAAATCATGTCACATGTGGGAGCCGCGACGGGAGCCGGGGCTGCAATCGTGAAGGGTGAAGCGCCGTTTGAAGTTGTAAAAGCCCAATTGATCTTACGCACCATGAACAGTGCCGGGCACGGTTTTGCTTACATGTTTCCCGAAGGGTCAGAGACCGGAGCGAAAACGGAAGCCTCGCCAAAAATCTGGGAAGATCGCGCCGGGTTTGATGCGGAAGTGAACAAGTTCATCGAAGCGTCCGCCGTTTTGCCTACCGATTTGGACGGCTTCAAAGCAGCCTTCGGTGCCGTTACCGCAACATGTGGCACGTGTCACCGGGCCTACCGCGTGAAGAACTAGGGGTCTGCCAAGGTCATCTTAATGCGCCGCCTGCTCATGCTTCTCGCTGTCGTTGCTCTCGTGGCGGCGGCAGCGGGTTGGGTTCTAACCGCGCCAAAACCGTTGTCGGCTGAACGTCTGGCCGAGATGCCTGCGGGTGACGTTGCGCGGGGCGAGATGGTGTTTTGGGCGTCCGGTTGCGCCAGTTGCCATGCCGCTGAAAACGCGCAAGGCGACGCGAAACTTGACTTGGCGGGCGGCCACCGGTTCGCAACCGATTTTGGCACGTTTATCGCGCCAAATATTTCCAGTGACGCCACCCACGGTATCGGGAGCTGGAGCCTTTCCGAGTTTGCGAACGCTCTGGTGCGTGGCATTTCACCCAAGGGTGAGCACTATTATCCTGCGTTTCCTTATGCGTCCTACATTCGAATGCGGGATCAGGATATCAGCGACCTCTACGTCTACATGAAAACCCTGCCCGCAAGTGACCGGCCTTCGCAGCCGCACGAACTTGGCTTTCCCTTCAATGTGCGTCGTGGCTTGGGCCTTTGGAAGGCGATCAACCTCAAACCGGATTGGGTGATTGCAAAAGCGCCGGATGGGGTTAGCGATGTGCCGGCCTTTGAGCGTGGGCGTTACCTGGTGGAAAGCCTGGCCCATTGCGGGGAATGCCACACGCCGCGCGATCTCACCGGTGGACTGAAACTGGCCGAGTGGATGGCTGGTGCCCGCGCTCCGGACGGAAAGGGCCGCATTCCCAACATCTCCCCGCACGAAACGGGCATCGGGTCGTGGTCTCAAAGCGACATCGCCTATTCGCTCGAAAGCGGCTTTACCCCTGAGTTTGATTCCTTCGGGTCGACGATGGCAGATGTGCAACTGAATATGGCCAAGTTGCCCGCCTCAGACCGCGAAGCTATTGCGCTTTACCTGAAATCCATACCTTCCGTAG
>JBCBYZ010000175.1:0-4801 GCA_039815595.1 Pseudomonadota bacterium | reverse complement strand
CTCGGTCTTATTGCAGGCATCGTGGCGGTTGTCGCCGCGCTGTTCTACTCCGGTCTCTATGTCGTCAACGAGCGCCAACAGGCCATCGTGTTGCGGTTTGGTGAGATCATCCGCGTGGAAGCGGAGCCCGGTCTCTACTTCAAACTGCCGTTTGGGGCTTTTGGTCTCGACGCTGTGCAAATGGTCGATGACCGGCTGCTCCGGTTTGATCTGGACGATATTCGCGTTCAGGTCTCCGGCGGTAAGTTCTATGATGTGGACGCGTTCTTGACCTACAAGATCTCTGATCCCCGCCGTTTCCGTGAGCAGGTGTCCGCATCTGTGCCACAGGCTGAAAGCCGGTTGCGCACACGTCTGGATGCTGCTTTGCGTCGGACTTACGGTCTGCGCGGCTTTGAAGCGGCTCTGTCAGAAGAGCGTGGAGCCATGATGCGCGAAGTGCGTGATCAGTTGATTCCGGAAGCCAATGATCTTGGCATTGGCATTGTCGACGTGCGTATCCGCAGGACGGACCTGACGGCAGAAGTCTCTGAACAGACCTTTGAGCGGATGAAGGCTGAACGTTTTGCGGAAGCGGAACGTCTGCGCGCCCGTGGTCAGGAAGCTGCCCGCCGTATCCGCGCTGCTGCTGACCGTCAGGTTGTCGAGATTAAAGCGGAAGCGCAGCGGGAAGCCGAAGTGCTTCGCGGTGAAGGTGAAGGCGAACGCAACGGCATCTTCGCTGATGCCTTCAATCGCGATCCGGAGTTTTTTGACTTCTACCGCTCCATGCAGGCCTATCGTGAAGCTTTGGACAATGCTGGTACCACATTGGTGCTTTCGCCAAACTCCGAGTTTTTCCGGTTTTTCCGGGATGCGAACGGATCGGTGACTACGCCCAATGCGGGAACGCCTACCCCGGCTCGCACGCCTGCGGTGCCCACAGTGCCTGCTGCCAGCAACTAAAGGTCGTCTCACTCTTAAACCGCGCCCGCAGCAATGTTGGCGCGGTTTTTTTATGTCTGATTGTATGAGAATGCCGTGACTGGCCGGGAGACACGAAATTGATTGAGATTGTTAGTGCGTTGGGATTGTTTCTCGCTTTGGAAGGCGCGCTTTATGCGGGCATGCCAGCCATGGCACGATCTTTGGCCGCGCAGATAAGCGAGATGTCTGACGCTGATTTGCGAAAGGGTGGGCTCATAGCGCTGGTCATTGGTGTCGGTCTGGTTTGGTTAGTGCGCGGTTAGGTTTATCCGGCGCAGTAGCACTGTGCTCTCGATTTCGTGGTTGGGGCTTGCAATTCTGTGACCTCCATTCACCGTAACTGGCTCCATAACTGGGAAGTTACAAAAACATGATGGGTGTGACGAAGAATTCACGGTACTCTACCCTTCAAACACGCTATTTTATTTGAATGGTCTCGAGGACGGGGCCGCTTGGTTCAGGAGACTTGTGTATGACCACGCTTGCAACTTTTAGACGCTTTGCCCTTGCTGGTGCCCTTGCCATTGGAATAGTTGCAGGCGGAAGCGCCACGCATCCGGGTTTCGTCGCGCCAGCCCATGCGGCACCCGCGTCGGTTGCGGACTTGGCGGACCGTTTGATAGGTGCGGTGGTCAACATCTCCACTTCGCAAAATGTTGCTGGCGGAGAACGCCGCGCGCCGCGTCCACGCGTCCCGCAGGGGTCGCCGTTTCAAGACTTTTTTGACGAGTTCTTCAACCAAGCACCAAACCAAAACAATCGCCCGAACCGCCGCAACCGTCCGCGCAGCGTGCAGTCCTTGGGTTCCGGATTTGTTATCGATCCATCCGGCATCATTATCACGAACAACCATGTGATTGCGGAAGCCGATGAAATCACCATCGAATTCACGGATGGCAGCGAGTTGAAGGCCGAGGTGGTCGGCACGGACCCCAAAACGGATATCGCTGTTTTGAAGGTCGAGCCTGCAAAACCCTTGCAGGCGGTTACGTTTGGAAAGTCTGCCAGTGCCCGCGTTGGCGATTGGGTGATGGCCATCGGCAACCCGTTCGGGCAGGGCAGCACAGTCACGCTTGGTATTGTGTCGGCTATCAATCGCGATATCCGATCCGGCCCTTACGATTCTTTCATTCAGACGGATGCTGCCATCAACCGGGGTAACTCCGGTGGGCCGCTGTTCAACATGGACGGTGAAGTGGTGGGGATTAACACCGCCATCATATCACCCACGGGTGGCTCCATTGGTCTGGGTTTTTCTGTTCCCTCCGATTTGGCGATCAACGTCATTTCGCAATTGCGGGAATTTGGTGAAACCCGTCGCGGCTGGTTGGGCGTGAGCATCCAGCCCATCACCGATGATATTGCGGAGTCGCTCGCGATGGGCAGTGCCCGCGGCGCGCTCGTAGCCGGTGTTACGGCCAAGGGCCCGGCAAAGATCGCGGGTATTGCAGTCGGCGACGTGATCCTTTCTTTTGACGGCAAAGAGGTTGCCACCAGCCGTGATCTGCCGCGCATTGTCGCTGACACGCCGGTTGGCAAATCGGTTGAAGTGGTCGTGCTGCGGAAGGGCCAGGAAGAAAACGTCCCGGTCACTTTGGGGCGTCTTGAAGACGGTGAGAAACTAATCGCGGCCGATCAGTCCAGTTCCGCCGAGCCCGAAGAGGATCCCAAATCAGTCCGCGCCTTGGGCCTGACCATGGAAGATCTGTCCGACGAAAACCGTGACAGCTACGCCATCAAAGCGGACGTGGAGGGTGTTCTCATCACCGCCGTTGAAAAAGACACGATGGCGGAAGAAAAAGGGATCAAGCCCGGCAGCGTGATCTCGGAGGTTGGTCAGGAAAGCGTTAAAACCGCTGCCGATGTGTCCAAGCGCCTTGAGGAACTCAAGAAAGAGGGCCGCAGCAAGGTTCTTCTTTTGGTAGCTTCAAAGGATGGGGAACCCAGCTTTGTGGTGCTTGATCTGAGCTAAGGTTCACGGGTTTTGGCGGCAAGCAGACTAGCGTTTGCCGTCATAGCATCAGGCTACGAAGTCTGCTTTGCGGTAGCCTTGAATATATAGAAGTGCGGAAAGATCGCCGTGATCAATCCGCATTCCCGCGGCTTCTGCAACCACTGGTTTTGCGTGAAGTGCGACGCCGCTTCCTGCTCTTGTGAGCATGCCAAGATCATTCGCGCCGTCCCCCACAGCGATAGCATCCCACAAGGGGACGCCGCGGAGTGCGCAAACTTCTTGCAGTGCCTCCACCTTCGCTTCCCGCCCCAAGATGGGGGGCACGACGTTGCCCGTGAACACATCGTTTTCAAAGGCGAATGTGTTGGCGCGGTTTTCGTCAAAGCCTAGTTTGCCTGCCACGATGTTCGTAAATTCGGTGAAACCGCCGCTTACTAGGGCGCAGTAACCCCCATTGGCTTTCATGGTGGATACGAGCTCGCGTCCTCCGGAAACATAGGAAATGCGTTCCGCCACGACCTTTTGAATAATGCTGCGCGGCAAACCCTTGAGCAGGCCGACCCGCTCCGTCAGTGCCGCTTCGAAGTCCAGATCACCGGCCATGGCTTTTGCGGTGATGGCGGCCACCCGTTCGCCCACACCGGCCTCGGCGGCTAGTTCGTCAATGCATTCCTGATGGATGAGCGTTGAATCCATGTCGGCCAGCAGCACTGACTTGCGCCGTGTATCGGCTTCTTGCACAACCACGTCGATTGGCCGGTCCTCCAAGACGCTCCGGGCGGCGCGCTCCACCGCTGCAAAGGGCACTTCGGCGTGGGGCAGGGGAATATCGCACGCGATGCCATCGGCCAGAACATACGCAGCCTTTGCGCCCACCGCATCGCGTACACTGTCTATGACAGAGTGATCGAGGCAAGGTGTCAGCGGGTTGGTGATCAAGGTGAGAACGCGCTGCTCATCCGGGGATGTGTCAGCCATGGGCAAGGTCCAGATGTGAGGTTAAGCGGTTGAAGCCGGATGCGATTTTGTTAGCGGGGCCAACCGCCAGCGGCAAGTCCGCCAAGGCTTTGCAATTGGCTGAGCAGCATGACGGCGTGATCGTCAACACGGATTCCATGCAGGTCTATCCGGTTCTGGACGTATTGACAGCGCGCCCGTCTCCCGAAGACTTTGCGCGCGTTCAACACATGCTTTACGGCCATGCGCCGCTAGACCAGCCCTATTCGGTTGCCCGCTGGCTGGACGATGCAAACGCTGCTGCGCAAGCGGTTTGGGCGCAGGGTAAGATACCCATTTTCGTGGGGGGCACCGGGCTTTACTTCCGCGCCCTCGACCACGGCCTTGCCAATACGCCGGAAATCGATCCGGACCTGCGCCGTTCCGTGCGGGATGATCTTATAGAGCACGGCAGCGGAGCGCTGTATCTGCGTCTGCAAGAGCATGATCCAACGGGGGCGGAAGGGTTGCGCCCCACCGACGGTCAACGGATCGCGCGCGCTTTGGAAGTGGTGCTGCAAACCGGAAAATCTCTTGCTCATTTCCAAGCCAATGCCGCTTCATCAGCGCTGTTGGGCGGTCGGCGTGTTGAGCGGTTGGTTTTGATGCCGGAGCGGTCTGAGCTTCACGCGCGGATTAACAAAAGGGCTCGGATTATGCTCGAAAACGGCGCTTTGGAGGAGGTTAAGGCGCTTTTGGCGCTTGATTTGCCGCCGGAGGCCACGGTTTTGCGTGCAATCGGCGTTCCCCAACTTACGTCCCTTCTGGCGGGAGAACTGTCGCAGAGTGACGCTCTCGAGGCTTTGCGGGCTGCTACACGGCAGTATGCGAAGCGGCAATTCACTTGGTTTCGGGGACAATTGGATGATCGGTGGAAGGTTTTGT
>JBCBYZ010000107.1:0-11849 GCA_039815595.1 Pseudomonadota bacterium | reverse complement strand
GGTCGGGGTCAGTTGCGAGGATCAGTGCATTGTCGTCTTTCAGCGCGTCAGCAATCGCTTTCATATGCTTTTTGGAGTCCCGATGTGTTGATCGGCAACGCCAGGTTTGAGGTGCGCGAGGGTCTGGTAACCCTGATCCGTGGCGGCGCGACCTACCGCTTTGAGATCGATCGTGACACCCGCGTCACTCCTTTGGACCCGCTGCCCGACTGGATGTTGCAAAAACGCCCCGGCGAAAAAGTCGCGGTGTTTTTGGGCTGGGCCGGTCGCGCGGAAATCCAGGACGATGAAGTGAAGGTCTGGAACCGCTTCTTCGGGTGGGAAAACTTTTTCTTCGACACAAATTCAAAACTCTGGGTCTTGTCCGGGTCCGAGCGCATCGCGGCCATTTTCGGCGGAGAACGTCTTGATCCGGCCATGCCCAACGCTGTGTTGGCGTGGCAAGACTTCACGATGAACCCGTCCTGGCAGCACTGGGACGTTTGGGTGAAGCTGCTGCAAACCATCGTAATGGCTTTTGTCGGCACCGTGTTTGCGACATTGTTGGCGTTCCCGCTTTCGTTTATTGCAGCCCGCAACATCACGCCCAACCGCATTGCCAACCAAGTGATCAAGCGGTTTTTCGACTTCTTCCGTTCCGTGGACATGTTGATCTGGGCGCTGTTTTTCACCCGTGCATTCGGCCCGGGGCCGCTGGCGGGGATTTCGGCAATTTTCATCACCGACACAGGCACGCTCGGCAAGCTTTATGCGGAGGCACTGGAAAACATTGATGATAAGCAGCGTGAGGGTGTTAAGTCTGTCGGTGCGAGCAACACCCTGATCCAGCGATTCGGCGTGGTGCCACAGGTTCTGCCGGTGTTCATGAGCCAGTCGCTGTATTTTTGGGAATCCAATACACGCTCCGCCACAATCATTGGAGCGGTTGGCGCGGGGGGTATCGGTTTGAAACTCTGGGAAGCCATGCGCACCAACCAAGATTGGGAAAACGTGGCCTATATGGTGATCTTGATCCTCATTGTGGTGTTCATCTTCGACGGCATTTCAAACTATTTCCGTTCCAAGTTGACTGGAGCCGGCCGGTGAGTGTGACGCGATACGCTGTGTATTTTACACCCGCGCAAGACCATCCTTTAACTCGCGATGCCGAAACGTGGTTGGGACGCAGTGCCTGGCGCAACGAAGATGTAAAGCGTGTAACGTTGGACGGAACGACCGACAATCTGCAGGAGCGCTTCACACGCTCTGCCCGGAAGTACGGTTTTCATGCCACCATGAAAGCACCGTTTCGTTTGACCGAAAGCCAATACGAGGAAGACCTGCGCGACGCCTGTGCCGCGTTCGCCTTGGACCATGCGCCAACGGACATTGCAGATTTGATCGCAAAACCCATCGGCTCGTTTTCAGCGCTTGTGCCCGCTCAACAAAGCGATGGGTTGCGCGATTTGGCAGCAGCAGCGGTGGAGCATTTTGAGCCATTTCGCGCGCCGTTGACCGATGCCGAGAGGGAGCGTCGCTTGAGCAGTCCGTTGACCGACCGGCAAAAGGACCTTTTGACCCGCTGGGGCTACCCTTACGTGTTTGATGAATTTCGCTTTCATCTCACCTTGGGCGGCGGGGTCTCGGCGGATGAACATGCCAAGCTCGGTGGCGTGATCGACACGCACTTTGGCGCCCACATCGGTCGGCCTTTGGACGTGGACCGTATAGCCCTCTTCCGTCAGGATCACGCGGACGTGCCGTTCTATGTTTTGGCGGACTATCCGTTGAGCGCATCTGTCGCCGCCCCATCCTTGCCACGAACCTTCACGATGACGGCCTGACGGCCCCATCGCTTCAAGACGCACTGATAATTAGGAACCTGACTATGCCGCACACCGCGTCTGAAACCGCTCTCCGCAACGCTAAAATTGTCTTGGGCGATGAGATAATCGAAGGCAGTATTTCATGGCGCGATGGCAAGATCGCATCGGTGGATTCAGGCCCCTCCAATATCGGGGAAGATGTGGACGGCGACTATGTGATCGCCGGTCTGGTGGAACTGCATACCGACCATTTGGAAAATCACTACAGCCCTCGTCCCGGCGTGCGGTGGAACACCATGTCGGCAATCCAAGCCCATGACGCGCAGATCGCCAGCTCCGGCATCACCACCGTATTCGATTGCCTGCGCATGGGAACGGATGAAGATGGCGGCTGGCAGCCCGGCGAAATGCTGGAACTGGCAGGTGCTTTGACGCAGGCACAGGGCGAGGGCCGCTTGCGCGTGGACCATCTGCTGCATCTGCGCTGCGAGGTTTCGTCACCCGATGTATTGGAGGATTTTGACGGCTTCATGAGCGTGCCTAACGTGCGTCTTGCATCCCTCATGGACCACGCGCCGGGCCAACGTCAGTTTCAAACCATGGATCAGTACACGCTCTACTATAAAACCAAGCGCGGGCTGACTGATGCGCAATTTGAGGTGTTCGTTGCCAACCGCAAGGCACAGTCGGCCAAATACTCGGACACCCATCGCAAAGCCATCGCGGCCACCTGTCGTGAAAAAGGAATTGCGATCGCCAGCCACGATGACGCCACGCTGGACCATGTTGACGAGGCGATCCGCGATGGCGTGGCCTTGGCGGAATTTCCCACCAGCATCGAAGCTGCCAAAGCCAGCCACGGGAACGGCATGTCCGTTCTTATGGGTGCGCCCAACATGGTGCGGGGCAAGTCCCACTCCGGCAACATCGCAGCCATCGATCTGGCCCGCATGGGGCTGTTAGACGTTCTGTCATCGGATTATGTCCCGCTGTCGCTTATTCATGCACCCTTCGCGTTGTGCGACCGTGAAGACACCATCAGCCTGCCCCAAGCCATGGCGATGGTAACGTCCACGCCGGCCAAGACCGTCGGTCTGGATGATCGGGGTCGTTTGGACGAAGGCAAGCGGGCCGATGTGATCCGTGTCAGCCGCTCACAAACAAACGTGCCTGTGGTGCGCAGCGTGTGGAGCGAAGGCGCGCGCGTCGCCTGATTGAGGACGTCGCGGCCTGATGGAAAACAAAGACTTGGAAGACGGGAGAGGTTCCGGTTGCCTGATCATGGTGGTCGGCCCATCCGGCGTTGGCAAAGACACGCTGATGCTGGCGGCCAAAACACTGTTGCAGCACGAATCCAACATCAGTTTCCCCCACCGCCTGATTACCCGCGAGAGCGATGCGCAATACGAAGATCATGGTTCCATCACAATGGCGGAGTTCGAAGCCTTGTGCACTGAAGGTTTGGCTCCGGTGTATTGGCAAGCGCATGGCCATGGCTATGTCATCCCGCAGTCCGTTTTGGATGCGGTGCAGGCGGGCGAATGTTGCGTAATGAACGGATCGCGGGGCGCACTGGATCAGGCGCGGGTGGCCTTCCCCCGCGCTTATGCAGTGTTGATCGATCTGGATCGACGCAATTTGGAAACCCGTATATCCGACCGTGGGCGGGAGCAGGGTGATGAGGCCAAACGCCGTTTGGACCGCAAACAACCCGATCTTTCCGGCGTGAAAGGCGTTCAACGCTTGGTCAACAACGGCACGGTGGAGGAGGGCGCTCACAGATTGGCCGACCTTATCAAAGAATGCGCTGAGGGCCGCCTGCCGAAGCTTTGAGGTCCACGGCTCATACCGCTCGTTTGAAGGGGCGGTTGCCTTGGTTTATGGCTAGTGCATGGCGTTACAAGTTTGCCCCAACGCCTCGGTTGAAAGAACCCCATGAGTGACCGAACCCTTCAAGCCCAGCCGCTGACGGCAGACAGTTTCGCGGCCTTTGGTGAGGTGATCGAAACGCCGGGTGCCCGGCAGATCGCGATCAACCGCGGCAAATGCATCCGCCATCACGCCTTGGCGACCGCGCAGTTGAGGGGGCCTGGCTCCAGCGTGGTGATCAGTATTTTTTCGGCCTCCGCTTATCCGTTGCCGCATGTGCTTGATCTGGTGGAGCGGCACCCGCTGGGGTCACAGGCCTTTTATCCGTTGGGATTTGACCCTTGGCTTGTGACGGTCTGCTCTGACGAGAATGGTATGCCAGGGTCACCGCACGCGTTTCTGGCCGCCCCCGACCAGGGCATCAACATTTTCCCCAACACATGGCACGGCGTTTTGACGCCGCTTGGATCTGCGTCTGATTTCTTAGTGGTTGATCGGGCCGGGGGTGGCGAAAACTTGGAAGAGTTTGCAATTGACCAGCCATGGATGGTGGAAGTCGCCGACAGCCTCTACGCGCGTTTCAAATAGCCCTCTGCTACGGTCATCCCTTCCCGCACGAGCGCCTGTGCTGCCGCTTGGTCCGGCGCTTCGCTGTAACACCGCAGTTCCGGTGCGTTGCCGGAGGGTCGAAAATGCACAATGCGGCCATCGTCCAATGTGATCCGCGCACCATCTTTTGTGTCCAACTCCTCAGCCTTTCCAAGACCACTCAAGAGTGCATTGCAGGCTGCTAGACCGGAGGACAGCTCCGCGACAAAGGCGGCGGCGGTGTCTGTTGGATAGTTCTGCAACCGGTCAGCATAGGCAACCGGCATGGGATATGCGGTTTGTAGTTGGGATAGCGGAACGCCGTCCGCTTTCGCTCGCAACAAAGTGGCAAGAATTGGCAACATGGCATCCCGTGTGGGCAGAGCCGCAACGGGGCCGCCCACCGCATCGATACTGTATTGCAAAAGCGTGCCGCCATTCGCCTCAAATCCCACAACTGGTGCAGCCAAGGCTTTGTCCGCCATTGCGGACAATACGAACGGCGAACCGACTTTGGTGCGCACGACCCCCCATTCCGCCGTATTGCGAATGCCGGAATTTGAGGTCACTGGCGTGACGATACTGCGTGCGCCGACATGCGCGGCGGCGATCAGGCCCAGCAGATCGCCCCGCAAGGGCATGCCTGTTTCATCGACTACCAAGGGCCGGTCGGCATCAGCGTCGGTTGAGACAATCGCGTCCAACTTGAATTCGGATACCCAACGTTGAAACCGCTCCACCGTCTCAGGCGCAATGGATTCGGTGTCCACAGGGACAAAGTGTTTGCTTGCTCCGACCACTGTGACCGTTGCCCCCAATCCCTTCAAGACACTGGTAATGAGGTCCACGGCAACGCTTGTGTGAGCATAGAGACCGACCGTGATGCCCAAGAGGCCGTTTGCCGGTGCGAGGCGCAAGCAACGTGCCTCAAAGCCGTTCAGGGCCTTCGCGCTTTCATTGCTAAGTGTAACAGGCACTCCAGTCATTTGCGTTTGCGCTACCATGGCGGCCGTCTGAATAGCGGCCTCATCCGCCTTGTCGATCTCCCCGTCCGGACGGTAGAACTTCAATCCGTTGCGATCCGCGGGTATGTGAGAGCCCGTGATCATGATGGCGGCCGCGTTTTCACCCATCGCGTGCAGAGCCAATGCAGGCGTTGGGATTGCGCCACATGAAACCGGTGCGAGACCACGTGCTGAAACCGCATTGGCTACCGCCTGCAAAAGTGCAGAGCTGCTCTCGCGGTGATCATGGGCAAGATACACGCTGTCGCCGGCTTGTGCAGTCTCACGCTCCAGCAACACATCGCAGAAAGCCGCCACATACTGAGCCGCACCGCCATCCAGCAAATCGATGGCCAAACCACGCAGGCCGCTGGTGCCGAATTTCAATGAAGTGTCGATTGTCGGAGACATCGTGTCACAATCCGAGTGGACGTTTCATGCGATCTATCAAGCGGGCGCAAACATCCGCTTAACGGCACACGGACGCGCTGTGTTTACTTGGACGTCGCCGTGTAAACGCCATCCCACTCTGCGCCCGGTGGGTTTTGTTCGAACTCAATGATGCGGGTTTCATAAACGAACAGATAACCGTCCAAATCAATGTCCAGCCCGTCGCTCTTCTCGCGTAAAAGCTCCAGCAAGGCTGAGCAGGACTCCCAATCTTGGTCACGATATTTGGCGAGCATGGCGTCGTTCAAATCGTTCAAGGACTTGAAACTCGGGTCTTCCAGCCGCGACTCGCTGCCATAAAGACCGTAGATCGTTTCCGGCTCCTGTTTGCCTTTCACACGAATGCGGTCGATCTCCAAAATCGCCATTTCATCCCGCACGGCGTGAGCCGTCGCTTGCCCCATAATGATGGCAACCCCGTAGGGCTTCGACTGTCCCTCCAGCCGCGACGCAAGGTTCACGGCATCGCCAAGGCAGGTGTAGTCGAACCGGTCCTCGCTGCCCATATTGCCCACTACACAGTCGCCGGTGTTGATGCCGATCCCGATATTGATTTCGTGAAACGGCAGGTCGGGATCAACCTCACCCTGTTCGTGAAGACGCTTGTTCTCCGCGTTGAGCTTATCGACAGCGTCAATCATTTCGATAGCGGCGTCACAGGCGGAGCGGGCGTGGTTGGGGTGGGCGACGGGGGCGTTCCAAAACGCCATGACAGCGTCACCCATAAATTTGTCGATGGTTCCTTCGTACCGCAGGATCGCGCGTGAAAGCGCGGTCAGGAACTGGTTCATCAGCTCCGTCAGGCCTTGCGGATTGTCCTTAAAACTCTCCGAAATCGCGGTGAATCCGCGCACATCGCTGAACAATATGGTGAGCGGTCTGGTTTCGCCCCCCAGCTTGAGACTGTCCGGGCTGTCTGCCAGTTCGCTCACCAGCGCGGGCGAGACATATTGGCCGAAGGCTGACCTGATCTCCCGCCGTTTACGCTCTTCGCGCAAGTAGTTGAACGTCGCCAAAACCATAAACGTCAAAATGACGGTGGCCGTGGGCAACACCGGGTCGATCAACCATTTGTATTGGTCAAACGCCAGATAAGAGCCGCCAAGAAACACACTGATCATCAGACTTGCGCCGACAAACGACCACAGCGCCCCCAGGAATGGGACCACGATGATGGCCAAAAGCCCGGCGGCCAAGATGGTTCCAAATTCGAGATCAAAGGCAAAACTGGGGCGCACCAGCATCTGGTTGCTCAAGATGTTTTCGAGCACCTGCGCGTGGATTTCCACTCCGGCCATTTGGTAGCCCATCGGGCTGTCACGATAGTCCTCCAGACCGATGGCGGACGTACCCACCAAAACCAGATGTCCGCGCAGCCGGTTGGGGTCAATGGTGCCTTCCAACACGTCTTTTGCCGAAACAAACCGGCTTGGGCGGGTATGGGTGAAATGCGGCCAAACAAGGCCTTTCGCATCGGTTGCAATCGGTGTTCGTCCGATCGCAAGACCGGTCAGCCCGAACTCGTTGTAGCGCGCAAAGAAGGCTGGGCCGCCGGTCGCGACGCGCAGCATCTCAGTGGTCAGCGCCAGACGCAGTTTCTCTTCCACTAAAAACACCAGCGGGATCTGCCGGTAAATGCCGTCTGCGTCCGGTCGTACGGTGAAAACACCACGCCCAAGAGCAGCTTTCTCCAGTTCAGGGCGGTTTTGTAAAAGTGGCGGTATGGCCGTCAGAAAGGTCTTGGGGTCGCGATCAATGGCCGGGCCGCGAAACCCGCTGGGTGTATCCTCGATAACCGAGGCCTCCAGATCATCAGCATATTGCTGACTGCGAATACCCGTTTGGCCCAGCACCACGCGCGAGCGCTTGATCGCATCCGCAAACACGGAATCGCTGGACGGTAAGGACTTCAAGGCGGCCCGGAGTGGTGCCGCCAGACTGTCATTGTCATCCGCGATGCGATCCGGCGAAAGACGGTCTGCCTCGGAGAACACGATATCGAAGCCAATCGTGGCCACGCCGTTTGCGGTGAGTTTATTGACCAAATCCGCCATTTTGGTGCGAGGCCACGGCCATTGCCCGAAGGTGCGAATGCTGGCTTCGTCGATGTCTAGAATCGCCACCGGAACAGGGGTGTAGATTCGTGGTTTGATTCGCTGGTACAAGTCGAATGACTGAGCTCTGGCGATCTGAATTATAGCTGGATCGAACACGCGCAGGGCGAGCACAGCTATCAAAACCAAGAAGGCAGCCATCCTGCCCAATCCGATTTTTTTCACAATTTCTGCCCGTTTGCCTGCGGTTTGGTGGCAGAATGGACGCCATGCGCATACGGAAGCAAGCAAGAATGCAACACGCGTGGACTGATTTTGTCAGACGTGTTGCCCACCTTCCCAAGTCTCGACATTGCGTGTTAATCAATTGTTAATGTTTATGCTTGCGTGCGAAGCGTCTTTGCTCTCCTTTATCGCTGTTAAGCATGATGACAATCTAGGTTTTTTTCCGCTGTGCGTGTGGTTGAGGGAGCGTTGGTAGGACGGCTACAGTGTTGGATTGCCAGTCGCGCGACCGGGCTGGAAATTGTGCACAAGCTCCCTTTGAGCCGATAGAGTGACTATGGTGAAGCGTTTTTCCTTATCCGCCATGCGTGCCAGTTTCGTTGCAGGCGCCTTCGTTGCAGGCACAGGTGTGCTCGCCCTTGGGGTCGTTATTGCGCCGGTGCAAACGGCGGCCATGACGGTACAGGAAGCGCTGCGTAAAGCTATTCGCACAAATCCCGATATCAAGGCAGCCCAAGCCAGCCGGCGTGCAACTGACAGCGTGCTCGATCAAGCCATCGGTAGATACTTCCCGGAAGCGGAAATCAGCGCAGACATCGGTGCAGAGCGCATCGACCGGCCAAATGGCTTCGGCCCTCTGGTGAACGACCGCTGGCGCAACCGCCGTCGGGCAACGCTCAACATACGCCAAACACTGTTCGACGGGTTTGACCGTCTCAATGGTCGCTATCAGGCGGAGGCGCGTATTTCCGCCGCTGCTTTCAAAATCATGGCACGCTCGGAGATCGTCGGCCTCAATGTGCTGGAAGCCTATATCGATGTGGTGCGCCACAACGATCTATTGGGCCTTGCAGCAGCCAATGTGCGCCGTCACGAACGGCTTTTGTCATTGGTGCAGGCGCGGGTTGAGGGTGGCCGCAACACGGCTGGTGATCTTGATCAAGCCCGCGAGCGTTTGCAGGCGGCCCGTGCGCTGGTTCCGCAAATTCGGATCGCCCGCAACACGGCCAGCGCCAAGTTTCGTCGTTTCGTTGGCGTCAAGCCGCGCCATCTCCATCCGGTGGATTTGCCGCGCTTGGGCATGAAATCCGCCAAGACTGCGATCCACCGCGCGGTGAAGCGTAACCCACGCCTGGCTGCACTGCGCTCCGAAATCGATGTTGCGAAGTTCCGCACCGATCAGTTCCGCTCTTCCAACGCCCCCGTCGTGGCCCTCGAAGGCAGCGCGGGCATCGGTCAGGATTTGGATGGCACGCCGGGCAAATCGAACGATCTTCGCGCCATGCTCACGATGCGTTGGCGTCTGCTGGATGGTGGGGTGCGGACTGCAAGAACGGAAGAGCTTGTTGAGCGCGAGTTCGAGAAAGTCGCAGAATACGATTCGCTGGTCCGGTCCGTGATCGAGGAAATCGAGACCGCTTGGACCCGTGTTATCGATGGTCGTCAGCAAGTGGCTTTGATCCGCTCGCAGCTCGAACAAAACCGCAAACTCGTCTCGTCTTACCGCGAGGAATACGAAGCGGATAAGCGCAGCCTGCTCGACGTGCTGGACGCTGAAAACTCCCGTTTTGCGACAGAGTTCGAACTGTCCAATGTGTCCGCAATCAGAAAGTTCTCCGCCTATCAGTTGATTGCCCAGACCGGACGTTTGCTGGAAACGTTTCACGTGCAACGCCCGTCCGGCACGGACATTCACAACGTCGATATTCGGGTTTTAAAGCCGCGAAGCGTGCGCCGAGCGTTTTCGATTCCATCGCTCCGGGGTGACTAGGCCAAGAGCAGGTATGTGGCCGTTCGGCCCACCACGGCAGACTCCGCGTCAACCAAGCGTCGCCGCCGACGAAACCATGTGTGAGTTTTTGCGCAGACGCAGTGTCAAGCGTGGGTTTACGGAGCGATCATCATGACGCTCGCACAATCAGATATCGGCACCCCCAAGACGGACCTTTCTAAACAGGAAGGCAGCAAAATCGCGCCGCTGCCGGAAGACACCAAACGTGGGCCAACACAGCAAGACATCAAATCATCTCCGCTGCTGCAGGCGGTGGAGGTTATCGCGCGCCATCATAACCTGCCTTTTTCTCAAGCCAGCGCATTGACCGGTCTCCCACTGGGGGAAAGCGGGTTTGGCATCGCTCATCTCGAAGCCGCTTTTGCCAATGTCGGCCTCGCTGCCCGTGTGGTTAAAAAACGCGCAAGTGAAGTCCCGTTGATCGTGTGTCCCTTTTTGGTTGTCTTCAAAGGCGGGGACATCGGCATCGTCCACGGCAGGCGCGGTGTGACGGGCAAATACTCTCTGGAAATGGCGGGCCATGCGGGCCGTCGGGCGGTCACCGCCAAAGCCCTGGACGCGGAGACCATGCCTTATGCGGTCTATGCAAGTCCGGCGGTGGATACATTCAGCGAGGGCGAGGAGGGCAGGGAACTGGCACGGGGCCATTGGCTTTGGTCCACTGTCCGTCGCTTTTGGGGCGCTTGGGGCCAGGTTGTTCTTGTCGCCCTTTTCGTCAATCTCTTGGCGCTGGCTTTGCCGATTTTTGTAATGAACGTGTACGATAGGGTGATCCCATACAACGCCATCCCCACGCTTTGGGCGCTGGCGGCGGGGGTTGCACTTGCGCTGGGCTTCGACTTCTTGCTGCGCATGCTGCGAGCGACGATTATCGACAATGCAGGGCGGCGCATCGATATGCGTGTCTCTTCCGATATCTATAATCACGTGCTGGACGCGCGTATGGATCAACGGCCTCACAGCGCCGGTGACATCGCCAGCAGCGTGCGAGAATTTGAGAACGTGCGGGACTTCTTCACCTCTGCCAGTCTCACGTCGGCCATTGATCTTGTGTTCGTCGGCCTGTTTTTGGCGGTGCTGTGGATCATCGTTGGACCACTGGTTCTGGTTCCCTTGATTGCAGTTCCCGTCGTTTTGCTGGCCACCATTTTGATCCAAATTCCGTTGGCGAAGTCGGTCAAAAAAGGTCTGGTGTCGAACCACCACCGCCACAGTGTTCTAGTTGAATCGCTGGTGGGCGTGGAGACGGTCAAGACTACATCGTCGGAAGGCGCTTTCCAAAGACGGTGGGATGCTGCGGTGGCCGATACGGTTCGCGCCACGTCCAGCTCCCGCTTCTGGTCTTCGCTGTCCATGTTCTTTTCGATGTTCGTTCAGCAGTCGGTCAGCGTGGTCATCATTGTCTGGGGGGTCTATTTGGTGGCGGCGGGGGATATCTCCGTGGGCGCACTCATCGCGTCAAACATTCTCGCCGGTCGCGTGCTCGCGCCACTGGGGGGTATCGCGATGACGCTGACCCGCAGCCAACAGTCTTTTAGCGCTTTGGCAGGTCTGAACAAGCTCATGGCGCTGCCGAGAGACCATGATCTGTCAACGCGCCGCGCCGGAGAAATCACCTCTGCCCGCTTGGAGTTCCGGGACGTAGGCTTCACCTATCCGGGCACAGACCATTCGGTTTTGAAGGCCATGAACCTGACCATCACACCGGGGGAACGTGTGGGCATCGTGGGTCGCGTCGGCAGTGGCAAAAGCACCATGGGAAAGCTGCTTTGCGGCCTCTACGAGACCACCGACGGTGGCATCCTGTTGGACGATGTGGACGTGAAGCACTGTAACCGTGCCGATCTGCGGCGTGCGGTTGGCTTCGTGTCCCAAAGTCCTGATCTGTTCTCCGGCACGCTGCGCGAAAACATATGTTTTAACGGTGCGGTCAGTGCGGAAAAATTCGAGGAGGCTTGCTTTGTGTCCGGCGTCGCTGTCTTTGCGCAGTCCCATCCGCTGGGATATGAGATGCCGGTTGGGGAGCGCGGTGCATTCCTGTCCGGTGGCCAAAAGCAGGCGG
>JBCBYZ010000054.1:0-20666 GCA_039815595.1 Pseudomonadota bacterium | reverse complement strand
TGCGGCGTGCGGTTGGCTTCGTGTCCCAAAGTCCTGATCTGTTCTCCGGCACGCTGCGCGAAAACATATGCTTTAACGGTGCGGTCAGTGCGGAAAAATTCGAAGAGGCCTGCTTTGTGTCCGGCGTCGCTGTCTTTGCGCAGTCCCATCCGCTGGGATATGAGATGCCGGTTGGGGAGCGCGGTGCATTCCTGTCCGGTGGCCAAAAGCAGGCGGTGGCCTTGGCCCGTGCGCTGATCCTGCAGCCGCGCATCCTGTTTTTGGACGAGCCCTCCGCCGCTATGGACACCACCACCGAGGCTGCATTGGTGCGCAATCTCAAGGCCCACAAGAGCAAACTGCACACTTTCATAGTGGCCACTCACCGCACATCGTTGTTGGATTTGGTGGATCGTATCATCGTGCTCGACAAAGGTGCTGTCGTCCATGACGGACCGCGCGATCAAGTCTTGCGTGCCATGAACCCCAAAGCGAACAAGGCCCGCTTGGCGAAAGGTGGAGCGCGCGTTCGCGCCAAGGTGAACCCAGATGGCGCGTGAGGATTTAGAGTTCGCCAACGATCCCGCAGGCGCGGTTGAGTCTGTGGGCACCGGTACGGGCTGGCGGGTCTTGCTGGTCATCGGCACACTGCTGGCCTGCGCCATCGGATGGGCCGCTTGGGCGGAGGTTGAGCAAGTCACCTCCGGTCAAGGCAAGGTGATCCCATCCAGTCAGGTCCAAGCCGTCGAAAGCCTGGAGCCCGGTCTTGTGGCCGAAATACTCATTCAAGAGGGATCGCGCGTTGAAGCCGGGCAAGAGCTGATCCGTATTGACGACACCGGCGCGTCCTCCCGCCAAGGCGAATTGAAGGGTAGACAGGCGGCCTTGTTGGCAGAGCGGGCACGGCTGCGGGCTCACCTGGAGGGGGATACCGATCTGCCGATGCCGGATGGTCTCAGCACATCGGCCCAGGCTGCGTTTCGCGACCAACAGTCGGTATTTCGGGCCAATGTAAAACGCTTGGCGGACCAGCAAGTCGTCCGTCGCAGCCAACTTTCGCAGAAAGAGCAGAGTCTTGCGGAAGCTACCGCAAAGGCGGCTCAAACCCAAGGTCTTCTTAACCTCGCCAATCGGGAACTGGCCCTCATTCGCCGCCTGTTCCGACGCAAAGCCGTGCCGGAAATTGACTTCATCCGCGTGCAACGCGAATCCACAAAACTCTCCGGCGATCTCAAAATCTGGCAGGCGACGAAAATCCGTCTCGAGGCCGAAGTGGCGGAGGCCCGCGCCTTGGTGGACGCCGACCTGGTGTCCTTCACCGCCGATAACACCGCGCGCCTGTCCACTGTAAACGCCGATCTTGCCATCATCGAACAAACGCTTTTGGCCGCCACGGACACGGTGGAACGCACCGTTCTGAGGTCGCCCGTGCGCGGCGTGGTCAACAAGGTGAATGTGGCCGCGATCAATGAGGTCGTGCGCGCTGGAGACAGCGTGGTTGAAATCGTGCCGCTGGACGACCGCCTGCTTATCGAGGCGCAGATACGACCGCAGGACATCGCCTTTATCCGCGCTGGACTGAAGGCCACGATCAGAATTTCAGCTTTCGACTACACCCGTTACGGCACATTGAGCGGAACCGTAGAGCGAATCGGTGCGGATACGATCACCAACGACAATCGCGAGACATTTTACCAAGTGACAATTGGCACAGATGGCCGCGACAGCGACGGCGTAGACAAGGCTGATCTGGACATCATTCCGGGCATGATTGCCACCGTGGATATCGCCACCGGCAAGCGATCTGTTTTGGAGTATTTATTGAAGCCAATTTTGGTCTTGCGGGATCAAGCTCTGCGCGATCCCCGTTGAGGGGGACGCGTTAAGCGTAAGTCCCGCTTAAGTGGCCTGCAAACTTGGGAAAACTGGACACCAACCGCCCCAGCAAATACATTGATATTGGAATTCCTGGGGGCAGGTCATTCACAAGCTGAAAAACGCTAGAAGGTCGAACCTATGCGCGACGAAACCTCCGACCCCATTACTGTTTCTGGTTTTCAGCCGGAAAACACGGATTCAGCTTCTGTAACCGTTCCGAGCGCCAATGTGACGGTTGTTTCGGCCGGCGTAGACGAATTTATCCAGATTTCGGATCCCTCTATGCTGTTTTTGGGCGACTACGACAGACAGGGCGAAAACCTCGTCGTGTCCCATGAAGGTCAAACCCACGTTATTGACGGATATTTTGGCAGCGAAAACCTCCCAGCCTTGCAGGCCCCCAACGGAGCTTTTTTGACGGGCGACACCGTGGCCACATTGGCTGGATTAAAATTTGGTGGTCAATTTGCCCAAGCGGGCGGTGGTGAACCGGTCGAAATCGGCAAGGTTATCAAACTGGACGGCACGGCCACCAGCACCAGCGCGGCAGGTGTGCGCACGGATCTCGAGGTTGGTACGCCGGTCTACCAGGGCGATGTGATCGAAACCGGCACAGGTTCAAAACTTGGGATTACCTTCGTCGACAAAACCGTGTTCTCCATGTCGGCGGGCGCTCGCATGGTGCTGGACGAGTTGGTTTATGATCCCAATTCGGTCGCCGACAGCTCCATGAGCTTCAATCTGGTCCAGGGCGCATTTGTTTTCGTGACCGGCGACATTGCCCCCACCGGCAACATGAAAATCGACACGCCTGTGGCCACCATGGGCATTCGCGGCACGACGCCCAAATTGCTGATCGACACAACGCTCGGCATTACGGAGTTTTCAATCCTGCCCGATCCGGACAGCGGTGACGTCGGAAGCTATGTGATTTTGAATAAGGTGACTGGCGCTGTCTTGGGAACGGTTGCAGCCACAGCGGACAAATGGATTGTGACCACGCTCGCCAACGAGGCCGTGCGGATTAACAAGACCGGTTTGGACTTGCTGGAAGACCAACTGGCGCTTGACGAGATTCGGGACGTCTTCACGCTCGCCGCCGGTGATCGTGCTAGTTTGGACGGCTCAAACTCTTTCACACGCATTGCCTTCAACCCGCTGGGTGATGGTGGCCCCGGAGTTGAGGCCACAGACGGGTTCGGTGGTCCTGCCGATGGCAGCGGCGTCGTGGTGGATGCCAACCCGTTGAGCGATGACCCGCCGGAAGCTGCAGACGATGAGTTCCAAACCGATTTGCGCGGGTCATCGGACCCGGCCGATACGGGGGACTTTGATGGCAATATCGTGGTGTTCGACAACGGCCAAGGCGTTGATATCGATCCGGAAGGGTTCCCCATCAATGTGACCGAGATCAACGGTCAGCCGCTTGCCTTTGATCAACCGGACGGGACTGCATTGGTCACCGTACCCTCTGGTGCAACGCTGAACGTCGAGCCCGACGGGACCATTATCTACAACCCGAACACTGCCTATGACTTTTTGGGTGACGGGGATCAGGACGTCGATACCTTCAACTACACAATTGCTGATGTTGGTGGTCAGACCGATGTCGGGCAAATTGATGTCACATTGATCGGGCGCAACGAGCGCCCGGAAATCATATTTGATACAGGATCGATCGCTCCGCTGACATCACCGTTTGGAGAGGCTTTGACCTTCGGGGAAACGTCTGCGTCAGCGATCTTCGTTGACACGCCAAGCTTCCCGGTCCCGACCGATCTGGATGAGGCCTTTACCGAACTGGGCACAACGGGCGACACGGCAACGGAGCGTTCCGTCTCCGGCGTCATGAATTTCCGCGATCTGGATGCCTCGGACACGCACACGACCAGCCAAGCGGCACCCACAGTGGTGTGGACCCAAGACGATGGCGGCACGGAAAGCCTGGGCGAAATCGGTCAGCTCGCCCTGTCCATCAGCGCAACGGAAGCGGTGTCCGATCCCAAGCTCTCTTTTACGCTGGATGAGCCGCCGGTACTGGTCGAGCGACCGGCGCCCATCGACGGCACTGTGGAATGGACCTACACAGTGACCGAGGCGGACGTTGATTTCCTCGCCGTTGGCGAAACGCTCACCCTCACATATCCCGTCTCCGTAACCGACAACAGCGGTGTCGGCGGCGCGGCCAATGCCGATGGTTCCAGCACAGCCACTGAAGACGTGACCATTGTCATCACAGGAACCAACGATGGTCCGCAGGTTACCGATCAGACCAAAGTGACTGACACGCTGACCGAAACAAACGAGGGTCTGACCACAACCGGATCGTTCGATATCATCGATGTTGATACCACCGATGTTGTTTCCGTCACCGGCGTGACCGTTGTTGCTTCGGGCGAAGGTGCTGCGGACGCGCAGGGTGCGGTTCCATCAGATGCAGCGCTGGACGCGATGTTCAGCGTCGCAACGGACGCAACACCCCAGACCAATCAGGAAATCGATGGATCCTCCAACACCGGTACGGTGAATTGGACATTCGACAGCGGCAGTCAGGCGTTTGACTATCTGGCCGTCGGCGAACAGCTTGTGCTGACCTACACTGTCACGATCGAAGACGACAATGGAGCGCCCACAACGCAAGACGTTGTGATCACCATTGAGGGCACCAACGACACGCCCATCGTGACCGAGGAAGTGGTGGTTGCAGAAACTCTGGCAGAGACGGACGAGGGCCTGTCAGTCACAGGCTCCTTTAATCTCGCCAACGTTTTGGATGCCGACACCACTGACTTCGTTTCGGTGAGCAATATCGATGTGGAGACATCCGGTCAAAACACCGATGCACAGGGCGCGGTGCCATCCCTCGAAACGCTTGATCTCATGTTCACCATCGTAGAGACGGGGACGCAGGAAAGTGAGGAAATCGATAACACTGCAAACCTTGGACAGGTGAAATGGCAGTTCGACAGCGGCAATGAGGCGTTTGATTATCTGGCAGTCGGCGAAAGCCTGATCCTCACATACACGCTCACGATTTCCGACGACAACAACGCTTCGGTTGACCAAGACGTTGTGATCACGATCACGGGCACGAATGACGACCCGGTGATCACGTCTGTGGCTGCGGAAGTGAGCAAGGACCTGACGGAGACGACGGACGATACGGGTCTGACGACGGGCGGTTCGTTTGCGGTTGAGGATGTCGATACGAGCGATGTGGTCACGGCTTCGGTTGTTGGCGAGCCTGCAATTGATCTGTCTGAGACGACGGTTCTTCCAACGGGTCTGGACGCGACGGTTTTGGCTGGGTTCTTCACGCTGGACGACACGGCGATCATTGCCGATGGCGATACGACCGGCACGGTTGGTTGGGCGTTTGACAGCGGTGCCGAGGCGTTCAACTTCTTAGCCGATGGCGAGACGCTGGAACTGACCTACACGGTTGAAGTGGAAGACAGTCAGGAAGCGACGGACACGCAAGACGTTGTGATCACGATCACGGGCACGAATGACGACCCCGATATGTTCATCGATACGGTTGCCGGTGATACCAGCGGCGATGGTGTGACGGAAACCAATGCGGCCCTCACCGCCAGTGGAACCGTTTCATTGTTGGATGTTGATGTGTCCAACACGGTGGATGTCGTGGTCACGAAAGCGGATGTGCTGACGAGCGGTGGCACACCGGTGCCAGCTGGTTTGACGGACGCTTTGGCAGAAACCTTTTTCTCCATTGATGCCAATCCGCTGATCGGCACCGCAGCGACGGAAGCGACAATCACATGGGAGTTTGAGAGCGAAGCCGACACGTTCGACTATCTGGCCGAAGGTGAGCAGGTTCTGATCCAATATCGCTTGGACGCAACCGACTCCGATGGCGGCACCGATGCCCAAGCTGTAACCATCACAGTCACAGGCACGAATGATGCGCCGGTCTTGACCATTGATGGCACCGTTTTGGTGACGGAAGACGTGGCCGTCTCCACAACGGACGTCATCAGCACATCTGGCACATTTTCCGTCGTAGATGTGGATGCCAGTGACACCCACGGGTTTAGCGCGCTTCCCGTCGGCGATACGACCTGGACCGGAGGGAACTTGGACCCTACTGTAATATCCCAACTGCAAGGGGGCTTCTTCGTCAGTGGGACCGGTTGGACCTTCAACGTTGACAACTCAGCAATCCAATTCTTGGGCGCGGGTGAGAGCATCACGCTTTCTTTCGATGTAAGCGCCAATGATGGGAGCGGTGCTGGAAACGCGACGGATACTGAAAGGGTGACGTTGACCATCAACGGCACCAATGATGCGCCGGTTGTGACGGTTGGCTCCAACCCTGACCCAATTGCGGAGGGCGATGCTGGAATCGTTTCGGAGGAGAGTTTCAATCTCTTCAATTTGTTGAGCGAAGCCACGGATGTAGATGCGTCAGACACACCCGTTGTGGACGGGGGGAACGTATCCTTTGCGTTTGCAGCGGACAGCGCGCTTCCCACAGGCAGTACGGCAACGTCAGATCCTGTCGGTTTCACCGTTTCAGGCACGGGCAATGACACCGAAGTTACGGTGGACACGGGACTTTACGATTCCCTCGCGAGCGGAGAGCAGGCGGTCATCGATGTGACGTTTAACGTCAATTCCGGTGATGACACTGTATCCCGCACCGTGCAGATCACAATCGACGGTGCCAACGATGCCGTCGCGCCTGTTTTGACGAGTGGCGCTTCGCCATTGGCCGATTATACGCAAGGCGATGGTGCCGTGGTTGTGGACAGCGCAATTGCGCTCAGCGATGCGGACAACAGCACGATTATCGGTGCGACCGTCCAAATTGGCGCTGGCTTTGTCAGCCGCTATGATGGTTTGGGTTTCGTTGCGCAAAACGGGATCACGGGCAACTACAACGCGTCCACGGGAACATTGACCCTAAGCGGGGCCGCCACAGTTGCAGAATATCAAACGGCTTTGCAGTCAGTGACCTTTGGGGTTGATCCACTAGCCTCGACACAATTTGGGGCGACCCCCCCGGTCTCGCCGAACGATTTCCCGCTCACTGGCAATTCTACACGCGAGATCAGTTTCACCGTGACTGACGGCACCAGCAGCAACACGGCGCAGACAACCTTCGACGTGACGGCGGCTTCAACAACGCCCACGAACGGTAATGATGTCTTGAAGCCTACTGGAGCCGCAAATGTGGCAGCGCTTGATGGCAATGACATCATCATTGTGGGTGCTGACGGGAACAGCATTGAAGCTGGTGCCGGCAACGACTTCATCAGTTCCGAAGGTGGCGATGATTACATCGAAGCGGGCGACGGCAATGACTTTATCTCCGGTGGCGGCGGATTCGACGAGATCGAAGGCGGCACCGGGGCCGACACGTTCTTTTTCTTCAACGGTGGTTTGACCGGGAGCACGTTAATTTCCGACTACAATCAGGCCGAAGGGGACGTGCTTGATTTGTCCGCACTGTTGGACGATGCGTTTGATCCCAACGCGCCGGAATTCAACATTACAATTGAAGCAACTACCGAGGATGCAATCGTGTCTGTTAATGGAACGGAGGTTGTTGTTCTTCAAAATCTTATCAATGGCGACACGGTAGATATTGTTTACGATACAGGCCAACCGCCGATTTCCATGATAGTGAGTGCCGGTGGTGGAACGGGTGTTGGCTTTGGCGACACGCTCACGGGCACGGATGGTGTGGTCGACACATTTGACCTCAACGTGGAAGACCCCGTGACTGTGGTCAACTATTCGGAATCGGATGGCGACGAACTGGACCTAACGAGTTTTCTCGGCGGTTTTGACAGCGATGATGCCGCTGATCTCGTTGAAGTGACCAGCGATGGTTCGGATACGACCGTCGTTGTCGATAGCATTGAAGTCGCAACGCTTGTCGGCTTCACCGGCCCCAGTGTTGACGTGCTGTATGACTCGGCTCAGGCAACGATTGAAGTGAGCGTGCAGGGCGGCGGTGGTTTCCCATCTTAGGTACATTTCGGGGCGCATGAAATGACGAGACCGATTTTCAGGATGGTGCAGATCGTGTGGGGCGGCCTATCGTCAACACGCGCTGTATTTTTGGTTGCCCTATCGATAGCGCTCACCGTCCCCGCCCACGCCACAAACAATGAAATCGTCGGCGCGGCGCTCAAGCAATTGGCGCAGGAAAAGCCGATTAGCACAGGCTCATCGTTTGCAGATGCCAACCGGGACCGCATTCGTGCGTTTTACGCCTCCCGCAGCTTCAAGCCGATCTGGAGCCGCGACAATGGCCCCAAGGGCAAGGCCCGCGCGTTGTTGCGGGAGTTGCAAACCTCCACCGCCCATGCGCTTTCGCCCGCCCTTTACGGCACGGCCGAAATCGAAAAACTGATGGCCAGCACCCAACCTGATGATTTGGCGCGGTTGGACTTCCTGCTGTCCGGCGCTTTGGTGGATTATGCCCACGATCTGCTGAACGGGCGCGCCACCACAGCCGCAGCGTTGGACACCAACAAGGTCGTGCCGATCCTGCTGGACCCGGCCAAGCTGATCGAGGAAGCCGCGGAGTCGGGCGATGTGCGTCAAGTCATCGGTAACATCGTTGGCAAGGACCGGCGTTACCTGCGTCTGGTCAGCAAAATGGTCGAGTTCATTCGAATGCAGGCCAGTGGTTTTTGGCCCACGGGCGATATCGCGAAGTCCACCAAGGATATGCGCCGTGCGCTTGCCCTGACGGGTGACATGGCCCTGGAACGCGCCACCAGCGATGCCCCGATGGATGGTCCGCTTCGGGAGGCGCTTAAGCTTTATCAAGCTCGAAACGGGCTGTCCGCTGATGGTGCTGTGGGGCCGGCAACCGCCCGCGCTTTGACCAAACCACTGGCCGAGCGGATCAAAAAACTGAAGGTGAACGTCGAACGCCGCCGCTGGCAGAACAAGCCCTCTGAAGGCGCGATGGTGTATTTCAACATCATCGACCAGTCGCTCAAACTGGTGAAGGATGATCGCACGGTCGGCTCCCTCGATCTGGTGGAAGATGCAGCCCTGTTTCGGGAACTGCCGACATTCTATGGCACCATCACCGCAGTTTCCCGCCCGCAAGACGGCACACAATCGGCCCTGTCGCTCCAATTTTCGGCTGACGCTGCGCAGCTTCCACAAAACAGCGGTTTCCGCATTTCCGGTGACGCCGCGGGAGCACTCAATGGTTTGGCGACTATTCTATCACCGCAAGATTTGGCCACGCTGCGGGGCCTCAAGCCCGGCGGTAAAGCCACCCTGTCCAAACCTGTGCCCCTTTTCGTCACCTATCTGACGGCCTGGGCCACCCGCGATGGAACCCTGCAATTGCGCGAGGACTTGTACGACCGCGATTCGGTGGTTGCGACCAAACTGGGTTTTTGATTTTCCCTACGACTGGCAGCCTCGAATTCTAACCGTGTTTGCAGGGCGGCGTGTTCAGGCCTATTCCATCCCGACCCCGCATATTGAGTTTATAGGCGGGTTGCTGGGTCGCAACGCGGGAGGTGGAGCGCTTGTCTTATGTCTTAACTGACACTGGTCCTTTCGGCCACCAAGGTTCCGATACATTCATGTCTGCGATGTCCTTCGAGGCGGACTTGAAAGCCATGATGGCGTTTGAAACCGCATTGGCACAGGTGCAAGCGGACCACGGCGAGATCAGTCAAGAGGCGGCCCTTCACATCGCCGATGTGCTGCCGAGCGTGCAGCTTGATATGAAAGCGTTGGCAGACGGCTATGCCCGTGACGGCCTTATCGTGCCTACGCTCGTCGCCGCTTGGCGCAACGCGCTCCTGGACCAGCACAAGGACGTGTTTCACAAGGGTGCCACGAGCCAGGATTTGGTCGACACCAGCCTGATGATCCGTGCCAGCGTTTTGGTTTCCGGATGGGATCAAGCGCTCGCTGAATTAGCTGATGTGCTCTCCGCCATCATGGCCGACCACGGCTCGAGCCAAGTCATGGCACGCACGCGCATGCAAGATGCGATGGCGATGCCGCTCACTCTGCGCGTCCAAAACTGGCACGCTTCCATCATGCAATTGCGCAGTGCACAGCCGAGCGTCTTCCCTGTGCAAATGGGCGGCCCCGATGGGACGGGTAGAAGCTATGGCGATGACGTGGACCACCTGCGCGCCGACCTTGCGGACCGTCTTCAACTCTCCAATCCGCACCAACCTTGGGGCACCAATCGTGCGCCCGTTTTGGGCCTTGGCAATTGGTGCGCATCGGTCACCGGCGCGCTGGGCAAGATCGGCCAAGACGTTACAATCATGGCGCAAAATGCCATTGCTGAGGTGCGTCTGGAAGGGGGCGGTAGCTCGTCTGCCATGCCTCACAAGAACAATCCCGTCGCGGCGGAATGGCTGGTAGCGCTGGCCCGGCAAAACGCCGGATTGCTCGGCACATTGCATCAGGCGCAAGTGGCGGAAAACGAGCGCTCCGGCGCCGCGTGGACACTGGAATGGCTCACGCTCCCGGCCATGTTCGCCGCCACAGATTGCGCAGTGCACAAAGCGAAAGGGCTGCTGGATCAGACGCGCTTTTAACCGTGCACCGCCGGTTTGCAATTGATCAGCAAAGGTTTTTGCCCCTTGCGCCGGTCTCAAAAACTGGACTAGCCTGCACATACGCACGGGTATGTTCGCCGCGAAGAACGGCTGACTTGCAAGACAGCCCGCGTGCCATAGCAGGATCACAAACACTCTTGGGAGGAGATGTTCATGAGAAAACTGACACGGGTGGTGCTGGGCGCCACAATCGCCAGCTTGGCTGCAACAGCCGCTTACGCCGAAAATATCAAAATTGCTTTTATTGACCCGCTGTCCGGCCCCTTTGCGGCCACAGGCAAGCAGGGACTGGCGCATTACAAATTTGCTGCCAAAGCCCTGGTCAACGACAAGGGCGGCGTGCTGGGCGGCAAGAATTTTGAAATCGTCGCTTTCGACAACAAAATCTCCGCGAAAGAATCGCTTATCCAGTTGAAAGTCGCCATCGACCAAGGCATCCGTTTCATCGCGCAGGGCAACTCTTCCGGTGTGGCCAACGCGCTCACCGAAGCGATTAACAAACACAACCGCCGCAACCCGGACCAGCGTGTGTTGTTCCTCAACTATTCTGCAGTTGATCCGGCGCTGACAAACGACAAATGCAACTTCTGGCACTTCCGGTTTGACGCCAATGCCGACATCAAGATGGATGCGCTGACGGACGTCATTGCCAAAAACCAGGACATCAAGAAGATCTACCTGATCGGTCAGGACTACTCGTTCGGTAAAGCCGTGGCCGCCGCTGCAGAGCGCTTCCTGAAGGAAAAGCGGCCCGATATTGAAATCGTTGGCAATGAGTTGCACCCCATCGGCAAGGTGAAGGATTTCACGCCTTACGCCCGCAAGATTGTCTCATCCGGTGCGGACGCCATGATCACGGGCAACTGGGGTTCGGACATGGTCGGCATCGGCAAGGCCGTGATTTCCGCCGGTTTCAAAAGCCCGATTTACACCTACTATGCAGCGTCTGACGGGATCACCAAAACCTTCGGTGATGCGGGCAAAGGCGTGTTGCGGGTGGTGGCAGAAGGGCAGTTGAACCCGCCCATGTCAGACCGTGCAGACGAGTATTCCAAGGCGTTTAAAGCGGCCAATCCGGAATTGGATATCGCCCAGCCGCGCATCGCCAATGTGATGGAAATGCTGGCCCGCGCGATCAACGAAGCTGGGACGGCAACCGATATGGTAAAAATCGCCGACGCATTGTCCGGCATGGAGCACGATTCAATTTGGGGTACCAAGTTGAAAATGCGTCCGCAGGATCATCAGCTCATTCAGGATGTGCACATCTTTGCCCATACCAATGATAACATGACCCACGACTACGACAATTCCGGCTACGGGTTGCTCAAAGAGTCTACCATCACCATGGCCTCCATGGATGCGCCGACCACCTGCAAAATGAAGCGCCCATAATCGCGCTTGATGTCTCAACCGCGCCGACCCGTTCGGCGCGGTTTTTTATATTCCGCATATCCATTTGGGGGCCGCTGACGTGTCGCTCTTCATCGTCAATATTCTAGACGGTCTGGTCACCGGGCTGTTGCTGTTCATGCTGTGCAGCGGCCTTACGCTGATCTTTTCCATGATGGGCGTTTTGAATTTCGCCCATGCCAGCTTCTACATGATTGGCGCATACTTCGCTTATCAGATCAGCCAATATGTCGGCTTCTGGCCCGGGTTAATTATCGCGCCGATTGCCGTTGGCTTATTGGGCGCAGCGATAGAGCGGTACGGACTGCGAAGGGTGCATCAATATGGCCACGTACCCGAACTGATATTCACCTTCGGTCTCGCTTTGCTGATCGAGGAGATGATCCAGTTTTTCTGGGGCAAGGCGCAGAAAGCTTATGAGCCCCCTGCGGAGCTTGATTTCGCTGCCTTCTCCATCGCGGGCAATTCTTTCCCGGCCTACAAGGTCTTCATGATCTTTGTGGCGCTCGGTATCTTTTTGGTGCTGCTTTACATCCTCACCAAGACGCGCATCGGCATGATCATTCAGGCCGCGCTGTCCTATCCCAACACGGTGCAGAATCTCGGCCACAACGTGCCGCTGGTCTTCATGGGCGTGTTCGGTGTCGGTACAGCCATGGCGGGGCTGGCAGGTGTGATCGCTGGACCTGTGCTCGGCACCTTTCCTGGCATGGCGTTCTTGCTGGGCTCAATCGTGTTCGTGACCATTGTGATTGGCGGGCTGGGTTCACTCTGGGGTGCTCTGGTTGCGTCCTTGATTATCGGTTGGCTGCAAACCTTTGCCGCCAGCTACAATGTCGGCATGGCGGATCTTCTAACCGCTATCGGATTTGAAAAACCGGCTGACTTGGCACAGAGCATGTTGCGCGATTTGTGGTCTCTCACGCTGCCGCAAGTGGGTCCGATACTGCCCTACCTCCTCATGATCATAGTGCTGGTTTTGCGTCCGCAGGGCCTGTTTGGAAAGCGTGAAACATGAGCACGTTGAAAGACCATCCTACCGACGATTTGGCACCGCATTTCTGGCGCTCCCGCACGTTGATCCCATGGCAACAGGCATGGCCTTGGGTGTTGGCGGCGGTTGTGCTGTCAGTGCTGCCCTTTGCTTTCGGCTCCGGTTCAGCACTCACCGTCATGAACCAAATGGCGATCACCATCATTTTTGCCCTGTCTTACAATATGCTTTTGGGGCAGGGGGGCATGCTGTCCTTTGGCCATGCGGTTTACATGGGCCTTGGCGGCTTTTTCTGCATGCACTTGCTCAACTGGGTGGAAGATGACGGCCTCACTTTGCCGCTGGTCCTGCTGCCGTTTTTTGGCGGTCTGTTCGGCCTGTTCTTCGCGTTCCTGATCGGCAGTTTTTCGACGCGTCGTGCGGGCACCGTGTTTGCCATGATCTCCCTGGGCGTGGGCGAACTCATCGCCGCCTGTTCCATCATCATCGTCGTCTTCTTTGGCGGGGAAGAAGGCGTCTCGGGCGACCGAACGATGGGCCCTACGTTCTTTGGCGTCGACTTTGCGTCGCAGACAGAGGTCTACTATCTCACCGCCGTTTGGCTTTTGATCTCTGCGCTCGCCATGTACTTGTTTTCACGCACACCCATAGGCCGCATCGCAAATGCTGTGCGGGACAATGAGGAGCGGGCGGAGTTCTTGGGCTATTCCCAACGCCATGTGCGCTGGATTTCGTTTTGCGCGTCGGGCTTTTTTGCCGGCATTGCCGGGGCACTCTTCGCGATCAATTACGAAATCCTGACCGAAGAAAACCTAAATCTGGCAACTTCCGGCTCGATTCTACTCATCACCTTTTTGGGCGGTGTTGGCTTTTTTATCGGGCCGATCATCGGGGCGGTGGCGTTCACACTGCTGCAGACGGTGCTGTCGCTCTACACGGAGCTTTGGCAACTTTACGCCGGTATCCTGTTTGTGCTCACCGTCATGTTCTTCCCCTTCGGCCTTACCGGCTTACTGGCGATGCACGGACGGGCGGTGAAATTGGGCAAGCTTAACCTGCTCACAGTGCCCTACATGAAACTGCTGGTGCCCGGTGTTTTGCTCATCCTGTCCTTGGCAGCCGTGTTCGAACTCATGTTCCACGCCCGCGAGGCCGGTGTGGGGGACACCACGATGAACCTGTTTGGGTTTACGGTGGATTCCCACGCTTGGACGCCACTTCTTGTTGCCTTGGCTGTTGCGGGCGCATGCTGGTTCCTGATCGCCCACATGGCTCCCGGCATTAAAGAAGCTTGGGATCAGGCAAATCACGTTGAACCAACGCACCTGGAACCGACAAGACTGGAGGCGGGGGAATGAGCGCGTCTTCCAACACCGCAACGGCACCACAGGCTGGCACACCGGCGATTGAGTTGCGCGATCTCAGCAAGAGTTTCGGCCTCGCCAAGATCATCCAAAGCGTTAACCTGTCGATCCCGGTGGGCGAGCGGCACGCGATCATCGGCCCAAATGGCGCTGGCAAATCCACGCTCTTTAATCTGATCACGGGCAAATATGTGCCGACCGTCGGGGGCGTCTACCTCCACGGCAACGATGTCTCCGGCATGCAGCCCTATGAGATCAACCGAATGGGCCTGTCCCGTTCGTTTCAGATCACCAACATTTTTCCGAAAATGACGGTGTTTGAAAACATCCGCTGCGGCCTGCTTTGGACGATGGACTACAAATATTCGTTCTGGCATCTCGTCGATCGGCAACACGATGTGACCCGTCGGGCCGAGGAAATTCTGGAACAGATCAATCTGTCCCACCGCCGCAATGATTTGGCGGACATGCTCGCCTATGCCGAGCAGCGCGCCTTGGAAATCGGCATCACCATCGCGGGCGGAGCCGATATCATCATGCTGGACGAGCCCTGCGCGGGCATGAGCACATCGGAGACGGCCTACATTGTAGACTTGATCCGCAAGGTCACCGAGCAGCGCACATTGGTCATCGTCGAACACGACATGGGCGTGATCTTCGATTTGGCAGACCGCATCTCCGTGCTGGTTTATGGCGAGATTATCGAGACCGATGTACCGGAAAAAGTGCGTGGCAGCGCCAAGGTTCAGGAGGCCTATCTGGGTGCTCCCGAGGATGAAGTTGAGGACGCTTAGCCCATGCTCGAAGTCAATGATCTGCACGCCTATTACGGCAAAAGTCACATTCTGCAGGGGGTCAACCTCACTGTGGGTGAGGGTGAAATCGTCGCCCTGCTGGGCCGCAACGGCGTGGGCCGATCCACCACCTGCAAAGCGATTATGGGTGAGGTCGAACCGCAGGGTTCCATCCGCTTCAAGGGCGAAGAAATCGCGGGCAAGAAACCCTATGAGATTGCCATGCACGGGCTGGGTTACGTGCCGGAAAACCGGGACATTTTCCCCGGCCTGACAACACGCCAAAACCTGATGTTGGGTCTCAAGCCCGGTCAGAAGGATGGTGCGGGTCGTTGGTCCATCGACGACATGTTTGAACAGTTTTCAAACTTGAAAACCCGCGCCGAAGTGGAAGCCTCGGTTCTGTCCGGCGGCGAGAAACAAATGCTTACGATCTGCCGCACGCTGATGGGCGATCCGTCGGTGATCATGATTGATGAACCCACTGAAGGGTTGGCACCGAAGATCGTGCAGCAGGTGGGTGAAATGCTCGAGATGATCGCAGCGCGCGGCGTATCGATCCTGCTGGTAGAGCAAAAACTCACCATCGCGCTCAAGATTTCCAAGCGGGTCTATGTGATGGGCCACGGCCAGATGGTGTTTGAGGGCACGCCCGCGGACCTGCAGGCGGACGAGGACATTCGCAAGGAATGGCTGGAAGTATGAGCGCCACCTCTGCGGACGCTGCCCGTCTGGGTTTTGACCCCGACCGCCTTGCGCGTATCGAAACATGGATGGCCCGCAACCGGGAGATCGGTCGTTACACCGGTTCGTCGCTGCTGCTGACCAAGGGCGGCGAAACTGTGCTTTGCGCCATGGATGGTCACCGCGATGCCGAGCGCGCCAAGCCATATGAGCGCGATACGATTGTGCGCATTTACTCCATGACCAAACTGGTCACGTCCGTGGCCATGATGATGCAAGTGGAAAAGGGCCTCGTGCATCTTGAAGCACCGGTCAGCGCCTTCATTCCAGAATTTGGCGACATGACCGCTCTTGTGCCGGGTGCGGAACGTTTGGATCAGGTCGAGCCTGCACCATCCCCCACGCTGCACCAGTTGCTCACCCACACCAGCGGGCTGTCCTACAGTTTTAATCCCGGAATTCTGGCTGAGCACTATGCTGAACACAAACTGGACTTCGGGGCTGATCTAGGCACGTTGGCTGATGCTGCGGCGGCTTTGGCATCCGTACCTTTGGCGTTTCAGCCCGGCAGCAGTTGGAATTATTCGGTCGGGATCGACATCATTGGCCGTGTGCTGGAGGTGATGACTGGCAAGAGCCTGGCCACGGTTTTTCAAGAGCAAATTTTGGATCCGTTGGGCATGCAGGATACGTCCTTCGCTCTGCCTCACGATAAGATCGAGCGGTTCGCAGACTGCTTCATGAAAACGCCGGAGGACGCTCTTTGGTGCAACGATTATGCTGCCACGTCTTACTACCTGGACGGCAAAATTCAGATGTATTCCGGCGGCGGCGGTCTGCTTTCGACGCTGGACGACTACATGCGGTTTGGAGAGATGATCCGCCAAGGCGGGTCGCTGGGTGGTGAGAAACTGCTCGGACACAAGACTGTAGAGTTCATGCGCCGCAACCACTTGCCCGGAGACATCGCCTCCATGGGCCCGGCCTCATTTGCCGAAATGCCCATGGTTGGCATGGGCTTCGGCATTGGCGGGGCCAGCGTGCTTGACCCCGCAGCAACCCGCACGCCTGGATCGATGGGTGACTTCGGTTGGGGTGGCATGGCCAGCACGTATTTTTGGACTGATCCTGTGAACGATCTCAATTGCGTGTTCTTCACCCAACTCATCCCGTCCAGCGCGTACCCCAACCGTGCGGAACTCAAAGCGCTGGTACAAGCGGCTTTGGTTTAGCGGCGGATTAAGAGCAACATCGCCCCCCCCTCTGTCCCTGCGGGACATCTCCCCCGCAAGGGGGGAGAGGGGCGCAATGCGCCCTAATACCCCTTAGAATACCGGTTCATCGCATCCAGATACACCTGGCCCGGGGCAGAAGACTTCCGCGTCTCAGGGTTGAAAAACACATTGACACTTTCAGACACCGCACAACATTTGTCGCCCTTAAACAGCGCGTAATGCGTGGTCATGGAGCGGCCGCCAACGCGGGCGAGGCGACCGCCAACAGCGATGGACTGACCAGCAAAGTCCATTGTGATCTCATGAAGGTAATCGATGGCCAAACGCGCCAGCACCATGCCGCGGTCTGGTAATCCGGTTTCGCGAAAAACCTCTTCGAGTAGACCCATGCGACCGGATTCGAAATACGCGGCAATAGCGACATTGTTGACGTGCCCCATCGGGTCCTGATCGCTGTAGCGGATGGTGACATCCGTCCAAAATGCATAATCCGTGCGCTGTCGTGAGATTGTCTTATCCGTTGGCATGGTGGGCACTGGTCGCTCGTGATAGTTCAAAGTGCCAGAGCGCTACCATGCAGACCGTTTCCCACAAAGCTGAAAGCCTTTTTCCGATGAGCCGATTTGAGCACCCGTTTTATTTTTTGCGCCACGGCGAAACGGATTGGAACAAAAACCGCATGACCCAGGGTCAGTTTGATTCAAGTCTGAACGAAACCGGGCAAGCACAGGCAGTGCGGGCAGGCGACCTTCTCAAGGCCGAACCCATAGAGCGCATCATCGCCAGCCCGCTCACGCGCGTGCGCCACACCGCCGAGGCCGTCGCAAAGCATCATGGCCTGCCCATCGAGTTTGATGACGGGCTGATGGAATGTCATTTGGGCGATCATCAGGGCGAGCCCCACGGACCATGGTTGGCGCAGTATTGGACCGGGGATTACGATCCGCCCAACGGCGAGACTTTCGCGCAGTTTCACACGCGGGTGTGGGCCGCCATGGCCCGCGCGGTTGCACGCGGTCCCAACACCCTCATCGTTGCCCATGGCGGATTGTGGCGCGCCGCCCATGAATATGTGGCGATAACTCCAGCCTTGAGCCCCATGCCCAATGCGCTGCCGATCCACGTGACCCCATCAGATGGCCATTGGCAGCAAAAGGTGTTGGACGCGGAGCGCCTTTAACGTCTCGTCGGGTCGGGGGAGACAGCCACCAACTGCTTCCCAAAATTACCGCCGCCCAACATGCTGATGAAGGCATCCGGCGCGCTGGCCAATCCGTCTGCGATTGTTTCGCGGTAATGCACGGTTCCATCTTTGATCATCGGTGCCACGTCGGACAGGAATGCCGGGTATTGGTCATAGTGATCAAAGATGATGAAACCGCGGACGGAGAGGCGGTTGACGAGAATGGTGCGCCAAGCCTTTGGCAACAGGTTCGGCCCGTCAAAAGCGCCACCTCCTTCCCCCAGCACATTGGCATTGTACCAGGAGATCATGCCGCAGACCGGAATGCGCCCATGGATATTCATCATCGGGATGATGGCTTCCAGCGTCTTACCGCCGATGTTTTCAAAATAAATGTCCACCCCGTCCGGGCAGTGCGCGCCCAGAGCTGAGCGGAGCGCACGGCCGTCTTCATAGGATCGGTGATCGACGCAGGCGTCAAATCCCAACTGATCGACGGCAAACGCACACTTGTCTGCGCCGCCTGCAACACCGACCACGCGCAGCCCTTGTGCCTTGGCCAATTGGCCCACCAGCGAGCCAACGGCCCCTGTGGCCGCACCCACCACCAGCGTTTCACCGGCCTGCGGGCGGCCATGGGTGTTAAAACCCACATAGGCGGTCAGACCGGGCATGCCCAACACGCCAACGGCTGTGGAGATCGGCGCAACGGACGGGTCGAGGATGCGCACACCTTCACCGTCGCTCACGACATGGCTTTGCCAGCCGAAACGACCTTCGACAAAACTGCCCACGGGAAAGTTGGAATTGTTGGAGACCACGACTTCACCAACAGCACCGCCTTCCATCGCATCGCCGATCTGCACGGAAGCCGCATAGCTTTTGGAATCATCCATGCGCCCGCGCATATATGGATCGAGGGAAAGCCAGATCACCCGCACCAGCATTTCGCCTGAACCCGGTGTAGGCATGGGAGCGTGTTCATGGCGAAAGTCGGTGGGTTTGGGTGCGCCCACGGGTCGTGCGGCCAAGACCACGCGTTCCATCTGATCGGGTAAATCGGTCATTGTGTCGTTCCTCCTCAAAAATCGCTCGTTGCATGAACGGCCACTTAGTCTTTGCCGCCCGCCAGTTTTGCCGCCGCTTTGGCAAAGAAATCGGGCGCTCCAAAATTGCCGGACTTCAAAGCCACCACCAGATCAGACCCAGCCCTAAGCGCAGGCACTCCGGGGTCGATCTCCGGACCAATTTCTAACTGGCCGAGCGCCAGACCCTCGACAACTGCGCCGGAGGTTTCTCCACCCGCCGTAATAAGCCGGGTCACGCCGCCTGCTGTGAGGTGCCGCGCCGTTTCCGCAAAAAATGCTTCCAGCGCCTCCGCCGACCGCTCTCGTCCGTGTTTGGCTTGTACGGCCTTCACGGCTTCTGGATCAGCCGAAGTGTAAATGACGGGCAAGCCGGTTTGGGCCAAAGCCCACTGAGCCGCTTTTTGGGACGTCATGTCACCGTTGAGAACCGCGCCAGCCTCAACTTCCAGAGCCGGGTGGTCCTTGGAATGGATTTCAAGTTGCTTGCGCGTTGCGATGGAGCAGGAACCGGACAGGATCACGCACGGCCCCGTCTCTCCGCTCCATGCGTTCTGGGCGACGCTCAACACGCCCGCGCGCTTGAAGTTATCTGGAAGGCCAAGCGCGATCCCTGACCCGCCGGTGATCAAAACCTGTTCTGAGGCAGCATGGCCGATGGCGCGCAGGTCTTCATCGCGGATGGCATCCACGATGATCAAATGCCGCCCTTTGTCGGCAATCTCTGCCAGCGCGTTGCGGATTGCGCCTGATCCTGAAAACACGGTCTGCGCATCGATATGGGCAATCGGATTACCGCTTTGCGGCGCGAGCCATCGCCGAAGGTCGGGGTCGGTCATCGGCGTGAGCGGGTGGTTCTGCATCCCGCTTTCGCTCAAGAGCGTATCGTTGACGAATAAGTGACCTTGATAGACCGACCGTCCCGTGCCGGGAAAAGCCGGGCAGGCGATCACAGCTTTGGCGTCCAGTGCGTCCGCAAGAGCGTCCGCCACAGGCCCAATGTTTCCGTCCGAGGTGGAATCAAATGTCGAGCAATATTTGAACAAAAACTGTGTGCAGCCCTGCGCTTTTAGCCATGCGAGTGCCTCAAGAGATTGCGCCACAGCGTGTTGAGGGTCGATGGAGCGGGATTTCAGCGCGATAACCCCGGCATCGACCTCGTCCGAGGCTTGTTCCAAGGGCGTGCCTGTGTATAGGACAACCCGCATCCCTTCCTTCGCCAATGTGTTGGCGAGGTCGCTGGAGCCGGTAAAATCATCCCCGATACATCCCAAAAGCATAGTCGCTGATCCCCCATTTGCACCGTCAAACCCGTGCCGCCGACGCGATCACATTGTGCGCCCATAAGGCGTTGCGCCCCTGGCATGTTATTGTCGAGGAGGCTGGTACTTGCAACACGTCGCTTAAAGCACAATTCATCGCGCATTTCCGCCCTTGTTAAAGGGCATGTTTGGCGCACACTGTGCTGACAG
>JBCBYZ010000090.1:0-14019 GCA_039815595.1 Pseudomonadota bacterium | reverse complement strand
CAATTCAAGGACACGGAACAAAACCGTGACAAGTCCACGTTACCCCGAATTGGAAGAAAGTGATGTGGAGGCCGTCAGGCAAAGGGCTGTAGCTGCGTTGAACATCACGCAGGGGGCAAAGGCTGCCGTGCTGAACAACGAAGACACACTGTCAGCGAACACGGCCTTGATCGATGGTGTGCGCAAGTTTGCACTGAGCGTGCGCGATCTGGACATTGATCTAAATGATGCGATCAACCCGTTTGGTGAAGCCTATTCGATCTTGGCAAAGTCAATGGACGAAGACAGTTTGAAACAGGTGGCTTCGGTGATAGCTGCTAAGCGCAACACCGTTAAGCCTGACGAGGCGGTGACGTGGGCCAAACGAGCCAGCAAATTCAAAAAGGATTTAGGCCGTTCGCCATCTGTGACCGCAACGGACCCCTATGAACGTCTGATGGCTGAAGGTGCAACTGCATTCATGCGTTTCCGCAAGGAAGGTCGTTATGAGTGATGATCTGGACGCTCTTGCAGATGATCTTGCCGAGTTCGATGTCGAGAAGAAGCCTGTTGCGCGGTCCGCTATTGAAGAACGGGTCATTGCTGGTTTCGAGGATATCCAACGCTTTGTTGAAACGGCGGGGCACCCACCGCGCCATGGGGCGGACTACGATATCTTTGAGCGCCTTTACGCAGTGCGACTGCAACGTTTGGCAGGCCGTGCTGAATTTCGCGCATTACTTGAAGCATTGGATCATCAGGGACTATTGCACGGTGTGGAACCCGCTGAGGCGGAAGACGAGGACAACACTGATTTAGATGCATTGGCGTCTGATCTTGAAGACCTAGAAGATGCAGCGCCCGACATAACCGAACTCCGTCATGTTCGTCCTGTAGCGAAGAAACGCGCCGCCGAAGAGATTGCCAACCGTGATCGCTGTGAAGACTTCGATAAGTTTGAGCCGTTGTTCAAACAGGTGCAGGCTGAGTTAGATGCTGGATTGCGCACGACGCGGCCACCGGAGACAAGTGCCGAAATTGAGGCGGGGCGTTTCTACATCCTGTCTGGTCAGAAAGCATACGTTGCCGAGGTCGGAGAGCAGTTCAAGCAGGACTATGGCGACTGGGATGCTCGTCTGCGTGTCGTGTTCGACAATGGAACTGAGAGCAATCTGCTGATGCGGTCGCTGCACAGGGCAATATCCAAGGACAAAAGCAGTCGCACGATCAGTGACCCAACAGCAGGCCCTCTTTTCACTGACATGACCGTGGAAGGCGATGAGGCCAGTGGCATAATCTATGTCTTGCGCAGCAAATCAGACCTGCCCATCGTTGCACGGAACCGCGACCTGCTGCACAAGATCGGCGTCACAGGCGGAAGTGTCGAGCGCCGTGTCGCCAATGCCAAGCTGGACCCATCCTTCTTGATGGCGGATGTCGAGATCGTCACCACCTATGAGCTTTTCAACATCAACCGTGTGAAACTGGAAAACCTGTTGCACCGTGTGTTCGAGCGGGCACGACTTGAAATTGAAATCAAAGATCGCTTCCGAAATCCCGTCACACCAAGAGAGTGGTTCTTGGTTCCACTGTTTGCGATTGACGATGCTGTTGAACGCATTCGGGATGGCTCGATCAAGGGAGTGTCATACGATCCCACAACGGCGTCGCTGAACTGATCGAACGCCTAGAAACGCCAATTTTGCATCGACTTGGGGGTATCATTGGGGGTTCTAAGGGATTGAAAGGAGAAATTATTGCATTTTTTCAAACACATGATTGTCCAGTACGAGTCCGTGTGGGTGCTGCAATTTATGATTCTCGTGCCATTTGCATAGTCAGTTTTAAGCCTCTTACAGTTCCGCGTCGGTTTGCGTTAACGGCGCTTCAGGCCTTCCGCCCATCAATTCTGCTGCCAATTGTTGATGGCTGGATACAGCGCTCTGTATAGTGATTGGGCCTCGGCGTACTGGGTCGTCAGACTGTTTATCGGCTCCACGGAGTGCATTAGGGTTGGCTTTTTGCAGACTCCTTTCACTCGCTCTTTACTCGCTGCGATGAAGCCTAAGCGTGCCGCGCCGAAGGCTGCTCCGAAGTCGCCTGTTTGAGGCACATCCAGTTGGATGTTCAGCACGGTTGCCAAGGTCTGCAACCAATATCTTGATTTTGACCCGCCGCCGACAACCGTTGCCCGATGGATACGGGTCCCAGCCGCTCCAAGGGCATTGAGACAATCCTTAAAGGCGAAACTGACACCCTCGATAACGGCCCTTGTGAGAGCGGTGGTGTCAGAAGTATGGTTCAACCCCGCAAAAACCCCGCGTACTTTTGCGTCATTATGGGGCGTGCGCTCGCCAGACAGGTACGGCAAAAACGTAATGTCGGAGGGTCCGCTCAACTGACCCGGTAGGGCTTGGGTTAGTTGAGCCGGTGTTTTGCCTGTAATGGTTGCCAGCCAATTCAACGAATCTGCCGCGGAGAGAGTAACACCCATCTGGTGCCAGCTTTCGGGTTGTGCGTGGCAGAAGGCGTGGACTGCGCTATTGGCGTTCGGGCTATAGACATCATTGACGGCAAACAGGACGCCGGATGTGCCCAAGGACAAGAATGCGTCGCCATTGTTAATTGCGCCCATGCCGATCGCTGAGGCTGCGTTGTCCCCTGCACCGCCTGCGACCTTCACATGAGTGGGCAGTCCGAGATGAGAGGCCCGCTCCCGCAAGATCACGCCCGATACATCTGTGCCCTCAATAAGGTTTGGCATATGCTCGCGACCAAGATCGCAGGCGTTCAAAAGCTCATTCGACCAGTCGCGCTCGGCTACGTTAAGCCACGATGTTCCGGACGCATCCGACATCTCGGACACGTACTCGCCGGTGAGCCAAAGTCGCACATAGTCTTTAGGCAACAGCACTTTGTGAACGGAGGCAAAGATCGACGGCTCATGGTCTTTCACCCAAGCGAGCTTAGGTGCCGTGAAACCGGGGAAGGCGATGTTGCCCGTGATAGCTCGGAAGGCCGGGTTATTGTCCAAAATCTGCGCTTCAGCATGACTGCGCGTATCGTTCCAAAGGATGCAGGGGCGCAGAACTCTACCATTTTTATCTAGTAGCGTTGCGCCGTGCATATGGCCGGACAGTCCCAGACCAGCAACCGCGCTGTAGGCTTTGGGCGCATCGCGGCGTACCTTTTCAAGTGCCATTCTAACCCCGCCGATCCAGTCCGTAGGGTCCTGTTCGCACCACCCTGCGTGGGGACGAGAGACGGTAAGCGGAGCCATACCAACGCTGATGATAGTCTGTTCAGCGTCCATCAAGAGTGCTTTGACACCCGATGTGCCGATGTCGATCCCGAGATAGGTCATGCGCAAGATCAACCAGCCGTGCGGTGACGATTGGGGGTTTGCATCCCCGTTTTCATAATGAACGCCGTCAAGCGTCTTAGTGTCCCGGCCACATGCGTGAGAACACGCCGTCTCGTTTGATCATGGCGTGGTGCAGGGCGGCGCCGATATGCATGGCGACGAGGATGCAGATGGCCCATGATCCATAGTAGTGCGTGGATTTGGCAAAGGCGGCCAATGCGTCGGATCGAGGCACGAGGGCGGGAATGCCCATCGCATCCAATGCTTCAATTGGGAAGCCGCCCGCGCGAACACGGACATAGCCCGAAAGAGGCATAATGACCAAAAGCGCGTAGAGCAGACCGTGGGTTAAACCCGCAATTCTGGCCTGCCATGCGACAAGGTGTGGGGGCACCGGTGGTGGTGTGTTGCGCCAGCGATAGGCGATGCGCACAACGATCAGGAGCAGGAGGATAACCCCCATATTTTTGTGAAAAATGAACAGGTTGTTTTGCAGCCAGCGCGGCAAACCGTCTTGGATCATCAGCACGCCAACGGGTATCATGAGCAAAATAAGCGCGGCCATGATCCAGTGGATGAATTTTGCAGGCGCTTTGTAGGACGGCGCTTTTTTGGTTTCGGAGGGTAAATCACCACCGCTGTCCGTCTGGGCTGGAATTGTCATCGGTGAATGGCCTCACTATGGTCAGGAAATGAAATCATGCCCCTCTTGCCAGTCTCGTCCCAATTCCGTTCGATGGGCAAGAGGTTCGTTTGAAACGGTATGATTTTTTGGAACAGACTTCGCATACGCGCACGGGCAGAGCCTTTGTGGGGTTTGGCGTGGCACGTAAACCAAGCCGATCAGCCCTGCGCATCAGCCATGCCCATCAGCAATGATTGAACCGAGTGTTTTGGGTCGTGCGCGACCGGCTGTGCAGTTCGCTATCATGGCCTCGTTTGGGCTGCCTGCGGTCGCGGCGTTTTCGTCGTTGGTGTTCGACGAGCCGAGCGGAGCAGGGGTCTTCGTTGCTTCCCTGTTTTACGCGCTTGCAAGCGCGCTGGCTTGGAACGCCATGCGCAAATCTTATCCACATCCGTCCATGGGGGCGTGCAATACGGTCACCCTCGTTCGTTTGGTGCTGACCGCAGTCTTGGTCGGAGCGTTGCTGGCCTCCATGCGTGTGCCTTGGGCGGTGTTCATGTTGGCCTGCGCCGCATTTGTTTTGGACGGGGCTGATGGGTGGCTGGCCCGTCGCGAGGGGCGGGTCTCCAGTTTTGGTGCCCGGTTCGACGTCGAGGTCGATTCGGTCTTGGCGCTAGCCTTGGCAATTCATGCCTTTCAAGGCGGGGCACTGGGTGTCTACGTTTTGTTTTTGGGGCTGCCACGGTATCTGTTCTTGATCGCTCAGCTGCCGTTTTCATGGCTATCAAGAGATCTGCCGGAGCGGTTTTCCCGCAAGCTGGTCTGTGTTGTTCAGATAGCCGCTTTGCTGTTTTTGGTGTCGCCCTTGTCAGGTGTCGCAGGGTCTGTCGTTGAGCAAACCGTGGCAATCATCGCGGTCGCTGCAATCATTTGGTCGTTTGCGCGTGATATCTATTGGTTGTGGGCCCGGCGCGGATGACGGCGTTGGGACGTGGCGGTTTGCTGGCACTCTTTTGCGCTACGCTTGTGTTTTACGCGGTCGTGATGTTGCCCAACCATCCGGCCTCCGTTGGATGGGGCCTTTGGCGCGTTTTTCCCTTGGAACTTCCGGCGATCGTGTTGGCGCTAATAGCGCTGGGTGGAACGGTTCTGGCAAAACCTGTGCGCCTGCTGATGGTTGTCGTTTTGACGCTGATGGTGATCCTCAAATCCGCGGACTTTGTCAGCTATAACGCGCTTTCAAGACCGTTTAATCCGGTGTCCGACTTTCCGCTGGTGGAAGCGTTTGTCCGTCTGTTGATGGGCACTTTGGGCGCTTTTTTGGGAAGTGTTGCCGTTGTTCTCGCCGTTTTGGCGATCATAGCCTTCGGCAGTCTGTTGTGGTGGGCCACGGGGGTGTGGGCACGTCTCGGCTTGTCAAACAGCAGCAGGAAATTCGCAGGGCTCGCTGCTGTGCTGGCAACCGGCTGGGCCGTTGCAGACGTCGGGCATACAATGGGCCGCTGGAACCTCGGTTCTTCGCCCCCCGGTGTCGCTTTGACGTCCCGCATCGCGGTGGAACGCACGCTGCTCATGCGCAAAACTGTGGCACGACTGCGGGCTTTCCGAGAGGAAGTGGATCGAGACCCGTATGCAGACAGAACGGGGTTGCTCAGCGCAATCGACCGGGACGTGCTGATCGTCTTTGTTGAAAGCTATGGGCGCACCAGTTTCGATACGCCATTTTATGCCGATGTGCACCGCAAGACCCTACAGACCTATCAGACGCGATTGAGCGGCTTGGGCCTGTCCATGTACTCCGGGTTTCTCACATCCCCCACCAGCGGCGGGCAAAGCTGGCTCGCCCATGCAACCTTTTCCAACGGCTTGTGGATCGATAATCAGGTCAGCTACGCGGCTGCCTTGTCCAGCGGTCGGCAAACGCTGTTTCACCACGCAAGTCGCAGCGGTTTTCGCACCGCCACCGTCATGCCGCAGATTACGCTGGAATGGCCTGAATCCAAAACCATGGGCTTTGAACGGGTGCTCGTTTCAAAAGACCTTGGCTATCGCGGGCCAAGCTTCAATTGGGTGACCATGCCGGACCAGTTCACACTGTCCGCGCTGGACCGGTTGGTGAGGGACGGTACAGATAGGCGCAACCTGTTTGCACAAGTTGTGTTGGTCTCGTCCCATGCACCTTGGGTGCCCGTGCCGACCTTCCTACCGTGGGACAGCGTTGGCGATGGTAGAGTATTTGCGCACATGGCCGCGTCTGGTGATGCTCCTGAGGTGGTATGGCGCGATCGGGATCGGGTGAGGACACAGTATCGCTCGGCGGTAGACTACGCTCTTCAAACCGTGTTCGAATATGCTGTTTTGCACGCGGCTGACCCGCCATTGATCTTGGTGGTGGGTGATCACCAAGCGGCGCAATTTGTGGCTCTGGACAATCGTCCCCACGTGCCCATCCATGTGATTGGACCGCAGGCGCTCACGTCGGGTTTGTCGCAAGCAGCGCCTTATCCCGGCCTTCTTCCGCCTGATGATGCGGCGCTTATGCCCATGAACGCGATGCGCAATCTGATATTGGACGCTTTCTCCCCCAAGACGAATGGGTTGGCCGACAAATGATCATGCGCCCGCTGATACAACATAGAAAGCGACTTCTCCAAGCTATCCAGATCATCACATTTTTGGCGATTGCAGTCTGGCTGCTGTTGTCAGTCGATTGGAATGAGGCGGTCGGTTTGCTGGCATCGGCTGATTGGCGCTGGTTGGCTGCCGCCGCCGCCGCGCTGACGCTTCAAACCATCTTGTCGGCACTGCGCTGGCGGATGACCGCTGGGCGTCTCGGTATTACCCTGTCCGTCCCACAGGCGGTGCAGGAATACTACCTGTCGCTGATCGTGAATCAGTCTCTGCCGGGTGGTGTGCTGGGCGACGCCGGCAGGGCCGTGCGAGCGCGAGGTCAAGCAGGTCTTATGGCCGCTGGCCAATCCGTCCTGTTTGAACGCTTGGCGGGCCAGATAGGTCTGGTTGCAGTGCTCGTCGGAGGGCTGTGCGCCGCACTTGTTTATCCTGTCGATGGCAGTTCAGCGCGGGCCTTGGTCTCCGGTATACTGTGGGGTTTTGGCATCGCGCTCATCGTCGCCACATGTGCGGCTATCGTCTTTTTATGGCACAAGGATTCCAGCAGCCGTGTGCGCAGACTGCTCTTCCCACTGTACACTTGCATCTTTGCCTCCGAAGTCCGGCGTCCGCAGATGATGCTCAGCTTGGGTACAGCCATTTGCAATGTTGCTGCCTTCGGGTTTTGCGCTGCCGCTTTGGGCGTTCACTTCGGTTTGATCACGCTTGCCGTCTTGGTGCCACTTATTCTGTTTGCCATGTTGCTTCCACTCTCCATAAGCGGCTGGGGGCCGCGCGAGGGCGTCGCTGCAGCGCTGTTCCCAATTTTTGGAGCCACGGCGGGGCAGGGGCTTGCCACCAGCATAACCTTCGGCCTCGTCTTCTTGGTATCCGTCCTGCCTGGTTTAGTGCTTGCATGGCTGCGTCCAAATGCATCTGTTGCCGGGGAACACGATGACACTAAAACGGGTGAGCCAAAGTGCCAAAGCGCTTGAATGCAGACAATAACAAGATCACTTGCAATCAAAGGAATATGAAATGAAATCTGCCAGCACACTGACGCGCCGTCGCCTGCTAGCAACCGGCGGTGCCGCCTTGGGGGCCGCTGCCTTGGGTAACACAGTTGCGGGTGGTCTTGCGCAGGCGCAGTCAACGTCTGCCACACCGGTGAGCCTGCAACTGTCTTGGCTGCATTCGACGCAATTTGCCGGCAGTTATATTGCGCAGGACCGTGGCTGGTGGAGAGACGCTGGTCTTGATGTCACATTGCTGTCCGGCGGGCCCAACGCACCGGTGGAGCCGCCCGTCGTCTCCGGCGCTGCACTGGTGGGCATTTCCGCGGCCGATTACACCGCAGCCGCTGTCGCCCAAGGCGCACCGTTTAAGATTATCGGTGTTGCCATGCAAAAGAACCCGTTCGCCATCACGTCTTTGACTAAGAACCCTGTCAACAAACCTGCCGATCTGGTGGGCAAACGCATCGGAATGGCCCTCGCCAACACCCCGGTTCTGCAGGCGCTGTGCACATTGAACGGCGTTGATATCAACGCGATCAAAATTGTGCCGACACAATACTCCCCCCAACCTTTGGTGGCCGGTGAGGTCGATTGCCTCTTGGCTTGGGAAACGGATTTGCCGGTGGCGCTGACCGTGCAGGGTGTCGATAACGTTACCATGCTGCTGGCGGATCACGGCTATGCGGTTCACTCACAGACTTACATCGCAACAGAAGACAGCATCAAAACCCGCCGCGCCGATGTGGTGTCGTTGATGAAGGGCGAAGTGCGTGGTTGGGACACCTACAAGACGGATACGGTTGCGGCGACCGATCTGACATTGGCTAAATATCCCGATGCCGGGCTGGACCGTCCAACACAGCTTCTTCAAGCGGCCCGCCAGGTGCCTTTGATGTTCTCCGATCTCACAGAGGCCAACGGCTTTGGCTGGTGGACGGACGAAACGGTGGCTGAAAACATCAAGACGCTTGCGCTGCTGGATCGCACTGTGACGCCCGCTCTGTGGGACCGGTCAATCTTGGAAGAAGTGCACGGGGCCTGATCGCATTCGTGTCTGTCTCTGTCGTCTGTTCCGGGCTCGCCAAGACCTTTTCCTCTGGCGTTGAGGCGCTGCGTCCAACGGATGTGAGCTTTGCAGCCGGTCAGACCACCGCATTGGTGGGACCGTCCGGCTGCGGCAAGTCCACGCTCTTGCGCATTGTTGCCGGTTTGGAGGAGCCCAGTGCCGGGTCCGTTTCCATCGACGGTGCGCCACCGGCGCATATGCTGAGCGCGGCGCGCCTTTCCATCGCGTTTCAGGACCCGTCTTTGTTGCCATGGCGCTCTGTGCGCAAAAATATCGAGTTGGCCTTGGGGCTCGCCCGTCGCCCAGTCGATGATGGTGAGGTGGATCAGTTGATCCAATTGGTCGGCCTGGACGGATTTGCCGACACACGTCCTGCGCAATTGTCCGGCGGTATGCGACAACGGGCGGCCATTGCACGGGCATTGTCCACGCAGCCGGATTTGCTGTTGTTGGACGAGCCCTTTGGAGCCGTCGATGAACTGACACGCCAACAATTGGTCCACGACTTGCCAAAATTGTGGGAGGCGAGGGGAGCCACCACCATCCTTGTTACCCATTCTGTCAGCGAAGCGGTGATGCTGTGCGACCGCATTCTCGTTCTGTCGGCTCGTCCCGGCAAAATCGTGGCCGATATCGCCGTCGATATTCCTCGTCCCCGCAACGCCAACACGGCGCGGTTGTCAGCCTATATTGAACTGGTGGATGCGGTGTTTGACGCCCTGACTAAGGGCATGGCGGGCCATGCCTTGCAGGCTGCGCAGTGACGGTTGCAAAAGCTGTGGCCGACCTCATTCCAGTCCGACAGCGGAAGCCGGTACACGCGAAGTGTATTGGTCCGTTAATTGCCTTGGTGGTTTGGGAACTGGCGGCGAACGCTTTGGCCGGTTCATACGTTCTCGCCGCGCCATCGACCATCGTCGTGTTCATCTATCAGAATTTTGATCTCCTCAGCCGCGCACTGGGTGTGACCCTCACAAATGCCGCCGCCGGGTTTTTGATCGGTAATCTGGCTGCGATTGTGCTCGCAATCCTCGTGGTGGTCTGGCCAAAGAGTGATGCCATGGTGCGGGGTCTGGCGCTCATTGTCTTTTGTTTGCCGCTGGTCGCGACGGGCCCAATCCTGCGCGTCGTCTTTGGTCCGGGACCTTGGCCGCAAATCGTATTGGCCGCACTGGCCGTGTATTACACGACCCTCATTCCGCTTTTGGTGGGTTTGCGCGCGCTGCCGTCCGGTTGGCTGGATTTGGTGCGCAGTTATGGGCGCGGGCGCTGGGCGGCTCTCTTGCATGTGCGCGGTATGGCCTCTTTACCCTATCTCGTGGCAGGTTTGCAGATTGCAGCACCCGCCGCTTTGCTGGGTGCTATGGTGGGGGAATTCACCGGCGCAGAACGCGGCATGGGTGTGCTGACCTTGCGGGCCATGCGCGGCATGAATGTCGATCTCACCTGGGCTTTGGCGACGATTGCAACCGCTGTTGCCGTGTTGAGTTATCTCGCTGTTGGGTGGTTGGCCCGTCCGTATTTGCAGGACGATCCCCCGGTTATTTTGGCATCGCCGCCAACGAGCCATCGATCTTTTGGACGTTTCGGGTGGCTAGGCACAGCGCTCATGATCGTCATCGCCACTGTGATACTCTGGTGGGGTCTCCTAAAACTGTTCAGTCTGAACCCGTTTTTTGCCAAAGGTCCGCTGGACGTCTTCGACGCGCTCTTTTTGGCACCGGACGCCAGTATCACCCGCGCGACCCTGGGCAAAGCCTTGGCGGAAACGGCGCTATTTTTGTTACCCGGCTATCTGGCAGGGTTGGCCGCCGGGGCCGCGCTCGCCATGGGCCTTATCCTGTTTCCATCGGTTGCGGGCACGGCGATGCCTTTGGCCATCGCGTTGCGTTCGGTTCCAATCATCATCACCGCGCCATTGGTTGTTTTGATGCTCGGACGGGGTGCGGTTGGAACGGTCGTTCTGGTCGCAATCATGGTGTTTGTCCCAACCTTTGTTGCCTGTCTTCACGGGCTGCGACAAGCGCCCGGGCAGGCTATCGATGTGTTTAGAAGCTACGCCGCTGGTCCCAAGGAAATGCTGTTTCAAGTGCGAATTCCGGCCATGTTGCCCGCTTTTTTTGCCGCCGCGCGGATGAACGTGCCTGCCTCAATACTCGCAGTGACCGTTGTCGAATGGCTGGCGACCGGCAATGGTATTGGCAGTCTCATGGCCCTGTCCGCCTCGCTGTCGGATTACGATATGCTGTGGAGTTCCGTTGTGCTGATCGCTGCTTTATCAGCGGCGGGCTATGGAGCGGTTGGCGCTTTGGAAAAACGTGTCTTGGCCACCTATGCGCCGGAACAACTCCATTGAGTGTCATGACCACCAACCCAAAGCCCCACTTACGCAGTGCAGCCTTTGCGATCCCCGGCGATATCAACACGGTTACGGGCGGCTACATTTATGAACGGCGCTTGCTTGAAGAGCTACGCGGGCTCGGCCACGACGTATTGCACATCCAGTTGGGCGGGTCTTTTCCAGACCCAACGCGCGAAGACATGGCGCACGCGTTGGACGCGCTGGCAGCGCTGCCAAAGGAACGCGCTCTGATTCTCGATGGTTTGGTGTACGGCTCGATCGACACAGCCGGTTTGGCCCAAGTTCGGGCACCCATCATCGCGATGATCCATCACCCTTTGGCGCTGGAGACCGGGCTTGCCGCCGCCCGCCGGGATCATCTGTTTAAGACGGAACGGGACAATCTCGCTCTTGCCCGCCAAGTCCTGGTGCCCAGCCGGCACACCGCGCATATTCTCGCAACCCAATATTCAGTGCCCGCGGAGAGAATAACCATCGCTCAACCCGGTACGGAGATAACGGCCAGACCGCACCATGCTGACGGCGGGCCAACGCTGAGCCTTCCGCCGCTTATCCTGTCCGTTGGCATCCAGCATCCCCGCAAGGGCCACGATGTGCTGCTACGCGCGCTCGCCACCATGACAGACCTATCATGGCGCGCCGTCATTGTCGGCTCCGCCCACGATCCCGATCATGCGAAGGACTTGGCAGGCTTGGTTGATCAATTGGGCCTGAAAGATCGGGTGGAACTGGCAGGACGCGTCGAACAAAACCCGCTTGATGGTTTGTTCGCACAGGCATCTGTCTTTGCCCTTGCCACCCGGTACGAAGGCTATGGTATGGTTTTTGACGAAGCGTTGGCATGGGGCTTACCCATCGTGTCCTGCGCAACCGGGGCCGTGCCCGATACTGTGCCTGCCAGTGCCGGAATGCTGGTGCCGCCGGATAGTGCGGTCGCTTTTGCCGGGGCTTTACGGCATATGCTAACGGATCAAACTTCCAGAACGCAGATCGCCAACGCCTCGAAACGGGCGGGGCAGGCATTGCCCACGTGGCGCCAAACAGCCCAAACCGCCGGGTGTGTATTGAACGGTCTCGAAGCACCCGCAATACCCACAAGCGACCCAATGGCATGAAGCGCCTTAAAGCGCGGCACAAAGCCCGTCCATCGGGACACGCCGCTGCCGTGGGACGATCTTTGGACATCTACTATCGGGACACCGCCCGAAACAAACGCATGGACCGGCTCAACGCTCATTTTTTGCCCAAGGGTGGACTGGCCTTTGACCTTGGCGCCCATGTTGGCGATAGGACAGCAAGCTTTCTGCGTCTCGGCGCACGCGTTGTCGCGTTGGAGCCTCAGCCCCATGTGTTTCGGGCGCTCCGGTTGATCCATGGGCGCAATTCAAGAGCGATCCTGAAGTGCCAAGCCGTCGGCGCGCACTCCGAGCATTTGGAGATGAGGATTAATTCTTCAAACCCAACCGTCTCCACGCTCTCACCCAACCTGGTGGAAGCAGCCCATAACGCGCCGGGTTGGGATGACCAGGTGTGGGACACCTCGACCACTGTAGAGGTCACAACTTTGGACCGCTTGATCCAAGAGTACGGTCTACCCGATTTTATCAAAATCGATATCGAGGGGTATGAATTGGAAGCATTGAAAGGGCTCAGTCAAACGGTTTCCGCTTTGTCGTTCGAGTTTACCACCCTGCAACGTACCGTGGCCAACAATGGTCTCAGTCGCTTGATGGACTTGGGAGACTATGAGTTCAACTTCAGCTTGGGTGAGGAGCACCGTTTTGATTGCCCCAACTGGCTGAGTGAAAAAGGTATGAAAGACTACCTCAAAAAACTGCCTGATACGGCTAATTCGGGTGATGTGTACGCCCGCTTGAAGTGAACACATGCCGGGCTGACAACGCCTTGCAGCAAACGATTGACACGCGCGCGGGCCTGCCTTATCCGTCTGCGGTCGCTCCCGATGGGGCGGCACTACGTATCCCGTGGACATCCATCGCAAAGCGTGCGCGCGGTGTCCTGTCAGTCAGGTGAAATGGCCTGGCAAAGGAGGGTGCGTTTTCTCCCGTCGCCCGTGGATTGTCCGCGGGCGCGACTTTTTGAGGAAATGCCATGAGCAAGCGCCATAGCACCAAATACAAAATTGACCGCCGTATGGGCGAAAACATCTGGGGCCGTCCAAAGTCTCCGGTGAACCGCCGCGAATACGGCCCCGGCCAGCACGGCCAAGGCCGCAAAGGCAAACTGTCGGACTTCGGTGTGCAGCTGCGTGCCAAGCAGAAATTGAAGGGCTACTACGGCAACATCTCGGAAAAACAGTTCCGCAAAACATACGATCAGGCCAGCGCCATGAAGGGCGATACGTCTGAAAACCTGATTGGCCTGTTGGAGCGTCGTCTGGACGCAATCGTCTATCGGTCCAAATTCGTGCCGACCGTGTTTGCCGCACGTCAGTTCATCAACCATGGCCACATTATGGTCAACGGTCAGCGCGTGAACATCCCGTCCTACCGCTGCAAGCCCGGCGACGTGATCGAAGTGCGTGAGCGCTCCAAGCAACTCGCCATCGTTTTGGAAAGCGTCCAGCTGCCGGAGCGCGACGTACCGGAATATGTGTCTGCAGACCACAACAAGATGTCCGCAACATTTGTATCCGTCCCGGCCTTTGCCGATGTGCCGTATCCGGTGATCATGGAACCAAACCTGACGGTCGAGTTTTACTCACGTTAAGTTCGGGTTACAGACACAGTATTCCAAAGGGCCGCCCACTGGGTGGCTCTTTTTTGTTGCCGAATGAAAAGGGACCGCACGTTTTGGACAGTTTGCTCGCGCCTGAAACTCCAAACAAAAATGACGATGCCTGCCACACGTTGTTTCGCGATGCGCCTACCGGTGTTGAATTCAATAAGCTGCGTAAGCGGTTGATCAAAAACACGCGCGAGGCATTAGACCGGTTTGGCATGGTCGTGCCACGCTCAGATGGGCGGCCACCCAAAT